>CALDZF010000269.1 GCA_937944165.1 uncultured Rhizobiaceae group bacterium | reverse complement strand
TAGACGAAACATTGGGTGCGTTGAAAAACTCTCCTAATACCCATACGCCAAGGCCTATTACACTTAAAGGTAGTATTACGGGTTAATCATGATTTGCCCTGAATACAGGGCATTTCCCCAAATCACATTATACAAAAATAGTGCAATTAAATTTGATTGAGTTTCGACTTTATTCAGTCGGTATTCAGGATAAATATAACATAATTACGTAACGAAACATAATTAGCTATTTGTAAATGACAACCCTGCCCCAGAGTATCCCCTTTTCTATTAGTACATCTGATCCTACAGGATCAATTAGCAAAGCAAAAAGCCTTGTTATTGGACAATTGGGACAAACTTTGGATGGCTGTATTGCTACACCTACTGGCGATTCTAAATATATAAACAGTGATGACGGATTGCAGCATTTACACAAAATCAGGAGTGTCGTTGATGCAGTTGTTGTTGGTGTTGGTAGTGTTAATGCTGATAATCCAAAATTAAGTGTAAGACTTTGTGAGGGCAACCATCCGACGCGTATTATTATTGATCCGCGTGGGCGTGTTGACATGAGTTCTGAACTTTTTGAGGATGGCATTGCAGATGTTATCATTATTACCGCCCAGGAGACGGATCACCCAGCAATAGGTAAAGCAGAGATTATAAAATTAATAGCTAAAGATTTTCATATTGCTGCTAACGATATTATTGAAGCATTGCGCGCTCATGGATATCAAAAAATTCTGATTGAAGGTGGCAATCAAACGCTCTCGAATTTTATGGATGCGGGTGTTTTGGACAGGCTTCATTTAATCGTTGCGCCAATGATTATGGGGGGTGGTTTATCTGGGCTTAATCTTTCGCCGATTGATAAATTAGATGAAGCTCTTCGCCCAGAGGTAACGCTTTATCCGCTTGGCCAAGATATTCTGTTTGATTGTAACTTGAATAAACTTTCAACCTAATTGGAATATACACCTAGGCTGGTACGGCAAATATATCCTTGTGACCAACAAAAACAGAAGCCTCAGAATTATCAATTAATTCGAAACGTTGTGAAAGCCAGCCTTTAAATTCTGCTTCTTTGTCAGGCGTAATTTCACTTGCAGCATTATACCATCCATCGAGAAGCATTTTTTGAAATGCTTTGTCTCTTGCATGACCAATCCAGTCTGATTGTGCTAGATTGACTTTATAGCCAGCTTTTTCGAATAAAACAATTGTAGTTTCTGCAGCATCAGGCCCAAGCGCGGCTCCAAAGCCCTTATCGGTTTTTTGGTGTGCATTAAAGGCCGCCAATACGTCTTTATCAGTATTTAATACAGGCTCACATCCTGCGCGTCCATCGTAGGTTAGTGCTGCATAAAACGGAATTTTTCGGTCTGTGACTTCTTTTACCATCCATTCACACCAATCCATTGAAACAAGATCAAGAAATGCCGATGTGGTGATGAGGTCTGGTTGGTGGTCAAGTAAAGCATCAAGCGAGGTTGATAAATCGGCAAGTGAAAAATCAACGTGATCGCCTTGTGCTTCTGCCTTGGCAACTTCTAGCAAGGCATCGTCATGGTCTACCAAGTGCCAAGTTATAGTTTGCCCTAATACAGGCTTTAATGCGCGTAAGGTTGAGCCCGTGCCGCTGCCAATATCTGTGATGTTTAAGTGTTTGTCTTTTGCGAACCATCCAGCAACACCTGCAAGAATTTCATCACTTCGTGCTGCATGGTCAATAGGTTCACGTAATGCAAGCCATTCAGCTGAAAAACCGCTCATAATGATATGTCCTTTAAAATTTGCAAAAATGCTTTTGATGAACTCTGCCATGTGGGAAAAAACGGCTCTGCTTGTAATGTAGCTTCGCGATATTGGTTTCTTAGTGCTTTGTCAGAGATCATTTTTTCAAGTGCATTTGATAAGGCTTGAATGTCAGAAGGCTCAACAAGTATCCCGCAAGTCTCAGGCACTGTATCAGGAATTGCCCCTGCCTTGGTAGCGATAACCGGAAGCCCACGCACAATGGCTTCCGCGTAAGCCATACCATAGCCTTCATAAAGAGAGGGTAACACAAAGATATCTGCATTTTCATAAGCTTGTGAAATTATTTCTTCACTGACACTGCCATGAAAGGTAATTTTATTTGCAAGGCTTTTGGCTTCTAGGGTTTGTTTTAATTCTGCGAAAAGTGTTTGATCAAAGTCTGTGCTTCCGATGCAATCCAAATGCCAGTCAAGATGGGTTATATTGGCCAAAGCAAGCAGTAAATCCTTGTGGCCTTTGCGTTTTATGACAGAACCTACACATAATAAATTGGTCGTAGAATTTTTGCTGCCATCAGAAATTTCCCCGCGTTCAACGCCAGGTAAAACGTTATGGATATTGGTCTTTTCATATTTAAACAAATTACTGACCGTTTGAGTAGTTGCAGGACTTGTCGTGACTATTGCTGAGGCGAACTGCAAGCCTACTTGCTCATTGTTTTCAAGACTTTTAGCGCTTTTTTTATCCAATCCGTTTTCCAGACAAAGCGGATGATGAATAAGCGCTACTACGGGTAGGGCCTTTGAAAGTTTTTCTAAGAATTCAGGCGATGCACCGCCTAGTAATCCGTCAACGACTGCAATATTTGCTTTTGGTAGTTTTTCTATTTCTTCCAATGCAGATTGCTTGTCTGCTTTTGTTGGAAAAGGATAGTTGCCTTTAATGCTAATGAGTGAAACTTCAACGCCTGAATTTTTCCAAGCGTTGATGATTTCACGGTCATAGCGGTATCCCCCTGTTGGGAGGTTTATATCTCCTGGTATTATGAACAGGATATGCATAAGTTAGAGTTTGCCTTCATACCATGCACGAGCAACATGACTTTCTTCAATCGTAATGCGTATAGAGTGCAATTCTCCTTTTTTGCGACCCAATTCACCAGCATTTGCAGCTTTAGCAAGATGATCAAAAATGTGTTTGGTTAGAAATTCTGTCGTGGTGTTTTCACCTTTAAACTGGGGTACTTCATCAAGATTTGCATAATTAATGGGTTGAAGAACTGCTTTAAGCGCGTCGTGCGCAGCACCGATATCAATGACCACATTATTTTCATCAAGTGTTTCGGAAATAAAACAAGCGTCAACGATAAAAGTAGCGCCGTGCATGGCTTGTGCGGGGCCAAAAAATTCACCTTTGAATGAATGAGCAATCATGATGTGATCGCGAACTTCTACTGCGTGCAAGGGGTTTCTCCTAATATATTAAAATTCACTATGCGTTCTTATATTTTACCAACTGGCAAAGAGCACTGCTATCGTTACTAAATATGTCGTGAAGATGGTCAGGCAATTTTTCAAATGTAATTTCAGGTTCCAACAAGGCGTCCAGTCTGGAATCGCAAAGCAATTTCATAGCTTCCTGCATCCTGTCAGCATATGTGTGTGTTTCACGTTTAGAGAGTGCAATGTGACCAACTTGGCTGGAAATAACCTGTAATCTTTTGGAGTGAAAGGCTCCGCCCAGATTTAAAGTGACTTGTTTATCACCATACCAACTCATTTCGATAATTCTGGCTTCAAAGCTTGCACTATCAATTGCCATTTGAAGGCCTGCTGATGCGGCACTTGTATTAAATATACGTGACATATCAGGTGAGTTTGAATTTAAAAACTCAGTAGGGGTTAAGCAATCAAGCCCAAGCTTTTTTGCGATGGCTTTTTTATCTGGATTTACATCAACAATTATAGGTGAATGTATTGAAACTTCACGAATGCAAAAAGCAGTGAGCAGGCCCACAACACCTGCGCCAATTACAAGGTGGTTTTGCGTATCTTGCAGCTGCCCATCCCAAACGGCATTAAGTGCAGTTTCCATATTTGCTGAAAGCACCCCCCTGGCAGGAGGAAGGGTAGGCGGAATTACATTACAGAAATCTTCTGACACGCAAAAAATATCTTGGTGGGGATGTAAAACAAATACAACATCGCCTTTTTTTACACGTGAAACATCACTTTGTGTTTCAATAACTTTCCCAATACAGGCATATCCATAGGTAACAGGAAATGTGAAATTGCCTACCTGATGGGGGCATTGCATTCTGTTTTGTTCAGTTATTGGTATTTTTCCGCTGTAGACAAGGCTTTCTGTACCCCTGCTAATACCACTGTAAAGTGTCTTAACTATAACAAAATTTTCTTTAAAATCAGTAAGTTGACATTTTTCTATAATGGCGCTATTCACGCTCTCATAGGTTAATCGACTTGCTTTTTGGTCGATGACATTTATGTGATTCAATTGTTCAGACACAGTTCAGTTTATTTTCTTTATAACCTTAGGGAACAAGTCGATGCTTGTCTCATTTATGCCTAAAAGAAGGTAGATTGAGCATTTGTCAATTTAATTTGTAAATTTTGTATTTGGGTAAACTTAATTATGACTCCAACACTTCGCAGACAAATCTTTGCTTCATTGGTTATTATAACAATCCTTGGCTTGCTCAGTATGATGACATATTCCCTATCTCTAGGTGGAATTGTTCTGGCTGAATGGGTTTTGCTAATTTGTTTTGCGATTACGCTGCCTTGGACTGCTATCGGTTTTTGGAATGCGGTTATTGGTTTTATTTTACTGCGCACAAAAGAAAATGCTGCACAACATGTTTTCCCTGCTTCTGCGGAAGTTAATGGTGATGAAGAGATAACAACTTCAACGGCTATTGCGATGTGTATTCGTAATGAAGATGCTCAACAGGTAAATCGCAACCTAAATGCAATGATTGCTCGTCTGGTCGCTGCTGGTGAAGGTGAAAACTTTCATGTTTATGTTTTAAGTGACTCTTATTTTCCAGAAGTTATCAAAGATGAAGAAAAAATATTTGCACAATTAAAGCAGTCGTGGGCGGGGCAAGTTGATGTTACTTATCGCCGCCGTGAAGATAACCCTGGTTTTAAAGCGGGTAATATTCGTGAGTTCTGCGAACGTTGGGGTTCGAACCATGATTTTATGCTAACGCTTGATGCGGATAGTGTAATGTCTGCTTCTTCTGTATTGCGTATGGTACGTATTATGCAGAAGAATGAGAAACTTGGAATCTTACAAAGTCTTGTTGTTGGCCTTCCTTCTGACAGTGCTTTCACACGCGTGTTCCAGTTTGGCATGCGTATGGGCATGAAGTCTTTCACATTGGGCAGCGCATGGTGGCAGGCTGATTGTGGTCCGTATTGGGGGCATAATGCACTCATCCGTATGAAGCCATTTATTGATCATTGCCACTTGCCGAAAATTGAAGGAAAAGGCCCTTTATCTGGCTGGATATTAAGCCATGACCAAGTAGAAGCGGTTTATATGCGCCGTGCCGGCTATGAGTGTCGTGTGCTGGCTGAAGAAGGTGGTTCTTATGAAGAGAACCCACCACATATCCTTGAATTTATCCGTCGCGATCTTCGTTGGTGTCACGGTAACATGCAATATTTCAAATTGTTAAATCAGCCTGGACTTTTGGCGACTAGCCGCGTTCAATTACTTCTTGCAATTTTAATGTTTATCGGCTCACCTGCCTGGATGCTTTTTATTATAACAGGCACATCAGCGTTTATTTATCCTGATTTTGGTGTGCGAATGCAGGCAATAGGCGCAGGCTATACGTTGTTTGCTGTTATTATGGGTATGATTTTTGCACCTAAAATTGCTTCGATTGCTGACGTCTTGCTACAAAACAAATTACGTAAATCTTTTGGTGGTGGCATTTCAATTGTAGTAGGTTCAATCATGGAAATTATTTTCTCTATGATGCTTGCACCACTTATGGCGGTTGCCAATTCAATCTTCTTGTTCAAACTATTTGTATTGCGTCAGGCAAAAGGTTGGAGCACACAATCTCGGAATGCAGAATCATTGCCTTTATCAGTGACTGCAAAGCATCTTTGGCCTCAAATGCTATTTGGCTTTGTTGGGCTTGCAGGTATTTTGAGTATTGATAACCTCACACTGGCTGGCTTTTTAATTAGTATGCCGGTATTTGTTGGGCCGTTTTTGGCTATCCCATTTGGTATTACAAGCTCGCATGTATTTTTTGGCAAGCTAACTGCTAAGTTTGGCTTTTGGCAAATTCCAGAAGAAGATACGCCACCAGTTATTGTTAGGGCTTTAAATTTACCAGCGATTTCTGCTCGATCAGATGCCAAGAAAAATAGCGAAATATATTCTCCACTTACAACTCA
>CALDZF010000268.1 GCA_937944165.1 uncultured Rhizobiaceae group bacterium | reverse complement strand
TTCTTCCATATGCGGCTTGTCTGCGTATTCAACAAAGATGCGATTATCAGGATTTATGACGACTTCATTGACTTCGTCAGAGGTCAGTAGAGTCTCAAGCGGTTTCAAACCTTGCTCTGCGTAACTGTTGACGCGCTCATTCATGAAAATACCAAATCCTGATTAACCAGCACATTCATTAAAGTGCCCTGAGGCACCCGAATGATTGGCGGCAAGCTCAAATAGTCTTCGAGCACATCTTCTGTGGTGTCCTGCAGATCATCCGATACGTCTTGTGCGATGTCGGTTGCTGCACTGGATGTTGTGTCGCCGCTAGCATCTTCATTGGCAAGAAATGAGGGGATCGCTGCGATGCTTGTGATCAAAACAGCTGTTCCAAACCGCTCAGCAAATCTTGTATCGACATTGCCGTCTTGTCCGGCTCTGCCGAGACCATCAGCACCTGTCGCTGCCAACCTCACAGATTTACCTTCCGGGGTAATCGCCCGGTTCCAGGCAATCAACACCCGTTTTTGAGCAATTGAAATCTCTGGATTGTAGGTCCCAATCAAACGCGTACCGGCCGGCATCAGTACATTCTGCCCATCAAAGGAATAGACAGGGCGGGTGACCTGTGCGCGGATGTTTCCGGGAAGCTCTGTGTTAATGGCTGTCTCCAGAACGGCTGAAATAAGAGTGCCCTGAACGATCGTTCGGGAAATATCTCCTAAATCTGAAGCTCGAACTGTATTAAATCCCTGGCTCGAACTGTCTCTTAAGAACTGCTCATTTTGTGAAAGTTCCCGAACGCCAGTTTCTTCTTCCTGTGATCCGGACGTTGATTGTCCTTCTTCGGATTCATCGAAAACGTTTCCATCTGACACGCGCCGCTCTAGAAGTTCTGCTTCACGCTCAGCACGTCTTTGTTGAAGCAAGGCTCTCTGTCGTGCTCGCTCTTCTGCTTCGAGCCTGAGACGCTCGGCCTCTGCCAACTCATCCGCTGATGGACCAGAGGGCACCTGTGTTTGGGCACGAAGAGCATCCAGTTGCGCCTTCAAAAGTTGCTCCCTGGTCTCAGCTTCAGCGCGTAACGCGGCCGCTTGCTGATCGAGAAGTTTCTTTATGTCGTCGGCTGTAGGTCCGCCCTCCGGTGCTGGGCGATTGGCAATATCCTGAAGTGCTTTTTCAAGAGCCTCAAGCCGTGCCTTGGCTTCCTGGTCAAGCTCAGATGAGACAGGAGCGGAAGGTGTCGCTTCAATGATGGGAGATGTTGGTGTTTCCACCACAATTTCTGGTTCAGGTTGTATCTGAGTGGAGATGCCAGAGTTGTCTACGCGCGAAGTCTTTTGGATGTCTTCAGACGTGGATGTACCAAGACCGAGTAACTGCCGTGCTTGTTCGGGAAATACGACGAACATTGCTGCAAGTCCAAACAACAAAAGGAAGAATAATATAGCCCAAACATTCCCGCCACGTCGCCGACCGCCTGACATCCGTTCGCGGCGTTCTCTTAAGCGTTCAGCTTCACCTGGATCGATACTTTCATCAGACATGCAATCCTCCTAGCTTCCAAAAAGGGGATTGATGACAAGTGGACCATTCGAGACGCAAAGAGCCTCTTCTCCAATCCGTACGGTCCAAAGTTCCTGAACCCCATCCACGACAATGGTGTTCCCTGCTGTCCTTGAATTGACAACAAACTCCCGACCTTTTGCTCCCACACGGAATACACCGGGCAACGGGGCATTTTCAGGAAAGCGGAAGAATGTTTGTTTTCCGTTGTCGTAAACTTCGACCGGAGCAAACGGTGCTTCGCCCGCTACAAAATAGTCAAAGTTCTTTGCACCACGAGTAGCTGTGGTCGAACCAAATTCGGACAAGGTGTTCGTCGGATATCTGAAGGTTGTTCTAAAGTTATGGTTTTGTCGGTGTCCCGCAGTTCCACGATGTGCCCTAAGCTCAAAAGTGTACACGCGCCTGTCAGTATAGACCGTCATGTTCGTCACGGCATCAGAGTTCAAAGGCTTGATCGAAATGACATCTCCACGTTTTAGGCGAATGATCTGCCATGACGCGCTGTCGCCAACTTGGATGCTCTCAATAACCTCACCTTGACCAAACTGCACTGTCGAAATGAAGTTGGTGTGCATATCAAGCCGGTAAACTGTGTTTTCGTTGTAAACGAACGTTTTTATGCGGCCGTCAGCGGGAAGCGGAAGGGGCTTTTGACCTGCAATTGCAACATTTGTCGAAATGGCAAGAAAAAGTAGGGTATGGGCAATTGCAGGAAATCTCATTGAGATTGCCTCCTTTCATTTAATGTTTCGGCATCAACTCGGTAACTTGAAACGGCAAAGCCAAGTGGGTTTTTCCAAACGTCCTCGAGGTTACGTTCGACACGGGGCTGGAACTCAAAGCCAACCGTGGCGACGAAATCTCTTTCCACTGTGCGCTCACCTTCTGTTTCCAGCTTTTTACGAAAGCGAACTTGAGCGGTTGCATCGGTTAGCAAAGTAATCGAAACGATTTTCACAAGCAGTCGAGATCGATTTGAATAAATATCCGGAGGATAGTTGTCGTTCCCCTTGGTCCAGAGACTGACGAGTGAGCTTCTCGCTTGATCTTGAGATCGGATGAGAACATCTGGAATTCGTGCCTGATTGTCTGCGACATCATAAGTTTCGCGATCAATCACGTAGCTAACCAGTTCAGCCTGACGGACAGCTTCCTGCTCCTCAAGATTGGCTGGGCGGACTTGCACAACCTTTTCGGCTTCACCAGTGGTACGATCTACCATCACGACGAATGGCTTGGTTTCTTTAAATGGTAAAAGTGCGGCCACAGTAACCATAGCAACAACCGCAAGCATCAATGCCAGGACAGCAACGACCATCCAGCGGTTACGTTGTGAGCGAAGCTGAAAAAATACTTCGTCTTCAAAACTGTAGGCAACTTGTTCAGCAGATTTTTTCGCCATACCTGTCCCGGCCCAATCCCATATTCATGTTCGTTACTCGAAGGCTCACTGACGTCCTCCGTTCAATCCTGTTTGTGTGCGGGCAGCAGATGTTCCACTTTTGGAAGAGTTGGAATTTGCTGTGTCCAGTGCAGCAGCGCTGCGGTTTGCCGTTGTTGTCGTTCCACGAACACCTGGCTGGAAAAACGACGGGTCGCTAAACCGCTGACGGTCACGGCTCATGCGCGCTGCTTGTGTCACAAAAGCAGCGGTTTGGGCGATGCGTCCCCCACCCCCTTCGCGAACATTGTCAGCAGCTTGTCGTCCCGCATCATAGCGAGCGACACCACTGTAAGTGGATCGAACAGGTGCGGATGCTGTGTTTGCAGTATTGCGCGCAGCTGCTCGGGCTTCTGCGATTCCGGTGCCGGTGGTTACAATGGTTCCAGCCAAACCCGTCACCAGACTGGGTATGTTGAACATCATGAAAATCGCCGCGAAGATGACGATTATAAAGCCCGCAGCTGCTGATATTGTTGTTGCTCCGCCAGTGCCGGACGCAAGAGTTTGGCCTACGCCTATAACCGCTCCCATTACACCTGCAAGAACAAGTGGAATAAGGGCAAATCCGATTGTGAAACGCGTCCAGGATTCAAAAAGGCTTCTTGTTGCGTTGAACAACAGACATGCAATGAAGACTGGAGCGAACGAGACCGACATTGCTAATCCGACTTTGGCTAAGGCGGAAACCAAAATCGCAACACACGCCATAAGTGCGCCCAGAACGATCAGCACAACAGAGGTTAGACTTATGCCAAGCCATCCACTTTCTTCACTTGCGCGATCTGAGAAATCAAAGACGGCCGTCACCATCTCATCCATAGCGGTGTTCAGATTGGGTGCGCTTGTGGCAGTTAAAAGCGCGGCGCCGATGTCACCAGGAGTATTGGTTAGAATATTGTAGATAGGTTGGAACTGAGACCACGTTGTCGCAATTGAAAGAACGATGACATATCGAAAACCCCAAGTCACATAACTAGACATTCTGACAGGCACAAACTGGAAAAGTGCATTGGCCGCAATCAAAGCCAATCCAACCAATCCGCCAGCTTGGATCATGGTTGTGACCGGACCTGCAAACCCAGTGAACACACTTTGAGCGTAGGTCGCAATGGCGTTGTCTATCAGTGTTAAGGTATCAGCTATATGCGTGGCCATCCATGTTGTTCCTTTCTAACGTTCAATTACCCCGAGTCCTTCGCAATACTTGAAAGCCTCCTCATGCGGTTGGGTCTCCGCTTGAAGTTTTTGGAGACGAAGTTGGTGCGGTCTCAAGGCTTCCGCATCCAAAGCAAAAAGCTCATCTGGAATTTTTGATCTAATCGCGGCCCAATCTCGACGACCTTGGAAACACGGAAAATCAGCAGCTTTGCCCGCCGCCGCGGCTTCGCAAGTTTTACGTATCTCTTCAGCTTCCCACAGCTCAGCATATTCTTTTACGATGACGGACATTGTTTGGTTGTGGCTGATGCTATTAATCGCGCTTACAGCTCGTTCGTGCAGGAAGGGAATGCGCTCACAGTGAAAATTTTTTCCGTGATTTGCGAATGAGGGTGAAATGAACGGAAATAAAATCGATACTACGAGAAGTGTTGAAGTGGGAAATTTCATTAGTTACCGGCTTTCATAAAGTTGCGTGAAGCCTGACCATCGCGTGCGACTTGCAGGGCTTGCATACCGGTAGCATTCGTTTGTGCCGACTGTACGCGTAAGATTTCCAACAGCAAAACTGCAACTTCGGCGTTTACACGCGTATTGAAATCTACACTTGCTTTGAGATCACCTGTACTATCGATCTGATCGACAAGGGTATTTACTCGACCGACGGCTGCATTGGCTCTTTGGTAGCTGTCTTCAGCAGTCGCAACAGCCGCCAGGCCGGATCCCGCAAGGGATGCGATTGCTTTGTCAGCAGCAACAGATGAATTGTCAAAATCTGTGAGATCACCAAGGTCAAACCGTGCTTTTAGGTCGGATATCACAGTGTCCATGTTACCGACATTGCCGGAAATACCGCCGCCTCCAATCGCTGATGTCACAATCGACTGCAGATCTGATGCAGCTTCGCGTGCCGTCTTTTCAGCTGTGTCATTAAGTATGCTGGAAATGCCTTTTGCACCGGTCATGGCTTGCAGACGTTGCTGCATATTTGTCAGTTGATCGTTCAGAGTTGTGAGCTGCTTCACCTGCTCTTCGTAGTCCCTGATCTGTTGTTGCAGCTGAGCAATCACTTGTGCGATCTGAGATGTGTCAATAACGGGGATGCCTTGCGGGACGGCGCTCGTGACAGGGAAAATCGTGAGCATCAGAACCAGAGCGGTACGGGAGAGTAATTTCTTCATGTTACAGCCTTTCCATCCTCTTGGATTTGTTGGTTGATGGGTCTGTAGTCGCATGCACAGGGCGACTTAAATTCCGTTGGGATCGATGCGCATGAAGCGAGTAGAGTAAGTGGGAGTAAAAAGAGTAAGAATTTTTTAGTCACGAAATCAGGTCCTTCCAGAATGCAGGTGTGTCTCTCCAACCTTGACGAGCGGTTTCACCTTTGCCGCCGCCAAGAATTGGGAGAAGTGGGCCAAGTGCATGTAAATCCATGTCGATGATGGTGCTGTCGTCGCCAGACTGTATCAGTGCAAGTCTATGTCCGACATTGGACTGGAGCAGAAATTCCTGCTCTCTGTCCGTTAAGTTAAGCGGGGCTAACTCTTGATGTGTGTTGCGGTTTGAAGGGTAGATTAAACGCGTCACCACGCTTTCGATAATCGCTCCGCCCGCAGCGCTTTCTGAGATGTGCGATACTCTTTGTGTGAGAAGAATGACGGCAACATTCTTCTTCCTCATGGTGAGCATCCAGTCCTTTAAACGGGACTGGAAGTAAGGATCGTCAAGAAGCTTCCAGGCTTCATCCATCACGAGCAGAGTAGGGCGCTCGTCCTCTACGACGCGCTCAATGCGTCGAAATACGTATGAAAGCCAAGCTGTTCGCACATCATCATTGTCGAAGATTTCCGACAGATCAAACGCCACGACATTGTTTTTGAAGTTGAGACTGTCGGTGCCTTCGCCGTTAAAGAGCCATTCAAATTGGCCGCCCTTGTCCCATCGACCAAGCCTTGTATGGAGGTCTTTGCCATCATCCACGGCACGCAGTTGGCTTCTGAAGTGGCGGATGGTTTGTAGGTTCTTCGCGGCGTTTGAATTATCACGACAGGCCTTCGCCAAAGATTCAATCTGAACTGGCGACAGTTCCCCATCTTTAGGTCTTAGCATTGCTTCAAGCCAATCGGTCAGCCATGCAGCGCCGCGCTCATCGGATTCCGCTTCAAATGGATTAAAACCTGTATTCTGACCCATCTTAACGGCAGCGTAATCACCACCAAGGGCGCGGATTGGCATTTCAAAACCATGATCCTTATCAAATACAATGATGCGAGGATTGAGGCGTGAGGCTTGGGCCAATAGGAAAGCAGTTCCCAGCGTTTTCCCCGATCCGGTCTGACCGAGAACAAGAGCATGACCAACAGTGCGCTCATCAAGTCGGCCTGGAAGATGGAAGTTGAACCGATAGGGTTCCCCGTTCCCTGTGGGAAGGATGGTAATCGCTTCCCCCCATGGAGAAAGATGCTTGGGCCTACCTCTCGCAGCGCCATGCAGAGCACCCAGTTCCGCAAAGTTCTGGGAAGAAATCATTGAAGCGCGAGTACGATAAGAATAGTTTCCAGGTTGTTGTGCAAAGAAGGCTGCGCGCGCTGCAAAATTTTCCCGGATCATTGAGCCGCCGATGCTGGTAACAACCCGGGTAATATGGCCTAATGCATCGTCCAACTCCTCTTCACTATCTCCGAAAACTGAAATGGTGCAGTGGTGGTTGCCGAAAGCAACACGGCCTGAAGCTTGATCATCAGCGGCGTCCAGCAATTGTTCTTGTAGAGACCTTGCGGCATCTTCCGCTGCTGCCATTTGTCGAGCAACGCGCTGAATTTTCTGCAATGCGTCGATGCGTTCACCGGGGGTGAATGAGTTCGTGACAACCATGTCCGTTGCCAGATCCAGACCATCGAGGATGCCAGCAAACGTTTCTCCTGGATAATCTTTCAACGTAACGATGGCACCGTATTTTGTATTCCGTGAGTGGGAGCCAAAGACACTGAATGCATCACCCTGAAAGGACAGCGATACGTTTGAAATGAGGTCGTTGATGGGGATGAAACGACGACCAGGTGAAAGGGGTGCATAGGTGCCGTTTATAGTTGCTCGTAATAGACCCAGCCATTCACCGCCCGAAACAGTCATGCGTCTTGGATGTGTTTTGGCAAGCGTCTCTATAACGGATGAAATGATTTGATTGAGGCGGACAACGCGCTTTTGAAGGTTCTCTTCGGTCTGATGTTTGCCACCAGAAAACTTGGACCACAGACCGACGACTTTTGAGGGTCGAACGGTTATTGTGACCAAGGTTGTCCGATGTCTCAGACCTGCGATCCCAATGTAATCCTGCCATCTTTCATCAATTGCTTCTGCGAAGGGTTTTTCCTGATCCACCTGATCCAGGGCAGGGGCTGTGCGTGTCGAAATGCGATGCACATAAAATCCTACATCAGACATCTGTTGCGCAACCAAAGCAGAGAAGGCAGTAGCGATCTCAGAAATTGTCACCTCATCTGCAGTGGAAGCCGAAATACCGTCAACCGCGAAGGAGGCCATCACGTCTCCGTCGCGCAAAAGAATCGTTTGATCATCGATGGCAGTCACATAGGGAAGGCTTCGTGCGAGAAGTTCTTCTGCATCTCTTTTGGGGTCTGCCAGGGAAGTTTCAGCGAGTGTTGCTCTGCTATCAAGCACCATAGGTTACCCCCTTTCCCTTGACCCAGGTGGAGGTTAGAGGTGTGACGCGCAGGACCGTGAAAATAACATCGAAAATACGAGGGTCATATGCTGCCAGCAGGCGCAATGCGATGTAGCCAACAATAGCACTTATTCCAAAGTAGACGAGAGATAGTGTTGCGATGAAGCCTCCTACAACGACCAGCATTAAGATGATGACATAGGTCATAGGAAGCCCCATTAGAGAAACCGGTCGCGTCAGGCCTTTGAAAAGTGGTGTTCGCAACGAAATGACCTCCTAGAAACCTGCGAGAATGGTGGCAGCACCAAAAAGGATCACGAGGCCTACCACGACCGATCCGGCGTAAATCCAGTTCATGCGACCGGTGAGAAAGAGAATGCCAACTGCGGCAAGTGCCACGAGGCCAAGCGCTCGACCGACAGGTCCTGTCAGAGCTGTTCCGATCGTCTGTAACATGGTTGTGATTGGTGACAGATCCTGTGCGGCTGCCGGTGAGGTAATAAGAAAAGTAGCAAGAAGAGCCAAGCATGCGGCTCTCAGCCACGGGGTTAATATTCCCATACTGAAACTTCTCCTTTCAGGGGTTCTTCTTTGTTTTTTTGTCTGGACGGGACGGATGCCTGAACTGGTTTGGGCGTCTCAGTTTCGAGACCGACCTTGTTAAAAATCCAGGCAATGTATTGTTTTGTTTCTTCAAAAGGCGGTACGTCGCCATACTCCTTCACTCGATTGGGTCCCGCGTTGTAGGCAGCTAGAGCAAGTTCTAGCGATCCAAAGCGTTCGAGTTGTTGAGTGAAATATCGGATTGACCCGTCAAGATTTTGATGGGGATCAAAAGGGTCTGAAACCTTAAGGTCAGCAGCAGTATCGGGCATGAGCTGTCCAAGACCCATGGCGCCTTTTTCAGATACGGCGGTTGGATCAAACCCACTTTCCCGCTGGATTAGTGCTTCAAACACATCGACGAATGTTAGGGCATCAAGGCCAGATATGCGAACACCTGTGGCACCTGAATGCTTGAGCGCAACTTCTCGAGATAAAGCTCTAAGGGCCGGCGAAGTGCTGGTCAGGGAGGGAGATTTAGCTGCAGGTTTGGAATTCTTTGTCTCAGTGATCGACAGATTGCCATCACCATCATATTCGAAGACTGTTGCGTAGCTGACAGATGCAAGCACGCAAGAGAAAATGAAGGCAAGGAAAGCTCCTTCCGTTCTAACAAGTGTAACGCTCTTTGATGCGTCCATCATTCGTTCTTTCCTCAATTACTTCTCGTCACTGGCAGCAATGCTGCAACGAGGCATGTGTAAGTCACGGTTTTGATCTTGATCAAGACACTTTTGGTGCACGTAATCGCGTGTTACCAACCGGTGGCAATCATCAAATTACTGCACTGATTACTGGTTCAGTGTGATTATTGATTGAATTAAGTCAATCCAAACAAAGGGTTAATGGAGTTTAGCGATTGATTGGGAGTAACGCCCAGCATATGCGTGCGTATCAAAAGGTGCTTAGTTACAAGGACATAAGCTTATAGCCCGCTCTATGGCCATAGTTTTTTTGCTGTCCAGTATATAGTCGCAGGGGTCAGTATTTTTGTGGAATAAAGTAAAGTTGCCCAGAAATTCAACGACCACAGGCATTTATACTTTGCTTATACCAATGATTTTTCAGGTTTTGCAGTATTTTCGAACATACTCAATTGCCGACTATGCGACTGGTTGACAACTAAGCCATAGAAATTATGAGTTAAATCCTTTAGAAGAAAGAGGCGCTCGGTGAAATGACTGAGCGTGGGGCTTTAGAACCCCTTTGTCACTGCATCCGGTTTCGGCCGGGTGGCAATGACGCATGTCCAAGGCGCAAACCCAAAGGTCATTGCGCATGGACAGCAGTGGACATGTTCTAAACACCCGGCTTGCCGCGGATGCCCCCTTTGAGTAAATTTGCAAACTTGAGAGCTATACCATGGCAGACGAGGGAGAAGAGGAACGCGTCGAACTAACTGAAGAAGCAATGTTGGTCGTGGAACTTACAAGAGTTTTATACAAACGTGAGATTGATGAGGTTTTTCGAATTCTGGGGAGGCACATGGACAAGCAGCGGCTGCAGGTCTCAAGAGATGTATTCGAAGAATTTGAACTTGCTGGCCGCATACGAGGGCGTCCATAGATTCTAAGCGAGCCCTGCAACAAATACTTCAGTGCTATCAAGTAACTCAAAGAGATACCGCTTTCATGGCAAAAAAATGGTTTTTAGAGTAGCCAGTGGATAAAAGATACGTATCTGTTTCTAGAACTTAATCATAGGGTTGCGTGAAGTTTAATAAGGCATAGATCTCAGATAAGATTTGCAACTGATTATTCTCGATCTCACAAATTGTGACGGTCAACATTCTAAAGAATGTTAAATGTTGTAAGGCATACTTGCTGAGTATATGGACTATCGTCTTAGTGCAGTTTCATCAGACAATATGCTGATTATGGCAAGTTCTAATTTCCAAAAATTACTATCAAAGGACAGTGCGACTAGATTTGTATGTGACACGTGACATCCGAAAACGAATTGGAAATATCAGCCTATGTTTTAACCAGGAAAACCAATACCATTGGCTCGTTGTAAGTATCGTATGTAATTGATAATTTCATCAATTTCTGAGTTTGTTATATCCCCTATTGGCGGCATATTTCCAAATGGCCAGTGATGGCTCCGCACTCCATTCTTTGCCGCAAGAGCAAAGGAA
>CALDZF010000267.1 GCA_937944165.1 uncultured Rhizobiaceae group bacterium | reverse complement strand
TTCAAAATTAATATACTAAAACAGATAGGGGCATGGGATCCTTACAATGTAACTGAAGATGCTGATCTTGGTATTAGGCTTTTTCGTGAAGGTTATCTTTGTACTACAATTACGTTACCGACTTATGAGGAAGCACCACCGCAACTCAAGCCATGGATAAGGCAAAGAACACGCTGGTTAAAAGGCTGGATGCAAACCATTTTGGTTCACAGTAGAAACCCGTTTCATTTTTTAGATGATGTCGGTTTCAAAAATGCGATGGCTTTCCATTTGCTAATGACATCTATTGTTATATCGGCATTAATCCACCCAGTTTTTTGGCAACTTCGATTATACAAATTATCAATTTGAACACGCCATCCTCTACCCATTTTGATGGCTTAATAATTGCGACAAGTATCTTTAACTTAGTTGGTGGATATACGACTTATGCCCTCTTGGCTTATGCTGTATTGCAGCAAACGAAATATGATATGTTTTCAAAATTACTTTTTACTTTACCAATTTATTGGATTTTAATTTCCTTTGCTGGCTGGCGTGCTATTATTCATTTAATTGTGAAGCCACATGACTGGGAAAAAACACCTCATGGCCTCGTAAAATAAAATTTTACCCTTAATATTACCAATATTGATTTGGTAACCTGATGGATGGAAACTGCTGTGAGCAATATTTTTAAAAATTTGGCAATCAATGCGTTGCTTGGAATTTCCCTTTTAGTGCTACCTAATACATTTATTGCCAATAAGGCATATGCAGCTTGCAGCGACACGGCAGAACGAGGCGTTGACTGGAAAAACTGCCGTAAGCGCAATCTGATTATGGAGGGATTTAATTTTATCGGCTCCGACTTTACGCGAGCAGACTTAAGCGCATCTGATTTAAGAAACACGAATGTTACAGACAGTATATTTGTAAAGACAAATTTAGTGCGCGCATCCCTTGCTGGCTCCATAGCAGAAAATGCTAATTTTGAAAGTGTTGTTGCTTCACGCACTGATTTTAGCCGTGGGAATTATAAGAACTCAAACTTTAATAAAGCTGAGATTACTAGAGCTAATTTTTCCGGTAGTAACTTGGAAAACGCCACACTTACAAAAGCAGACTTCAGTCGTGTTAATTTTTTTAATGCAAATATGAAAGGTGTGGATTTATCATTTTCGAATGTATCACGATCTAATTTTACCAGCATAAAACTTGATGAGGAGTTTTCATTAAAAGGTTCCTTTATGTTTTTAACACAGATAGAAAGCCTGGATCTTTCCAAACTCAAGGGGTTGGCACAATGGCAAATTGATATGGCTTGCGGCAATGACCAAACCAAACTCCCTGAAGGTTTAACCAAGCCTGCAAATTGGCCATGCGAATTTGGTGCTCAAGACTAAGTTCAATTAGGAGTTGGGACTAAACACCCAGGCTCAGGACCTATTCAAGCTTTAAAATGTTTGGATAGTTTCAACCCTTGAGCCTGATAATTGGAACCCAAATCAGTGCCATACAGTTGCTCTGGTCGCTCTAACATGTGTTCATATACCAAACTTCCAACCAATTGATCGTGTTCTAAAATAAATGGCACATCATGGCTGCGCACTTCCAAGACACCACGCGAACCAGCACCGCCTGCATGCACATGTCCAAAACCCGGATCAAAAAAACCCGCGTAATGCACCCTGAACTCGCCTACCATAGTATCATAGGGCACCATTTCTGCCGCAAACAAAGGCGGTACATGTACCGCTTCATTGGAAACCAGAATATAAAACTCATCTGGGTCTAACACCAAATCATCAGCAGCCTCTTTGCCGTGATTATAAATTGGTTCCCAAAAATCAAGAATATTATGAGCAGCTTTTTTATCAACATCAACCAACCCTGTATGACGTTTGCCGCGATAACCAACCAGGCCGTTATCACCGCCCGATAGATCAATCGACATGCCAATGCCGCCATTTCTAATGACGGGTTCAGCACGTGCAACCAGCGTCTCTTGCTTATGCAATTCTAACAATGCTTCATCACCAAGAACTGAATGCCCTTTTCTAAACCTTATTTGAGAAAGCCTTGAACCTGTACGCACCACAATCGGGAATGTGCTTGGACTTACTTCCAAATAAAGCGGCCCTTTATAGCCGACTGGAATTTGGTCAAAGGCTTGGCTTTCATCGACTATTACACGGGTAAAAATATCAAGCCTGCCTGTAGAACTTTTTGGATTAGCAGAAGCTTCAACATCTTGTGGCAGTGCCAAGCTTTCCAAGAGTGGAATCAGATAAACACAGCCTGTTTCCAAAATTGCACCATCAGTTAGATCTAACTCGTGCAGTTTAAAGCGATCAAGTTTTTTTGAAACAGAATTGCCTTTGCCTGGTAAAAACGAAGCACGCACACGGTAAGCTTTTTTGCCTAGTCTTAAATCAAGGCTTGCAGGTTGAATTTGATCGTTATCAAATTCTTTTTCAGCCAAAATACTACCGTCGCCATAAAGCTGCTTGATACCTGAGTCTGCCAAAATGCCTGTGGTTCGTGTCATCTGCTCAACCAAAATTGATAATCTGCCCTATTCATTAAAACGAAGTTTCATTGACGTGAAGAGGCATATAGAATAACACACACATATTAGTGGTGTTTTGGCCGACCGGCTTGCAGCCACTTTAAAAAAGTTGCTAAAGGGTCGAAATTGCATACTCCATTTGCATTTAAGAACCAGACGCAGCTTTGCTTTCTGGTTTAATTATGGAGTTCAATAATGTCCTTGAAAAATAATTGGCGTACAGCAACCAGGCTTGTTCATAGTGGTACGACACGCAGCCAATTTGGAGAAACTTCTGAAGCGCTTTATCTCACACAAGGTTATATATATGACAGCGCAGAGGCAGCTGAAGCGCGCTTTAAAGGCGAAGAAGAAGGCTATATCTATTCACGCTATGGAAACCCAACAGTTTCTATGTTTGAGCAACGCATGTGCGCGCTTGAAGGTGCGCAAGATGCAAGGGCAATGGCCTCAGGTATGGCAGCGGTTACCGCAGCTATTGCTTGCCAGGCTAAAGCTGGAGATCATATCATTGCAGCAAAGGCCTTATTTGGTTCTTGCCGTTGGGTGATTGAAAAACTAATGCCACAGTATGGCGTAGAATTTACGCTTGTTGATGGCAAAGATATAAATGCCTGGAAACGCGCTGTTCAATCCAATACCACAATCTTTTTCCTGGAAAGCCCTACAAATCCAACCCTTGAACTTGTTGATATTAAAGCTGTTGCAGATTTAGCGCATGAAAATGATGCCGTCTTAATTGTAGACAATGTATTCGCAACACCAATGTACCAACGTCCTATTGAAATGGGCGCAGACATAGTAATATATTCAACCACTAAACATATTGATGGTCAGGGGCGATGTCTTGGTGGCATTATTCTTGGCAATGAGGAGTGGATCAAAGAGAAATTACACGAATATTATAGGCACACTGGTCCTTGCATGAGTCCCTTTAATGCATGGAACTTTTTGAAAGGCCTAGAAACGCTGCCAATTCGTGTTGCTCATCAAACCGCAAGTGCGGGCAAGCTTGCAGACTTTTTGGCAACTCAGAAATCTGTTAATCGTATGTTATACCCAACGCATCCCAGCCATCCACAAGCTGACCTTGCACAAAGACAAATGAGTGGTGGTTCTACCCTGGTTGCTTTTGAAATTTGTGGCGGCAAAACCAATGCCTTTAAATTCATAAATACGCTTGAAACCATACAAATATCAAACAATCTGGGAGATGCAAAAAGTCTTATTACGCACCCTGCTACAACAACTCATAAAAACCTTTCTAGCAAGGATCGTGAGGAACTTAACATATCAGATGGAATGATAAGACTTTCAGTTGGTCTTGAAGATGCAGATGATTTGATGGCAGACGTCAAAAAAGCACTGGATAGCATCTCATAATAACAATTGGGTATTTGGGCTGTGTATAAAACATGATAAGTATAGCGCCCAAGATACAAGGCATATTTATAATGTTCAAAGAAACAACCCATGGCGTAACAGTAACCGTAATGCCAGTTTATATTGATGAGCGCTCCAACCCGCAAAACTCCGAATATTTCTGGGCTTACCGCGTTGCTATAGAAAACAATTCGGGCAACACACTCCAGCTTTTAAGGCGTTATTGGTATATTACTGATAGTAACGGCCGTATTGATGAAGTTCGTGGTGATGGTGTAATTGGTGAGCAACCTTTTATAGAAAATGGCCAAGAATACAGTTATTCAAGCGGCTGCCCACTTACTGCACCTTCAGGTATAATGGTCGGTCATTACACGATGCAAAACGAAGAAGGCTCAGAATTAGAAATCGCCGTTCCTGCCTTTGCGCTTGATTTACCTGACTTAAGCCCAGTTATAAATTGAGAACAAAAAACAAATGATGGCAAACCTTCGCCCCATTTTTTTAATTGTTGGCTTGTTAATCGCAACGCAAGGTGGCGCTATGTTCATTCCTGCTGCCATTGATTTTTTATTCAACAATGACGATTGGGAAGTATTTGCTTTTACAGGCTCTATAACCTTGCTTATAGGTCTTGGGTTATATTCAGGCGCAAGAGGCATATCTCAAGGTATGTCAACACGCCAAGCTTTTGTGATGACAACTGCAGCTTGGGTCGCATTGGTATTATTTGGCTCCTTTCCATATTTATTATCAGGTGCGGTACCCAGTTTTACAGATGCTTTTTTTGAATCCATGTCTGGCCTTACAACAACAGGTTCGACAGTTATCACAGGTTTGAATAGTCAACCGCCAGGCATTCTACTTTGGCGCGGTATTCAACAATGGCTTGGTGGACTTGGTATCATCGTTATGGCCGTTGCAGTGCTACCAATGCTACAAGTTGGTGGTATGCAACTTTTTAAAATTGAAGCATTTGATACAGCAGAAAAAATTATGCCTCGAGCAACACAAATCTCTGGCATGCTGACTTTAGTTTTTATTTTCATAACCGCTGCCTGTATTTTTGCCTATATTATGGCGGGCATGCCAATTTTGGATGCGGTTATTCATGGTATGACAACTGTAGCGACAGGCGGTTTCTCCACCAAAGATGCTTCAATGGGGTTTTATAACAGTCATTCCACCCATCTTATCGCCGTTACTTTTATGATTCTTGGTTCAATTCCTTTTATTTTATATGTTCAGGCAACCAGAGGCCAACCAGAAAAGCTTTGGAAAAACTCGCAAGTCCAAGTCTTTTTTACTGTGGTTGTTTTCTGCACATTTATTGCATGGTTGTTAAATAATTCTCCGCAAAATGTGGATGGCATGACTCGTTTTGTTGATGCGCTATTTAACGTAACTTCCATTATTACTGGCACAGGATATTCATCAGCGGATTATGGCCAATGGGCACCAGGTTCCAATGCCTTTTTCTTTGCGATCATGTTTATTGGGGGGTGTGCGGGTTCAACCTCATGCGGCATTAAAATATTCCGTTTTCAAATCTTGTTTGAAACAATCAAACAACATTTGAGTCGTATATTTTACCCTAATGGTATTTTTACAATGCGCTTTAACGGCAAGCAAATTGACGATAGTGCTGCAACCGCCGTTATGAATTTCTTTGCTGTATATTTTTTACTTTTTGGATTATTTGCAATTGCACTTAATTTAACCGGGTTAAACTTTCTAACCTCAATGTCTGCTGCAGGCACTGCAATATCAAATGTAGGACCCGGACTTGGAAGTCAAATTGGACCTTCTTCAACCTTCCAAGAACTAAACGACACAGCAAAATGGATACTCTCAGCAGCCATGTTAGTTGGTCGCTTGGAGCTCTTTACAGTTTTAGTATTATTCATGCCAAGATTTTGGAGAGCGTAAAACCTATTCAGCAGGTTGAACGTCTTTGGAATTTCTTTCACCAAACATAGCGATAAGAAATCTTTTAAAATCGTCTCCAATACCTATAAATGCTGGAACCAAAAACAATACAATCAGCGTTGCCAGCCCTAAACCAAAGACAATTGTAATAGCCATGGGCAAAAGAAATTGTGCTTGAAGGCTTTTTTCAAACATTAATGGAAAAAGCCCGCCTATAGTTGTAAGCGATGTTAATAAAACCGCGCGCAGGCGATCACGACTGGCGCCAATTGCAGCCTCTTGCAAAGTTTCTCCTTCATCCAGACGTTCATCAAGACGGCTAACCAGGATAATTGAATCATTTACTAAAATACCTGCTAATCCAAGCAAACCAATGAATGAAAGAATGGTCAATTTAAATCCTAACACCCAATGTCCAACAACAGCACCAACCAGTCCAAAAGGTATAATCAGCATGATAGCCAAAGGCCTAAAATAACTGCCAAATACCCAAGCCAGAACAATATAAATAATTGCCAAAGCGACATAAATGCCCGTAATCAAATCAGTAAAAGCTTTTTTGCGCTCTTTATCTTTACCGCCAAAACGATAGTTCAATCCCATTTTGTCCATAAGTCTGGGCAATTCACCAGCTTGTAGGATTTCGATGGCTTTTTCAGTCGTTACAATATCTGTATCCAAATCAGCTGTTATGGAAACAATGGTTTTACCATCTTCACGCTGAATTGCGGAGAAGCCTTGCTTTTCGGTTAAATCAACAACTTCACCAAGTGGTACAAATTGCCCTTCAGGATTCCGAAGTTCAAAGTTGCGAAGTTTATCGCCACCTTTATCCCTGCTAGTTCTTAAAACTCGTATGGTAATTTCATCATCGTCACGTGCAAAACGTCTTGGAATTGCGCCATCAAAAGCATCACGCACTTGCCTGCCGACTTCATCAATACTGAAACCAAGGGCAGCGCCACGTGGTAAAAGACGCATGATGAGTTCCGGTTTGCCAAATGGTAAATCATCCGCAACACCGGACGCACCATTTATGGCCTGAACAATCGGTATTACTTGGGTTGCTGCTGCCTTTAATGTTGATACATCACTGCCAATAATTTCAACATCAAGATCACGTCCCGGAGGGCCACCGCGTGATTCAAATATTGCTATGCGTTTGGCGCCAGCAAGTTTAGGCAATGCCTTGCGCCATGCTTTTACAATATCAGGTGTGCGCACAGTTCTTACTTCAGAAGATGAAAGTTGGACGCGCAACTCCGCCAAATTATCACCAACGCTGCGTCCAGCACTTCCCAATGTTGCAAATACCGCTGTTACCAATTGCTCATCATCATCTACCAATTCGCGTGTAGCGCGCTCCAAAGCATTTTCTGCTTCCGTAATAATTTCCATCGCACGTGGTTCTGGTATGCCTGCGTTAAAGACCAGTCTTGCACGAATATTTTCAGCTTCTGGTGATGGGAAGAAGACAAACTTTACCTGCTCACCACGAATTGGCCCAACGGCTAAAACCATAACACTTGCTAGTGCTACAGCAATTGTAACGTAACGCCATTTAAATGATAGGCGTACCATCCAGTTAAAAGGCCCATCACGGAAAGCATTGAAAGATCTATCAAACCTGGCTCTAAACCAACCTTGGTCATGGGGACCTTTGTTTTTTGGTGAAATCTTTTTTAAAAACCAGAAGACACCTTCAAATAGTGTACCTGCAATAAGAGAACCTATTGCTACCATTAAAATGAAAAGGTTGATTAATCCATCATCCTGCGAGGCTATAAACGGCTTTAAAAATGACAGGCCAATTGCATCCAGAGAACCGTTGGAAACTCTGTTCATAACGGCGATTAATATGCCACCGATGATGATTGAGAAAAACATCTGCCGCCAAAAAGACCATCTGCGCCTTGGTTTATGTTGAAGCGTATGAGCCAAATGCCCTGGCAAAATTAAAAAACATTCAATCAAGCTTGCGATAATTACGGCAATTACGACATAAGGCATAACCCCCATGATTTGCCCGATAATATCGCGTATCAGCAACATCGGTGCAAAAGCTGCTATAGTGGTAATCATGGCAGCCATTACTGGCGTCAACATTCGACCTGCCCCATTTTCAGCTGCCTGAAAAGGCTCATCCCCAGCTTCAAATCGCGAAGCAGTATGCTCTCCCACAACAATCGCATCATCAACGATTACGCCTAACATCATAATCATTGCAAAAAGCGTGATCATGTTGATTGTTTGCCCCATCACCAGCATGAACCCAAGCGTTGCAAACATTGCAACCGGAATGCCAGCGGCTACCCAAAATGCGATGCGTGCATTTAAAAAGATGAATAGCGTTGCAACAACCAAAACAAGCCCAAAGACACCATTCCAAAAAAGCAATGAAATACGTTGCACAAGTGAATCGGCACGCACTTCATATTTTTTAAGCGTAATACCTGGTGGCATAGCATCTTCAATTTCGCTTAGATAAGTATCCAGAATGCGAGCAGTCTTTAAAGTATCTGCACTTAATGCGCGCTCAACGGTAATCTGGATGGCAGGCTTTCCACCTGATAGGCCAAGCGCCTGACCATCTTCATAACCTCGTTTAATTGTTGCAACGTCACCCAACAAAACCTTCTCGCCTGTGGCAAATGATCTGATTTCTATTTCTTCAAGTGTTGAAGGGTCTTCAACATCTGCCAAGGCACGGATTTGTTTTTCAACATCACCCTTTAATTGTCCTGATGGTGTGTCGCGGCTGTTATTGGCTATGGCGTTTGAGACATCAGAAATTGAAAGCCCTAGACGTCTCAATTCGCGTTCTGAAATCTCAACTTGCAATTCTTCGTCACGCATCCCGACAAAAGAGATTTTATCAATGCCGCGTTCAATTAAGTCATCACGTATTTTCTTGGCGTGGATTCTTAATGTACTCTCAGGCACATCACCTGAAAGCGAAAGCCTTGCAACCCGGTCAAAAAATGAAGCTTTCGCAACTTCCGGTTCATCAGCTCCTTCTGGCAGGTTAGTAACTGTTTTTACGGCCGTATCAACATCGGCAACAGCTTGTTTAATATCCGCGTCAGGCAAAAACTCTAGAGAGATAGAGCCAGCACCTTCTCTGGCATAAGAAATCATATTATCAACGCCATCAATAAAGCGCACCTCTGGCTCTATGATTTGAATAATATTGCGTTCAACATCTTCAGCACTTGCGCCTTGCCAGGTAACAGAAATTCTAACCTCCTGACGTTCTACAGTTGGGAAAAATTGAGTATTGATTTTACCGATTGCAAAGACACCAAAAATCACCATCAATATCATCAACAAATTCGCAGCATTAGGGTGTCTTGCAAAAAGGCTTACAACGCCTCTACCTGGTATTGTTCTTGCTATCATGAAGCTTGCTCCATTTGCTTAACTACCAGTTTCAGTTTGTTGTTGTGGCTGTGGAGCAGGTTGAGGTGCTCTGACGTTTAAACCATCTGAGATTTCTGCAATACGCGTTACGAGAACCTTATCACCATCGGCAAGTTCTCCATCAATTATGATTGCATCACCATCACGCGCCAGAACTTTTACTTTGCGTGATTGAAGCTTGCCATCGACATCAACATATACAGTTGTATTATCATAAAGAGCAGTTTCTGGCACTTTATAATTTTTCCTAAAAGCCTTGTCAGGCACAATCACTTCAACAAATGCGCCTGGACGAAGCAATCCGTTTTCAAGGTTGCCATCAATACGTGCAATTACTTCAACGCCTCCTCTATCAGAAGTTATTTGTGCACCAATTCTGTCAATCGTTGCAGGGTATCTAAATTCTTCGCCACCAACAACCCAGATAACCTCAACTGCACGACCAATCAAACCTGTCTCATCAGATTGTATGCGTCCGAACCGCTGATCTGTGAGTGTAAAACGCGCCTCCAGAAGATCATCACGATACATGGATATAATCATATCATTTGAACCAATCAAACGACCAACAGCTGCATTGTTTTCTCTAATCACACCTGACATCGGTGAAACAAACGCAGTGTCTTTTAAATCCCGTTTGGCTTGTTGGATACCTCTTTGAAATCTTGCCAACACAGCTTTTAATTGTTCTATGCGGGCTTTTTCTACCGCCAAGTTCAATTCACTTTGCTGAAGTGCTTGCGAGCGTTGACTGACAATTAATTCGCGTTCTTCTACAGAGCGCGGTGTTGCGCTGCCACGACTTTGTAATAACTTAATGCGGTCAAGATCACTTTGTGCCAATACAAGTTGTTCTTTCAGGCTGGTGATACGTGCTTCTTCAATAGCAATCATTGCCTCGTTTTCTGCAATTCTTGCCTTGGTTTCAGTTGCATTGGATTTTGCACCGCCTACTGCTGTCTCGTAATCAAATTTATCAACCTGAAACAGTATTTCACCTTCATCAACTTTGCCGCCTACTTGTAATTTAGGGTTAACTTGCGTAATTTTGCCCTCAACAAGCGAGCGAAGTTCGACCGATTTAGCGGCTTGCACTTCACCATAAACCACCATTTTAGGTTGGAAATCACCGACTTTTATAGGAATTGTATCAACTGTATAAACGGTTTTAAAAGGCGGTCTTTTGGGCGGTTGAACCTTGGCTTCAATGAGCTTCTCCATACCTAAAAAGCCGCCATAAAGAATGGCCACCATCAATATCAATTGAAAAATGGCACGTATGAAAGTTATAATAAAAGCGATAAAAGAAGAGCCTTTTTTTTCGGGCTCACCAATTACTTCTTCAACTTCCAGCTCAAATGTATCGTTCTTCTGCAACATGACCATATCTGCTTGATTACACCTATATAATTATAGCAAAGAATGATTTCGGCAAGTTACAAGTTTGTAATGCGGTAAACGTTTAGTCCGTATACTCATAAATCCAGTTAAAATGGCCTAAACTTCTGAGGCAGAAACTTCATAACTTGTGCTACAAAACTCACAAGTTGTTTTAAAAGTCTCATCTGGTTTCATTGGCTTTTCAGGGTCGTCTTTGAAGCTTTGAACCAATGAAACTACTTTTTCACGACTACAAGTGCATTTATCCAGAACAGGCGTCCCCTCAAACACTCGCACACCATGTTCATGGAACAATCTATATAACAAGCGTTCTGTATTAAGTTGCGGATCTGTCAATTCATCATCGCCAACCGTATCCATTAGGGCGATTGCTTCTAGCCAGGCATTATCTTCATCAAAATCATCTTCTTCATCATCAGCGCCACTTGGTAGATCACGTTGTATTTGGCGATCTACTGACTCAGGCAAAAACTGCGCTAAAATACCGCCTGCACGCCAACTCGTTTCGGTTTCATTACCATCTGGTGATGGGCGTAAGATTTGCGCGACAGAGAGTTTAATGCGCGTTGGAATTTGTTCTGACTGGCGAAAATATTGGTGGGCTGCTTCTTCCAATGAAATACCATCCAGCTTAACAATACCCTGATAACGCTGCATATCTTCACCATGATCTATAGTCATCGCCATAATACCATCACCCAATAGATCTCGCGGACTGGTTTTGCCTTCTTTTAAAGCAGTTTCGTAACCTTCTTTATTATAGCGTGCATATGCCCTTACTGAATCGGGTGTTGAAAAATCAACGACTGCTAAAGAAACTGGCCCATCCGATTGAGTTTGCAGAATAAAATTACCCTCAAACTTAAGTGATGTTCCCAATAATACAGCAAGGGAAATCATTTCTCCCATTAAAAAAGCGATGTCTTGCGGATAGTCATGACGTTTAAGAATTGCATCCAACATCGGCCCAAGCTGCACAGCCCGCCCACGAATATCCAATGGTTCCACCGCAAAGGGCACAACCACATCTTCACCCGCAAATTGGTATTCTACAGTTTCATCACTCATTAATTTTCTCATTAATTAAATTTTATTTAGACACCAAGCCAAAATAGCCTTTTGGGCATGAAGGCGGTTTTCAGCTTCATCAAAGACAACCGATTGTGGGCTATCAATAACGCTGTCGGTAACTTCTTCCCCCCTGTGAGCGGGTAAGCAATGCATGAAGATTGCACTCTTCTTTGCTTTACCCATAAGCGCGTCATTTACCTGATACGGCATAAATGTATTATGCCCCGAGGCTTGTTCTTCTGCGCCCATGGATGTCCATGTGTCTGTTATTACACAATCAGCATTGCAAGCTACGGTTGCTGCATCATGGCTAACACTAATCTGTGCACCACGGCTATTTGACCAATCAATATATTTTTGATCAGGCTCGTGTCCTTTAGGTACAGCAATATCAAGCTGATAGTTAAATATACTACTTGCTTCAATTAATGAATTAAGCACGTTGTTACCATCACCTGTCCAAACTATCTTTTTGCCTTCGCAGGTACCTAATATTTCTTCAATGGTTAAAACATCAGCCATAATCTGACAAGGATGGCTATCATCTGTAAGGCCATTAATAACCGGTACAGTAGCATTTTGTGACAATTCCAAAACACGCGCATGGTTTGTGGTTCTAATCATAATTGCATCAACATATCGCGAAAGCACTTTAGCGGTATCTGCAATCGTTTCCCCACGCCCAAGCTGCATTTCAGAACCAGAAAGTATAATTGTTTCACCACCCAGTTGACGCATGCCAACATCAAAAGAAACACGTGTTCGTGTCGACGGCTTATCAAAAATCATTGCAAGCATTTTTCCCACTAAAGGTTTTTCTTTATTACCTTTAGACTTCATCTCGTGTGCAGATTTAATGATAGCTTTTAAGGAAGCCTTATCGACACTTGAGATGTCAAGAAAATGGCGCACTGATGAAGACATGGTCTTTATGCTTTCTGGGTTGCTCTATAAGCATCAAATGCCTCAACCATTTTGTCACGCACTGCACGAATATCATCTTCGTTTATTATTAGTGGTGGCAAAATACGGATAACATTATTGCCTGCACCTACAGTTAAAAGCCCGACGTCACGCATTGCAGCAATCAAATCAAGGTTAGCCGCCTTGGCTTTAATCCCTATTAAAAGCCCCTGACCACGAACACCTTCTAACAAGTCTGGGTATGTATCAACCAATTCTGCCAAATGTTGACGAAACAAAATTGATTTGTCATTGACTTCATCCATAAAACTGTCTTCTAGCACGACATCTAATACAGCATTACCAATTGCCATGGCTAATGGATTGCCACCAAATGTAGAGCCGTGCGTTCCAAGTATCATTGCAAGTGCAACTGCTTCTGTTGCCATACAGGCTCCCAAAGGAAAGCCCCCGCCAATACCTTTGGCAATTGCCATAATGTCCGGCTCGACATTGTGAATTTGATGAGCAAAGAGTTTTCCGCATCTGCCAACGCCTGTTTGAACTTCATCAAATATCAGCAATATACCTTCTTTATCGCATAACTCACGAAGGCCTTTTAAACATTGAGCAGGCACTTCTCTAATACCGCCCTCACCTTGAATTGGCTCAAGCAGAATGGCAGCAGTCTTGTCATCAATAGCTGCTTTAAGCGCATCATGATCACCAAATGGCAAATTTATAAAACCAGGCGCAATCGGCCCGAAACCTTCAAGATATTTAGCCTGACCGCCTGCTGCAATTGTTGTGGTGCTTCTGCCATGAAAAGCCCCTTCAAACGTAATGATATTTACACGTTCAGGATTACCCTTTGCGTAGTGATAGCGCCTTGCAGTTTTAATTGCCATTTCCATGGCTTCAACGCCTGAATTGGTAAAGAAAACTCGATCTGCAAAAGAGTTTTCACAAAGACGACCAGCCAGTTTTGCCTGTCCGGGGATCTCAAACAAATTTGACAAATGCCAGATTTCTTCTGCTTGGCTCTTTAAAGTCTCAACAAGGTGGGGATGTCCATGACCTAATGAATTAACCGCTATGCCTGAAGTACAATCAAGATACTCCTTACCCTCGGTATCATAAAGTCGACACCCATCTGCGCGAGCAAATTCAATTGCTGGTGGAGCATAGATATCAAAAGTGTTTTGTTGTTTTCCCATGATGTTCTTTCCAAAAGAATCGCTATGCTGACAAAAATTAAAGTGTTGTTCTTTAAAAAAACAAAAAACCCGCCATCAGGACGGGCATTAAAATTTACAAGAACAAAATATAAGTTATTCACATAAAATACTTTGACATTCTCCATTGGTCAAGCGTTATAAATAAAGGATTTCGCAGGGAGCTTTATTGATTTTTCTGACATGATGACAAGCAACTCTTGCAATTCAGATTCTGGTTTCCACAGGTAAATGAAACATGATTCTCTTAGTTGGGGATATTGTGAAAAAATGATTCGATATTCAATTTCAACTCTTGTGCTGAGAGTCTCAGTCTGATTATTTCCCTTTAGTAAAGAGTAGTATCGTAACCTACAGCGTATCATCGTAGGAAATATAACAAAGTAGAAGCGTTTTAACTTGAATTTTAAAAATTCGAGAACGGGGGCGGATTCTGCAAAATTCGGAGATTGAGACACATGTCTTGGACAGATGACAGGGTAGCTACGCTTAGTAAATTATGGGCGGATGGATTAAGCGCTAGCCAAATTGCAGCAGAGTTAGGTGGCGTAACTCGCAATGCAGTAATCGGAAAAGTACACAGACTCGGGCTTTCAGGCCGTGCAAAACCTGCAAGCAGCAATAGAAAAGCAAGAACACCTGCTCGCACTAGCGGCAGTTACAATGCACGACCAAGGCCTATGGCCAAAACGGGTCGCACAGCACCTTCAATGCCAGCAAGGCAAATCATTGAAGATATTCCTGTGCCTGTATGCAAAAAACTGGATTTGGTGGATCTGACCGAAAAGACATGTAAATGGCCGCACGGTGATCCTTCGACAGATGATTTTCACTTCTGCGGTAATTCGCCAAAGGATGATGCACCATATTGCGAATATCATTGCCGTATGGCTTATCAAACAGTTACTGACCGTCGACGTGTAAAACGCGCTGCTAACGGTTAGGCTTTTAAAAATTTATCATTTAATGAATACCCCAATCCGCGCACTGTGCGGATCGGGTCTTTTTCCTTACCTCTTATAATTGAACGGCGCAAACGCCCTATATGAACATCAACAGTGCGTTCATCAACATAATTATTACGCCCCCAAACCCCATCCAACAGCTGCTCACGTGAGAACACCCTGCCAGGGGCGCTCATTAAAAATTCCAGCAATTTATATTCTGTTGGGCCAAGGCGCACTTCACGGCCGTTACGATGTGTCCGGTGTAATTCCTTATCAATTTCTATATCACCGGCTTTTAAGCGAGAAGAAACTTTATTTGGATTAGAACGACGCAACATCGCTTTAATTCGCGCCATTAATTCAGGGACAGAAAATGGCTTTACCACAAAATCATCAGCCCCAGTAGAAAGTCCGCGAATACGTTCAGACTCTTCACTGCGTGCAGTTAACATTATAATTGGCAAAGCTTGCGTTTCTTTACGCATACGAACACGTCGACAAAGCTCTATACCAGATAAGCCAGGTAACATCCAATCCAGCAAAAGCAAATCAGGAACCGTCTCACGTAATCTTAATACCGCATCATCACCACGATCAATAATCTCAACTTCATACCCCTCAGCTACCAGATTATACTTGAGCAATTCCGAGAGCGCCTCTTCATCCTCAACAACCATGACTTTAGGATGCATCATTCTTTCCTCTTAAAAAGCAAGAAACATGTATTAAAGGTCGTTCAGATTTTCTGATGCTATGTCGTTGGAACCAGTGACCATATAATGAATAGTCTCAGCCAAATTGGTAACATGATCGCCAATACGTTCCATATTTTTTGCACAGAAAAGTAAATGCGTACAATATGTAATATTACGTGGATCTTCCATCATATAAGTTAAAAGCTCGCGAAATAGCGAAGTGTAAAGACTATCAATCTCATCATCGCGATCCCAAACTTCTCGCGCTTTTTCTATATCTTTTGCAACGAAGGCATCCAGTGCATCTTTTAACTGCTCCAAAGAAACATTGGTTAAATGTTGCAGACCGCGAAGAAGTTTTTTTGGTGGTAGATTATCTTCAATTTGAAAAGCACGACGTGCAACATTTTTACCCAAGTCACCAATACGCTCAAGGTCTGTTGCCATTCGCAAAGCGCCGATCACTTCACGCAAGTCAGTCGCCATAGGTTGGCGCCTTGCAATAAGAAGCACTACATGATCGTCTACTTCTTGCTCGAGTGCGTCCAGAATTTTATCATCTTTTACAACGGATTTACCTAACTCTTTATCCGCTGTCACCAATGCTGTTACAGAACGCGCAACCATGCTTTCAGCATTGCCACCCATTTCAGATATTTTTGATATGAGAAAATTTAAATCTTCATCAAAAGCTTTAACCGTATGTTCGCCCATCATGATAGTTTTATCCTTTGTTTGAGCCTGAATCTGACTAGCCATACCGACCAGTAATATAGTCTTGGGTTTTTTTATCACTTGGATTTGTAAACATTGTATCTGTGTCATCGACCTCAACAAGATAACCCAAGTGAAACATTGCTGTTTGTTGTGAAACACGCGCTGCCTGCTGCATAGAGTGCGTTACTATAACAATCGTGTAGTTCTCACGTAATTCATCGATTAACTCCTCAACCTTGGCGGTCGCAATTGGGTCGAGTGCAGAGCATGGCTCGTCCATCAAGATAACTTCGGGGCTAACTGCAATTGCCCGCGCAATACAAAGTCTTTGCTGTTGTCCGCCTGAAAGGCCTGTACCAGGCTCATAAAGACGGTCTTTTACTTCCTCAAACAGACCCGCTCTTTGAAGGCTTTTTACAACAATTTCTTCCAGTTCAGCCTTGCCATTTGCCAGCCCGTGTATTTTAGGACCATAACCAACATTTTCAAAAATTGACTTTGGAAACGGATTAGGTTTTTGGAAAACCATTCCTACACGTGCACGTAATTCCACTACATCAATATCACGGTGATAAATGTCTTGATTATCAAGTCTTATATCACCAGACACTTTGCAAATATCAATGGTATCATTCATGCGGTTAAGGCATCTTAAGAAAGTGGACTTACCACAACCAGAAGGGCCAATTAATGCAGTAACCTGTTTGGCGGGAATATCCAGATTGACATCAAACAACGCTTGTTTCTCTCCATAAGAAACAGAAACATCCTTGCCTGACATTTTAATTTCAGTTTGTTCCATTTGAATTAACGCATCTTCCTGTCATTTTCTTTTAATTACTTGATATTCATTATCGTTTCTACCAACGTCGCTCAAAGCGTTTGCGTAAAATAACCGCAACTGCGTTCATAACGACCAAGAACCCAAGCAATACCATAATAGCTGCTGCAGTCTTTTGTTGAAAACCTGGTTCAGGTGCATCAGCCCATAAATATACTTGCACAGGCAATACCGTAGACGGGTCCGTAAAGCCGCCAGGAATATCCACCACAAAAGCCACCATACCAATCATGAGAAGCGGTGCCGTTTCACCTAAAGCACGTGCCATGCCAATAATTGCCCCTGTTAAAATTCCAGGCATTGCCAACGGCAAAACATGATGAAAAACAGCTTGTAATTTCGACGCTCCCACACCAAGCGCGGCTTCCCGTATCGAAGGTGGTACGGATTTAAGTGCAGTTCGAGAAGCAATAATCACCACTGGCAATGTCATAAGCGCTAAGACCATGCCACCCACGACAGGCGCAGAACGCGGCAATTCAAAGAAGTTCAAAAACACGGCAAGCCCGAGCAAACCAAACACAATTGAGGGAACCGCCGCAAGATTATTAATATTGACTTCAATCAAATCGGTTATCTTGTTTTTTGCAGCAAATTCTTCAAGATATACTGCGGCAGCAACACCTAATGGGAATGATAAAAACAGCGTCACGAGCATTGTAAAAAATGAACCGACAACCGCGCCCCATACACCAGCCATCTCTGGTTCGCGACTATCGCCATTTGAAAAGAACACACTGGCAAAACGTTTCGTAATAATTCCCTCGCCTACTAAAAGATCCATAGCGGCAACTTGCTTATCTTTAAATTTTCGATTTGATTCAGCCTCAGCAATAAATTTCATTGTCCAGCTACCCGCATCAACAACATCATTATTTTGCATAGGGATAATTGCAGTTGCTATCGCCTCGTTTTTGGAAATTTTTGAAACTTTCAGCGTCCCACCATTCGCATCAATTAAGAGCGATGGCATATTAGCGTCCAGAACTTCTTCGCCCTCAAGGGCGTTGCTGCGTTTTATGAGCTCATCGTATTTTGAAGTTTCAGCTTCAAGTTCTGACTTTAAACTCTCAATGTTGGCATTTGCTTTTGCAACTGCACTGGTACTTTCATTAGCATTTGAGATTGATAGTTGATTTTCCAAAGCAAATTTAATGTCAAAGATCCGGCGATTGATACGCTCTGCTCGCTCGGCCAATATTAATTTTATTTCCTGCAATGGCTTCGTAAAAACATCACCATCAGCAGTTATTTTGAATTCATCATCGTTTTGGATAAATGATAATTTATTATCAGGCGTTTCTGAAACCGTTTCAGCGGTCAACCCTTTGAGATAAAGATCAACAAAATCTGAAACCAGAAACTCATGGTCGAATTTTGTGCCCGCCAAGCTAGGGTTTTCGACAACGTAGTCTTTTAAGAGCACACCTGAAACATCTGTTACAACTTGACGAGCAATTTTTTTATCTTTGCGACTGCTTAAAAATGGGAGTTTTTCATAAAGGCTTTTTACAACAGGTTTACGAAAATCAGGATAACGTTTAGCTTTCTCGCCTTCCTTTAAATTCTGATTAAAACTTACAGTCTGTTCAAATTTTGTACGGTCAATCGAAGTTAAGTCGACTGGCAGTGAAATGTAATTATAAGTAAACGCCGGCAGCCCTGTTGAAATAAAAGTCGAAAGCAAAATGATTAAGAATGCGATTGATACAAGTATTGCGCCTAGACCCATAAACTTAAAACGACTTTCTGCGGCATAGCGTTTTCGCAGCCGTGCTTGGTAAGCAACTTTATTTCGCTTTGTTTGTGTATCTGCTGATATATCAGTCATATTGTTCCCTGTATTTTTGAACAACACGCAATGCAATGATATTGAGACAAAGCGTAATTACAAATAGTACCAAGCCCAAGGCAAATGCTGCCAGAGTTTTTGCACTGTCAAACTCTTGGTCACCTTGAAGAAGGGTTACAATTTGAACAGTCACAGTTGTCACAGCTTCCAATGGGTTTATGGTCAAATTGGCAGCAAGACCTGCCGCCATCACTACAATCATGGTTTCACCAACAGCACGCGATATCGCTAATAAAAGCGCTGCAACAATTCCAGGTAGCGCAGCAGGTAGAACAACTTTTCTAATCGTTTCTGATTTGGTTGCGCCCATAGCATAAGAACCATCGCGCAAAGACTGAGGAACAGCGTTAATAACATCATCTGATAATGACAAAACAAATGGAATAATCATGATACCCATGACCAAGCCTGCTGCCAGTGCAGACTCTGATGAAACAGAAAGTCCTATTGCTTCTCCCCACCCTCTGATAGCAGGTGCGATAGTCAGAGCGGCGAAAAATCCATACGCAACTGTTGGAATGCCAGCTAAAACCTCAAGCGCAGGTTTTGCGTAAGCACGAAACTTTAGGCTGGCATAATCCGACATATAGATGGCTGACATAAGTCCAAAAGGAGCTGCAACTGCAATTGCTATAAATGTAATCAGGAATGTACCTGTAAAGAGCGGAATAGCACCAAATATTCTGGAATTATCATCTGATAATGATGTCCCGCCAGCACCTTCAAAGGCATTTTGTGGCGACCAGTGATATCCGAACAGAAAATCAAAAAATGGAACCTTTTCAAAAAACCGAATGGATTCAAATATAAGTGATAAGATAATTCCAACAGTAGTGAGAATTGCGACCAATGAACACGCCGCTAATAAGGCCAAAACAAACTTCTCAACGCGATGTCTGGTTCTAAATGCAGGGGTAATTTGCTTAAATCCATAAACAGACCCAATTACAACCAGCAACACAACACAAGCCAATAATAATAAATCACTGGTTGATTGTAAGGATGAATAAGCCTCACTTGCGCTTACTTTCAAGTCGTCTTTAAACCCAACAAGTCCGCCAAAAGCCAAAGCCTTAGCATCACGCAAAACTGCCTCAACCTGAGGTAGACCCATAGCCGATAATTGTTCAGCAAACCTGCTTTTGACAATACTATTGATTACGCTTCCAGAAAAAACTGTCCATGCTACAATAAAAATAAACGACGGAACAGCAGCACAAATAGAAAGAAATGCACCGTGATAAATAGGGCGGGAATGCAATGAGGAGACATTATTGCCACAAATAGCCAAAGCTTTTGTACGGCCGATAACAAAAGCTATGCTCGCAATTATTAACAAAGCGCCTAGAATATATAAGGCCATTGCAAAAGCTTCCCCTAATCAGTTTTTCAACTTTACCATTGCGAAAATCTTTACCGCTAAAAACGTTAACCGCCCAAAGAAAAGTAACTTCGGACGGTATAAACTTGTGGATTAGCTTGATGCTTAAAAAGACATTGGTGTCATGGCAACTGCAGATTCAGCAATTGTTTCTCGCTCATCATCTGGTAGCGGAATAAGACCTTTATCTGCAAGGTATCCCTCTTCACCCCAAGTATCTTCATCTGTAAATTCAGTTACAAATTCTTCAATACCAGGGATAACGCCGACATGCTCTTTTTTTACATAAAAGTATAGGGAACGTGAGATATCATAATCACCAGCGGCGATATTTTCAAATTCTGGCTCAACACCATTTACAGTTGCACCCTTTACCTTGTCTCCATTTTGATCAAGGAATGAGAAACCAAACACGCCAAAGGCATTAGAATTTGCTTCTAGTTTTTGAATAATCAAATTATCATTTTCACCAGCTTCAACATAAGCGCCATCTTCTCTTATTGCATGGGCGATTTTCTTGAATGCATTTTTGTCAGACTTTTTAAGTGCTGCCAAAGTTGCAATCTTTGCAGCCCCGCCTTCAAGTGCTATTTCAGCAAAAGCATCGCGTGTGCCAGATGTTGGTGGCGGGCCAAGTACTTCAATTTTAATATTTGGAAGTGATGGGTCTACATCTGCCCAAGTCTTGTACGGATTTGCGATCATTTTACCTGATGCGTCAGGAATTTCTTTTGCAAGTGCCAGAAATATTTGCTGACGAGTAATACTAAGATCGGGTCCCTGCTTGGCATTTGCCAAAACAATACCATCGAAACCAATTTGAACTTCAACAGGTGTCACACCGTTTTCCAAGCAAAGCTTGAATTCATTTTCTTTGATACGGCGAGAAGCATTTGTAATATCAGGTGAGCCTTCACCAACACCTGAACAAAATAGCTTCATTCCACCACCAGAACCGGTTGATTCAACGACAGGTGTTTTAAAAGAAGTCTTTTGCCCAAATTGTTCTGCAACAGATGTTGAGAACGGGAAAACTGTTGATGAACCAACAATCTGAATTTGATCACGAGCATGTGCTGATCCAATTGCTGTTGTCATTAAAAGTGCCGTGCCTGACACCAGACCCATGAATTTGGTAAATTTCATTTTAATCTCCCGTGTATAACGATTGCATTATGTTAAAACTAACATTGATATTTATGGCGTTGAAGAAAGCACCCGCCTCCCTCATCATGTAGAGTACTCAATCTATGATATAGTTTTATGACAAATCATCTTATTGATTTATAATATTAATTTTGATTATCAACAGTAGCATAAATTTATTTATCCGCGAGTGGAAACCTGATTAAAAATTTAGCACCTTCATCAGGCGCAGACTGTATTTCAAGTCTGGTAGTATGGCGATTTAAAATATGCTTTACGATTGCCAACCCCAAACCAGTACCCTGTTTTTCCCGGCTACGCGCAATATCAACACGATAAAACCGTTCTGTAATTCTATGTTGATGCTCAAGTGCAATTCCTGGTCCAAAATCTTTAACCGAAGCTATTACTGATTTGGTTGTATCGTCTCTTTCCAGCGCAACGATAATTTCTTTGCCTTCTTCTCCATATTTACAGGCGTTTTCTATCAGATTTTCAAAGACCTGTAATAATTCATCCCTGTCACCAATGATATTCACTGCTTTTGAGGCTTCAAATACAATCCTGACATCAAGATGTTTGGCCAAGCCTTCCACTGAGTCAATCACATTTATAATAACTTCGTTTAGATTGATTATTTCCGAAGGGCGGACATGCGATTGCATCTCTATTCTGCTCAAAGATAGCAAATCATTTACAAGCCTGGTCATACGCTTTGCCTGATCAAGCATTACGTCTGTAAATTTTTGAATTGCTTTTTCATCTTTACGCGCAGGCCCTTTAATGGTTTCCAAATAGCCCTTTAAAGAAGCAAGCGGTGTCCTTAATTCGTGACTTGCATTTGCAATAAAATCCGACCTCATTTGGTCTGTCCGTTTTGCCTCGGTTAAGTCATGAAACCCCAAAAGAAAAAATAGATTTCTTTTAGTTCCTTTTTTATTGAAAATAGGCGCAATTTCAACTGCAAACCAACGGTCTGCTGGTCTAGCCTCATTGTACTCACCCGTAAGCGAAGATTTTGAACTCAGTGCTTTTTCAATAAGTTTTCGTAATTCAGGCTGCCTAAAGCGAATAAAAACCTTATCACCATTGGTAAACTTTCCAAACGCTGCAATGCTGGGCTTATTGGCAAAAACTACCCCTCCAGCACTATCAAGTATATATGCAGGAAACTGCAGTGCCTCGACAAGCCTTTGCTGCGACAAAGCTTCTTTACTTACTATGGTTTCATTACCACGCGGATTTGCAAAGTTAGCCTTGTTCCCGCTTTTTGCAGAATTGAAATAATACATACTTCCTATCGCAATTATAAAAGCGGCAAAAAAGAACCAGATGTGTTGTGGGGCAATAAAACAAGCTATGATGAAGAGTGTGAAAATTATAACCAGTACAATGCCACTATTACCTTGTTCAGGCGGACTTAAATTATATTTGGATTTTATATCAGTCATTTTTAGTCACTGGTTTGAGATCAAATACTATTATGCCAGAACCCGTTTGTTTTGCTTTGACTTTCATATTAAATATGTTTTCCAACACTATAACAATATAAAGATGAAAAACCATGACACACGATATCCCGCAAGTCTCAATCAACATAAACGGCAAAGCTGTTAAAATAGACTTGGATGATCGTGAACTAATACCTGCAATCAAGGATAATGCTTTTTCAAGTGGCGGGTATCCGTATGAAAAAAAATTGTCACGCAAACCCTATGAAAAAGAGCTTGAAACACTACAGTTGGAATTAGGCAAAGTTCAATCCTGGTTACAAAAAACAGGCGAACGTATTGTAATTGTCTTTGAAGGCAGGGATGCGGCTGGCAAGGGAGGTACCATCAATGCATTTCGCGAATATTTAAACCCTCGTCATACACGCGTTGTTGCCTTATCCAAGCCTTCAGACACAGAAAGAGGGCAATGGTACTTCCAACGTTATGTTCAACACTTGCCAAGTGACGGTGAAATGGTGATGTTTGATCGCTCTTGGTATAACCGGGCAGGCGTTGAACCTGTTATGGGATTTTGTTCACCACAACAACATAAGCTTTTTTTGACACAGGCTCCTCAATTTGAAGATATGCTCATATCAGATGGTATTCATTTGTTTAAGTTTTGGCTCAATGTCGGGCAAGAAATGCAGCTAAAGCGTTTTCATGACAGGCGCCAAAACCCTCTTAAATCCTGGAAATTATCGCCTATTGATATCAAGGCACTTTCCAAATGGGATGACTATACCAAAGCGCGAAATACCATGCTTGAACATACGCATAAAAAAGACGCACCCTGGACTATTGTTCGTTCAAATGACAAACGCCGTGCCCGGCTAAACGCAATCAGATATTTTTTAACCAAGCTTGATTATGAAGGAAAAAATCAAAACGCCATAATAAAGACTGATCCGTTAATATTAGGATCAGGCGCTGATTTCTTGAATGAATTTGGCGCTTAGGATATGGACTTAGACCTTAATTGTTAACGCTTAATCGAATATATACAATATCCAAAATATCACCTTTGCCAGTTACCGATGCTTGGCTAGTCGTGTCTGTGCTTAGCGTTAAAAACATATCCTGATTGCTATCTGATATCTTATCCATCTGAAAGGCAAATACAGATGCATTAGGTTGAGAGCCAGCCAGGAAGCGTTTCCTTCCACATTCCGTTAAATTGCCAAACTCACATCCAATTGCAAAATGGGCAGTATCGCCACCACCTGATTTTGCGAATACTTCTATCGTTACTTCTTTGCCTGAAATTTGCTCTAGAACGCCTGGCTTTAATTTTATCAAAATTGGTTGCGCAGGTTCTGCTCTATTTAATGCATCACGTTCGGAATTAATTCTAATCATGTTAGAGTTTAACTGATTTACAATTTCAGCCTTCCCACGCCCTGCCATTACAAGAGAAGATAAGTCTGTGGAATCAATAACTGTAATATAATTTTCAGAATCTGCCTGTCGTGAAACTGAATTAGGATTTAGCTTTGGTCCATCACTATCTTTTTGGCCTAGCAAAGAACCATCCACGGCTCCCATGTATGCAATATAACCAATCCAACCCAAAAGGCCTAAAATGAGTAAGACAATAATTGTCCATAAAAAACGTTTTTGGGTTTTTCTGCGCCTTTGGAAACCAAGCGGAATATTATCAGAACCTATTCCTTCATAATATTCATTACCTACATTAATGGCAGGGTCGTTAAGCGTAGCATCTACTTGTGGGGCTACTTCTTGTTCAAATGAGGGTTCTATATTTGGCGCAGCAGTAGTATTAGGAGCAACTGTCTGTGAATGTACAACTGGCTGAGCGGCACTAGGTGTAACAGCGCTAGGCGTTGTACTCTCCAAAATTTGCTGAATTTCATACAGAGGATCTGACGGATCAACTTTAGGTAGTTCTCCCACAGGAGGTGGAGTGCTCGATTGTTCAGGCTCTGCTCCAATCGGAATATCAACAGGAGCTGGCTGTGGTGTTGGCGCCTCTGCTAAGATGACAGATTCGACCTGCGCAACTGGCTGTACTGGCTGTGATGGTGTTACCCCTGCTGGTACTGGTGCTATTGTTTCAGCAACAGGCGCAACCACGGGGTCAGGCTTTGGCGCTGTGTATTCTGCTTCAATATAATCAATAGAAACTTCAAGCTGACGCTTTTGTTCTATAACAGCTTCAACTGTAAGCGACCTGTTATTATCTATAATTTTTTGTAAAGCATTGCGGGAAGATTGATAAACAACCTTCCTTACTTCCGCAGAAGAAGCATCTTGATTATCAAGAGCTCCACGAATGAGGCGTTCGAAATCAGCCAAAATATACCCTTAGTTTCCAACCCATACAGAATTGAATAACTTTAACTGTATCTGGAATAGCTATTGCCCCACACATAACTAATTCCCTCGTAATTGCATAGTTGCACCCTTTTACTGCTTTATATCAATTTTGCAATCTTCCAAAGTCAGACTTTAAACAATTATTTATTGCCAGACTTTCTAAACCAAACTATGAATATCTTACGATTACGTAAGAATTAGGATAAACCATGCCAATTCCGGAAATTATGAACGGCTGCCTTTCAATACCAGCCGTTGCAGCCCCTCTATTCATTATTTCAAATCCGCAACTTGTGATTGCTCAATGTAAAGCTGGCGTTGTTGGATCCTTTCCAGCGCTTAATGCACGCCCTGCAGAACAATTGGATGATTGGCTTTCGGAAATTAGTGAAGAATTAGCTGACTACAGTTCAAAAAATCCTGATAAAAAAGTGGCACCTTTTGCCGTTAATCAAATCGTGCATGGCTCAAATAACAGGCTAGAACACGATTTAAAAATGTGTGTGAAACATAAAGTGCCAATTGTGATTACGTCGCTTGGCGCTGTACCTGAAGTTAATGATGCAATTCATTCTTATGGTGGCATTGTGTTACATGACATTATCAATAATCGTCATGCAAATTCTGCAATCAGAAAAGGTGCCGATGGACTTATAGCAGTTGCAGCAGGTGCAGGCGGACACGCTGGCACGCTTTCACCTTTTGCTCTTATTCAAGAAATACGCGAATGGTTTGATGGCCCACTGCTACTTTCTGGTTCCATCGCAAATGGCGGTGCAATTCTTGGCGCACAAGCTATGGGTGCCGATATGGCTTATATCGGCTCACCGTTTATCGCTACCCATGAGGCGCGCGCATCAGATGAATATAAACAAGCCATTGCAGATTATAGTGCCAAAGATATTGTTTATACTAACTTGTTTACGGGGGTGCATGGTAATTACCTTAAACCATCCATTGAAAACGCTGGGATGGATCCTGATAATCTGCCTGAAAGTGATCCATCTGCAATGGACTTTGCTTCAGGTGGCAATACTGACGCAAAAGCCTGGAAAGACATCTGGGGGTGTGGGCAAGGTATTGGTGCCGTTAAATCTGTTGGCTCAACACAAGAACTTGTTGATAGATTGGTAAAAGAATATAACGAGGCAAGAGCACGTGTTCTTTAAAAGGCAAAAAAGTTATATATAAAAAGGCGCATTTCATTCGCGCCTTTTTTGATGGGTATCATTCAACTAAAGTTATGAAATTGCAAAAGTAGCTTCAACTTCAACAGATGCATTAAGCGGCAATGCAGCCACACCGACAGCTGCCCGGGCATGTGCGCCTTTTTCACCCAATACTGCACCCATAAATTCAGATGCACCGTTTATAACTTTTGGATGATCGGTAAAGTCTGGTGTAGAAGCAACAAAGCCTCCTAAACGAATGCAACGTTCTATGCGTTCCAAATCACCACCACAAGCAACCTTGACTTGGGCTAGAATGTTAATAGCGCAAATTTGTGCTGCAGCGGCAGCCTCTTCAACGCTAACACCTGCACCACATAAACCTGTTTGTGATAACGCACCACCCACAAGTGGTAACTGACCCGAAACTGTTACAATGCCATTGTGTACAACATGCCCAACGTAAGCAGCCAATGGTGCGCTGGGTTCTGGGATTGTAATCCCCATATCAGCAAGACGAGATTCAATAGTGCTCATGATTATTTTCCTTAAATTTAATGTGAGTATCCAAGTTTGATGTACCGTTCTAAATGATGATCTGTGTCGCCTAAGACATGATCTATCATAATAATATGCTTTGCAAAGTGGCCTACTGAATATTCCCAAGTCATTCCCATGCCACCATGGATTTGAATGGCTTCTTCTGCAATTTGTCTACCTATAGAACCGGCAAGATATTTACAAGCTGAGGTTTCTCTCTCACGCACAAGGCGCTGTGAATTCAAACTCCCTGCCGCATTGATAATACTGGAACGTAATTGCTCAAGCTCAATTAACATATCAGCCATACGATGTTGCAACACCTGAAACTTTCCAATTGGTACGCCAAATTGTTTTCTCTGCTTGGTATATTCCACTGTCAAGTCTGTAGCGACATGCATTGCACCCAATGCCTCAGCACATATTGCAGTTATGCCTGTAGAAAACGCCTGTTCGATAAATTCAAAGCCACCACCCTCACGACCCAATAAAACACCTTTTGCATCTGCTAGATTAACTTCGGCTGCGCCATAACCATCTAGTGTGCTGTAGTTTCTAGTCGTAACACCCTTGGCTTTATCTACAAGAAATAGCGATATACCTTCTTCTTCATTGTCGTTTCCTGAAGTTCTTGCAGAAACGATTAAGTGTGTTGCCGCGCCCGCGCCCATAACAACAGATTTATTACCGTCAATAATCCATTCATTACCTGATTTTTTCGCAGACGTATCAACTAAAGACATCTCATAGCGTGAGGCAGGCTCACCATGTGCAAGTGCTAATAAAGCTTCACCACTTATAACACTTTCCAGTAAACCTTTTTGATTTCCCAGGTTTGCTAAAATAGTGCCAGCTAATAACGTCGGTAAAAAAGGCTCGACCACCAGATGACGCCCAAGTGCTTCAAACACGACTATTAAATCAGCACCCTCACCACCAAAACCACCTGCTTCTTCGTTAAACAGTGCGCCAATCACACCAAGCCCCGCAAATTGCTCCCACATCTCGCGTGAGAAACTATCTTCTTGCATTACAAAGCCATGGCGTTTTTCTATATCATAATTATCAGCCAGAAAACGCCCTAGTGTATCTGAGAGCATTCGGCGATCTTCATTGAGTTTAAAATCCATAGTTTACAATCCCAATTTGGTTTTGGTGATTATTTCACATTGAATTTCGTTTGAGCCCGCGTAAATAGACATCTTTCGATTATTAAAATATTTAGCAGCAATCGAATTAGCATAATCAGGGCCAATCGGTTCTTCGTTATAACCTTCTTCCATCGCTTCGGAAGAAAACGGAAGAGCGTATGGCCCAAGGGCACGTCGCGTAAGATCGTTTAATTCTTGCCTGATAATTGTACCTTTAACTTTAAGCATGGAACTTTCTGGTCCAGCCGCGGCACCACTATCTGCTTCAACCAAAATACGAAGATTAGTTGTCTTAAGTGCATTAAGATCAATTTCCACCTTTGCCATACGTGCCGCAAAATATGGGTCGTGACTTAAAGGCTTGCCATTTTTAATTTGCTGCGAGGCTATATGTTTTAACTTGGCAAGGGCTGCATTTGAATTGCCTATGTTTGCCGTACCCGTACGCTCGTGGGTCAAAAGATATTTGGCATATGTCCAACCCTTGTTTTCCTCTCCAACTAAGTTACCAACAGGAGCCTTAACATCATCAAAGAAAATTTCATTCACCTCATGTTCGCCATCAATCAGAATAATCGGGCGAACCGTTACGCCTGGCGTATTCATATCAATCAGCAGAAATGAAATACCCTCCTGACGCTTACCCTGTGTTGATGTCCTAACCAGGCAAAATATCCAGTCCGCATATTGCCCAAGCGTTGTCCAGGTCTTTTGCCCATTAACGATATAATGATCGCCTTGTTTAACGGCAGAGGTTCTTAAAGACGCTAAATCAGAACCAGCCCCAGGTTCTGAATATCCCTGACACCACCAGTCTGTTCCATCCAGAATACGTGGCAGATAATGTGCCTTTTGCTCTTCGCTACCAAACTTCATCAAGACAGGGGCGAGCATATTAAGACCGAAAGGAACTGTTCGTGGTGCGCCTGCTGCCCAACATTCCTCATCAAAGATATGTTTTTGAACCGCTGTCCAACCAGTACCGCCATGTTCAACAGGCCAATTTGCAGCAAGCCAGCCTTGTACATTTAAAGTTGAATGCCATTCAACCATATCATCTTTATTAAGACGCTTACCCAATTTAACTTTGCTGGAAAGACGCTCTGATAGTTTTTCATTAAGAAAAGCCTTAACTTCCTGCCTAAAATTATTTTCAGCATCGCTAAAAGTTAAATCCATAAAGTTTCTCCTCAAACCTGTGAGAGATACTTTATGGAAATATTGGGAGTTTTAAAAGCCGCTCTCGCGAATTAATACTGAGGCAATTTGACGGAAGATGCGTGAAGCAAAACTTTTCGGTTCAGCCTTGATAATCGCTACACCGCGCATTTCAGAACTTAAGTTAAAATCATCTGGCAAGTTCGTAATCTCAAGTTCAATTCTAAACCAAGTACCAAGTAGTTTGCTTTCGGCTTCATGACCGCTTGTTACAGGCACAAGCCCACCTTCTGTCTCGGACAGAATATCATCATTTAAAGTTGCCTCTGCTATCTCAGAAATTGCTGACACTTTTACTGGAATTTTAGTTTGGAAGAAACCATCCGCGATAAAATACCCCATCTGCCCAATCTTCATACGAGAAACAGATTCAGCACTTGCAAGTCCTGAAGACTGTATTGATGATTGGTCAATTAAAATGGAAACAGGATTTTTACTCGAAAGCCATTGAGCCTCATGCAATTCCCTATCCACATTGGTTAACGTTCCTGTAAAAGGTGCGCGAAAGACAAGTTCTGTTTTCTTGGTTTTTAACCCTTTGTTGTTTTGGTTTTCTGCATCAAGTTCTGCCTGCAATATTGTTAAAGAAGCAAGTTCAACTTCACTTGCTGCCGCACGATTAAGGCGCGTCTGCAAAAGTTGCTTGCGTTTATCTGAAATACGAATATCGGCATCAAGCTTTGGTGAGGCCAGTTCAAACAATATTTCACCTTGTCTAATTGACAGTTTCTCCTTCAGATTATGGTTTATAATTTTACCATCCAAAGGTGGATAAATGTGATACTCATTTGAAGCTTTTATAACCGCAGGCACATCAACCCTGGATGACCAAGGTACAAATAAAGCACCAAGAACTAAAAAGAACAAAAAGCCCGAAACAACGCTACGCATGGTTTTATAATCTCCTTTATTTTTCCAACAAAACTTTATTTCACGCCACACAGGCAGCAAAATGAACCAAACAATTTCAATAACAAATAAAACAATACCGATAACTTTAATGAAGAAACTGTAGACAAGTAGTGCTATCCCCAAGAATAAGAAAAACCGATAGATCCAAGTTCCCCACGCATGGTATGTTAGGATTTTTCGCAAGCTTGTATTAATAATTTCTGGAGGCGCCAAATTTGGTTTAAAAAGTGCTTCACGCATTCGCCATTTGGCAAACGCAAAGCTGCGTTCTTGTAAATTTTCAACGCCTAATGCATCACTTAAAATATAGTATCCATCAAAACGCATAAATGGATTAAGGTTGACCAGCAAACTTAAAGCCCATGAAAGACTAGCCGTTGTAAAGGCAATGGAGCGCATTGGTCCATCGGGTAAAAATACCCAAAAAAGCGTAGCGATAATTGCTACGGCCAACTCCACCATTATACCAGCCATATTAATCATCAAACGATTTTTACGACTTTTAAGCCTGACAGCTGCTGTTGTACTTGTATAAAGCACGGGGAAAAGTACAAGAAAGGCAACCCCAATAATGGGTACTGAAACATTGTATTTTTTGGCCATAAAGGCATGACCAAATTCATGTAGGAACTTGAGTAACACCAAGCTTACACCATAAAAAAGCGCACCTTCAAAAGAGAGGAAAGATAGAAAAGTAGAGGTAAACACCTCCCATTGCCGCGACACTAAATAAAGAGAAACAACCATTAAAAATGCAAGCGCTATCAAGGTAGTGCGAGTAAAGAAAAGTCGCATAAACGGCCACATAAAATCTAATATTGGTTGAGGATTAAACAGTGGTATCCTGAAAAACAGATAGCTATGTGTAAGCGTTGATAAAAGCCCTTTTTGTTTGGCTTTTTGTTGCTTAGCAAATGCAGTATAATCGCCCCCTGCAGGCTCAACTGTCAGATTATTAGCAAATGCAAATTTGACGAGTTCTTCTATTTCATCTGTGGAAATTTCTTTTTGTAAATGTTTTGATGCAAATTCTGAAAACTGCTCAAGACTTACGGATTTCCACAGGCTCAATAATTCCAAGGTCGATTGACCTATTCGGAAAAACTGGCCTCGAACCGGATCGTGAATTAACCAACTTGGGCTGCCATTTAAAAAAGAACCAGCAGGTTCAATGATTAAATCTTCACGCAGCTTTGGCAGAGGCATTTGTGCCTCATCATTACTCTTTACTTGGGAACTCATTACTATAGCCCTAATACTATTGTTTGTTTTATAATCCTAAATATTGTCTAATTGCTGAAAGGGGCTTTCTAAAAAGATTGAAGGCAAGGGGCACTTTTTCCCCGGACAGTTGCGCCATGCCACGAAGGCCTATCCGCAGTTCGTCTGTGCGATTTATATCTTCAAGCCTGGCGGTAATTGGAAAAGCCAAAGGCTCATTACCCTCTTTTTCAGCCGCATAACTTTTACGTATAATTTTTACATCCATTGGATTTAAAGGGTCAGAGTCAAGGAAGACGCGTGCAGTAGCATTTTCATTTAGTATAATAGAATCGCCAACCGGTACCTTGATTTTAAATTCTGTACTACGTCCATCTGCCAAACGCATCACGCGCTCACCAATTACGACTGGGCGTCCTACCCAATCGCTTTTGCTAGAGAAAAGAATAATGCCATTAGCTTGTGCCTTAACCTCCACAAGTGCTAATTGTTCGGCTGCAAAATTTTTTTCTTCCCTTGCCACTTCATATTCTGCTTTTGTTACCGCAAGTTCGCGGCGTCCATCTCCACCCCCAAAAGAGGATTGAGAAGCACGTTGGTATCTAGCACTTGCAACTGCCATGCTACGGCTGGCAAGGTCATATCTGTTTTTAAACTCAAGCGGATTATATCTAAAAAGCAGATCACCCTTTTTTACGACAGAGTTGGGAGCAACCAAAATCTCTTCCACAACTCCTTCAATTGGTGCGGCAATGATTGAGGCATCACGTGCGACAACTTCTACCGGGCTAAGCACCGTTAAAGGAACAGGCAAAATACCTAATAAAACTATTATAGCACACACCATTATGGAATTACGCTTTGTGAATAAATACCAGCCTGTCTTCGACTTTGGTTTTAAAGCTGACCAAGCATGTTCGTAAGTTGATGCCAGGCGTTCCGCCATAACAGTATCCTGCTCAAGAATATGACCTTCAGACAACAAAGAAATGCCACCTAATTCAAAGCCGTCACGGTCTTTAAAGGGTACATAAATACCTTTTTTGAATGGGTATTCTTCTTGTTTGTCTATGCTTTTCAAGTTCAAGACAACAGACGTTTTATCTATTTTGTCCGAATTTAAGATATTGTCTTTAATCTGTTTATGAAGCCATTTTAACAAGGGAGCATTACGGTCTGCTTCTGTGACAGAAGAAACTTTTTCAATGCGCCAACTGGATTTTTCAGGTGAACTTCTGTGCACTAATATTTGTCGACATTGAATAAGCTTGCGTGTCTCATTTGCAATTAAGAATTGAAGCTCTGCAAGGGTATGTGCTTCTCTTACTTTTGCTTCAAGCAAAAGAAGTGCCTCCACTTTTGATGCCTTCTGAGTTTCTTCAGCATGCACTTTTTTAGTACGTGTAGTTTCAGGTGGTGGAAATTGGGCGTTCATTCTCTCGCTCAATTATTCTGCGGCTTGAAGTTTACTGTCCCACTCATACCAGCTAAGACTGTAGCCGGCTTTTTAGTAAAGGAAGCAATAATTTTTACCGTCTGGCTGACCGGGTCAACTTCCGCAGCAATGCGTACTACCTTACCAATACCACTCTCACCTGTTTCATCCACTGTAATCTCCATCGTAGTATCCAGTTTTATCCAGCGTAGCCACTTTGAAGGAACAACCAGTTCCATCTCAAGAGCGCTATCATTAATAACGACTATTAATGGCCTATCTGCAGGCGGAAATTCATGCACTTCTGCGTTTAGCTCTACGACGCGACCATCAAACGGTGCTTTGAACTCACACGATTGA
>CALDZF010000266.1 GCA_937944165.1 uncultured Rhizobiaceae group bacterium | reverse complement strand
CTGTCGCCAGAGAGTTTTGTTACATCAATGATTTCTGCGCGAGATAAAATATCTTCGAGTTCTGAAACACGGCCCTCATTTAGGCTTTGCTGCTCTTTTGCTGCATGATATTCAGCATTTTCAGAAAGATCGCCATGTGCGCGTGCTTCAGCAATTGCTGCAATAATCTCTGGGCGATCAACAGACTGGCGTCTTTGTAACTCTTCTTTTAATGCTACGTGACCCGCAGCAGTCATTGGTACTTTTTCCATTATTTACCTACTTTCATCCATTACGCACTTGAAGTACTTGTTATCTCTGGCGTTTGGCAAAAAGAAAACGGCCTTCAAAATTTTATTTTGAAGCCGTAATATTTGTTAGGATAAATTTATAGCATATAAAAACTCGATTCTACCAGTTATTTTATGACTTGAATGAAATTCAAATATTTACTGTTCATTTAGTTCATTTTCTCCGATGATAAAGTTATGGATATGACACAATCAAAGGCTGAAACAATAAGCGGCCCAGTTCAAATAGAAACGCCAATTAAGTTTTCAGACAAAATACCTGAAGCCGTAGATATTGTGATTATTGGCGGCGGCGTCATTGGTTTGTTTTCTGCCTTATATATGCAGCGTAGTGGATTGAAAGTTGTTGTGTGTGAAAAAGGCAGAATTGCCTGTGAGCAATCCTCACGCAATTGGGGGTGGATACGCCAACATGGTCGTGACCGGGCGGAACTGCCGATAATGATGGAGTCAACCAGGCTTTGGGAAAGTATCGATAAGGAAGTTGGTGGTGCAACAGGCTTTAAACGTGGTGGCATTTGCTATCTTGCAAGCAGTGAAGAAAAACTTGAAAAGCGTGCGCAGTGGCTGGAAGTTGCCAAAGAATGCCAACTTGATACTCGTATCTTATCAAAAGCTGAAGTAGACAAGCTGATTGATAAAGATGCGCGCGGTAAAAATGCTCATGAATGGATAGGAGCTACCCATACACCAGATGATGCACGCGCCGAAGCGTGGCAGGCAATTCCTGCAATTGCTGAATTAGCGCATAATGAGGGTGTTAAAATTATTGAAAATTGCGCAGTGCGGACTTTGGACATTGCAGCAGGTAAAATAACAGGTGTTGTAACAGAACTAGGAACAATTGCCTGTGAGCAAGTTTTACTGGCAGCAGGGGCTTGGTCATCTCTTTTTGCCCAACGCCACGGGATTAACATTCCACAGTTAAGTGTTCGTTCTACAGTTTGCCAGACAGAGGAATTACCAGAGTTTTATGGCGGTAATGTTGCAGATGAAAATATAGCTTTTAGACGTCGCAATGATGGTGGCTATAATCTGGCTGGTGGAGCAAGGAGTGATTGTTATATTGGGCGGGATTCATTTCGTCACTTATGGAAGTTCCTACCGGTTGTGGCTGCGCACCTTCCTGATATTACTCTCAAACCTCGTGCGCCCAAAGGTTTCCCGGATGCTTGGGGTACAGGTCGTAATTGGCAAAGCGATGAAGAAAGTCCGTTTGAGAAAATGCGGGTTTTAAACCCTGAACCTAATCTCAAACAGGTTGAAATTTTGCGTGAAAATTTTGCCAAACGGTTTCCTGTTGTGGGCAAACCCAAAATCAAAAAAGCATGGGCTGGCATGATTGATACAATGCCAGATATTGTTCCTATTGTTGATCGCGTACCCCAATTGCAAGGCTTGATAATTGCAACAGGAATGAGTGGCCATGGCTTTGGTATTGGGCCAGGGTTTGGAAAAATTATTAATGAAATGGCTCAAGGTAAAACGCCTGCGCATAATATGGAGCGGTTTAGATTTTCGCGTTTTACAGATGGTAGTAAACTTGAGGTTGGGCCAGATATTTAATTGGTTTGGCTTTTTAGAATACTACAAATTTGCAAATATAGATTACCTAAGGTAAGATTTAATTTTAATATTTATATTAGGAGTTGAATTATGGGTAATAAATTAGCAGCAGAAGCATTTGGTACATTTTGGCTTGTATTAGGGGGCTGCGGAAGTGCTGTACTTGCAGCAGGAGTGCCTGATGTGGGGATTGGCTTTATGGGCGTTTCGCTTGCGTTTGGTTTAACAGTCATGACGATGGCCTATGCCGTTGGCGGTATATCAGGAGGGCATTTTAACCCAGCCGTTTCATTGGGACTAGCAGTTGCTGGAAAGTTCGAATGGAAAGATTTTTTTCCTTATGTGATTGCGCAAGTTGTTGGCGGGACATTAGGAGCGCTGGTACTTTATTTGATTGTATCAGGCAAAGGCGATTTTTCAGGCACAGGCGGTTTTGCGACCAATGGATTTGGTGAATTATCACCTGGTGGATTTGGGTTTATGTCTGTCTTGATAACAGAAGTTGTGATGACTGCATTCTTCCTGATTATAATTCTTGGTTCAACAAGTAAGCTGGTTCCAGCTGGTTTTGCGCCCATTTCAATTGGTCTTGGGCTAACACTTATTCACCTGATTTCAATTCCCGTCAGTAATACATCCGTTAATCCAGCACGTTCACTGGCAGTTGCATTCTTTGCAGAAACTCCAGCACTTTCGCAGGTATGGTTGTTCTGGTTGGCACCATTGGCCGGTGCTGCACTAGGCGCAATCTTATGGAAAGCACTGCTTGCGCCTGCCGAGTAAAGCTTAGTTTATAAGATGGAATAAAAGCCCTGAATAAATAATTCAGGGCTTTTTTTATGCCTCTACTACCTAATTCTACCCCAAATAATCCTGTAATGGCCTCACAGCCATTTCCCGCTTGCTCATCGCTTCCATTGCTTGTGACATGGCAACTGCTGCTGTGAGTGTTGTTGTGTGGGCGGTGCGTGTCTTTAGTGCTGCTTGTCTAAGCGAACGTGAGTCTGACAAAGCCTTTGCGCCTTCGGTCGTATTTATGACCAATTGCACCTGGCCGTTGTGGATGGCGTCCTCAATGTGAGGGCGACCTTCCAATACCTTGTTGATGCGTTTACATGTTAAGCCTTGCTCTTCCAGAAAACGTTGCGTACCGCCAGTTGCCATTAGGTTGAAGCCCAGTTTTGCAAATGTTTTTGCAGCTGGTAGAACGCCTTCCTTGTCTGAGTCTTTAACTGAGATGAAAATATTACCTTGAGTTGGCAGTTTCATACCGCCACCCAGTACTGCCTTGGCGTATGCCATTGGGTAATCTGTATCAAGTCCCATAACTTCACCCGTAGAGCGCATTTCTGGCCCAAGCAGGATGTCCACGCCTGGGAAGCGCGCGAATGGGAAGACAGCTTCTTTTACGGCCATGTGCTTGAGGTCTTGTGCCTCGCGCCATTCGCCATATGCCTTGATTGCATTATCAACCGTTTCACCCGCCATAATACGGCTTGCGATTTTTGCAATTGGGGAACCAATTGTTTTTGCAACAAAAGGCACTGTGCGTGATGCACGCGGGTTCACCTCAAGGACAAAAATCTCTCCGTCTTTAATCGCGTATTGCATGTTCATAAGGCCGGAGACTTCAAGCGCCAATGCCATTTTTTTGGATTGAACAATCAGCTCATCGATGATGTTTTGCGGCAACGAGTGCGTTGGGAGTGAGCAAGCTGAATCACCAGAGTGAATACCCGCCTCTTCAATATGCTCCATGATGCCACAGACTTTAACTTTTTCACCATCACATAGACAATCAACATCAACCTCAATTGCGCCCGAAAGATAGCTATCAATCAGGACGGGTGTATCACCTGATACAACTACAGCTTCGTTGATGTAACGATCAAAGGCTGTGTCAGTACGCACGATTTCCATCGCTCTACCACCCAAAACATAAGATGGACGGATAACAACTGGATAGCCAATTTCCTTGATAATTGTACGCGCTTCTTCCGCAGATCGCGCAATACCATTTCTAGGTTGAAGCATGTCAAGGTCTTGCAGAAGTTTTTGGAAGCGGTCACGGTCTTCGGCCAAGTCAATCTTATCTGGTGAAGTGCCAAGAATTGGGACGTTATTATCAGTCAGGAATTGAGCCAGTTTCAGCGGTGTTTGTCCACCGAACTGGACGATGACACCTTTAAGCGTTCCG
>CALDZF010000265.1 GCA_937944165.1 uncultured Rhizobiaceae group bacterium | reverse complement strand
TCTGGTTTGACATAAATAAAACTGCGCAATTCATCGCGTGCGTTGGCGTTTCTTGTAGGTGCTGCCATCATCATGGCGTGGCGGGGGTCTTCAAATTTTATGGCGCTTGCGTCTTCAGGCATAGCGACATAGGTCGTACCGCTGATGACACTATGAGGGTGTAAGTGGGAGGTATGAATGCCGCCCTCTGGCAAGATGTTAATCCATAGAGCACTGAGTTTCAGTTTTTTGCCATCAAGGTCAAATTCAAGATCCTTGGCAAATTCTACAACGTGTTTATCGAGCGATTTTACCAGGTCTTTAAAAATCGGAAACCGCCATGGCAAATCATCAAGCGAAGCGTAGCTTGTGTAGCCAGGAAAATCATTTGCTTCGCACCAGCCCTGCCCCGCTTCATCGTCTTCTGCAATCGAAAGGCATGTAGTTTCCAATTCGGCTGCATCAACTTGCTTGCCCTGTTCAGATAAGCAGGCTCGGTAAAGGCGTGTAACGAATAGGGAATTAATTTTTGACATGCAGTTTCATAACTTAATCTGTATAGTAGCGCGAGAAAATAATTAGAAAATAAAACCCAATTCGTTAGTCGCATTCTGATTATCATAATTTAAAATATAACGGTAAATTTAATTCAGCACCCAAGTTAATAACCCATTCAGCAAGGGTACAATTCTGACAAATATAATTGGAGAGATTAGATGAGCTTATTAAACCAAAGCCAAAAAGATCAATTCTGGAAAGAAGGTTATATAGTCATTGAAGATGCCGTTAGCGCAAGCGAACTAAAAGCACTGCGTCTGACCTTTGCTGATTGGGTAGAGGAGAGTAAACTGCACACCGAAGACTATGGCGAAACGCTGGATGGCCGTCCACGGTTTGACTTACAACCTGGTCATAGTGCCCAAATGCCAGGCTTGCGCAGGATCCAATCACCTGAAGAAGTTTCAAAGGTTTTTGCAAACACAATGCGTAATGCGCGTACAGTTGATTTTTGTGTAGATCTTTTAGGTCCCAATCTTCGCTTTCATCATGGTAAGGTAAATTCAAAACTACCAGGCACAGCAACCAAGATAAAGTTCCATCAAGACTTTCCATTTCAACCCATGACCCACCATGACATGATTACCTGTCTTTTGTTTATTGACGATGTCACGCTTAAAAATGGCCCATTAGAAGTTGTACCACAAACGCATACTGGCCCACTTTATCAACATTGGCATGATGGTGTTTTTACTGGTGCTGTTAGCGATGATGTTTATGAAGAGCATAAGGATAATGTTATCAAATGCACCGGCAAATCAGGATCAGTATGTTTGATGCATGTAAACCTGCTACATGGTTCTGCTCCTAATTTATCCAAGAACCCCAGAACGCTTTACATCACAACCTATTATGCAGAAGATGCGATTGAACTTAGTCCAAATCACTTGCCAAGCACATTTACTCATGAATTAGTCAGGGGAGAAGTTTCAGGGCATGTTCGTTGCACACCTTACGAAATGCAACTACCAGAAGTGCCCAAAGATACATCCTTCTTTGCCCAACAAGCCATGTCAGAAACCAGTTAAGTTAAGAAGGGTAGTTTCATGAGGTCAAATCATCAAAATATTGTAGATCGCGATGCGCTTATTGACGATCTTGCCAACATGATTCGTATTCCAAGCATCAATCCTTTTGGCAAAAAGATTTGCGACGCACCGCCTGAAAAAGCCATGGCAGAATATCTCGAAGAACGCATGCAAGAACTTGGCTTGGAAATAGAACGTCAAATCGTGAGTGATGGTCGTGAAAACATATGGGGACGCTTAAAAGGCTCAGGTAATGGACCAACCATCATGTTAGCCGGTCACATGGATACGGTAGAAGTTGATGGCTATGAAATGCCTTTTGAACCCATGATTGAAGATGGAAAGATTTTTGGCCGTGGTTCATGCGATATGAAGGCAGGATTGGCTGCCTACCTTGAAACGATCAGGATTATCAAAGCCTCAGGTAAAACATTGCCAGGGGATATAATTATTGCAGGTGTTGTAGACGAAGAATATGCCATGATTGGTTCTAAACACTTTGGCTTAAACGGACCCAAGATTGATTATGCCATTGTTGCAGAGCCAAGCAATCTTGCGATTTGCCCAACTCACAAAGGCCAGGTTTGTTTGACTATTAAAACAAAAGGCGTGTCGGTTCATTCAAGCGTTCCACAACTTGGCGTAAATGCAATTTTCCATATGACATTAATCCTCAATGAACTGGGTGAATTGGCAGATGAATTACAATCACACAAACCAGATCCAATGTGCGGGAAACCCTCTCTCAGTGTTGGTATTATAAAAGGCGGCAATAATGTCAGCGCTGTACCTGACTGGTGCGAGATTGCAGTGGACAGAAGAACCATTCCTGGTGAAAGCTATGAAAGCGTACTTGCTGAGTACACGTCAATTTTAGAAAAGATTGCCAAATCTACTCCAAACTTCGAGTATGAGATTAGTGAACCTGAATTAAACGTCGACCCGTTTCATACACCTCAAGATTCTCCGATTGTACTTGCCGTTAAAAAAGCATGTGAAGATATAATCGGTAACAAATCCAATATAGCTGCATTTACTGGTTCAACTGATGCGCCAAACTTCAAATGCCCTGCTGTGATTTGCGGCGCAGGTGCATTGGCACAATGTCATTCGCTTAATGAATACGTAGAAATTGATGAAATAGTGCGCGCAGTAGAAATATATGTAAATACAATTCACCTGATGCAAAATAATATTACTTAGATGTATGTTCCACTTAGGCTCAGAACCAAGGAAATTTTATGGACTGGCGAACAAAACTTCTCAATCCTGCCCCACTAGCGCGTCGTGACTATGCTTCGCTGGCAACACCTGTCTATCGTGGTTCAACTGTAGTTTTTGAAAATCAGGCAGCCGTCAATGATGATTGGCAACAGGCAGAAAAAGGCTATTCATACGGTCTTTATGGCACACCAACAAGCTTAGAGCTTTCTGCTCGCTTGGCACAATTAGAAGATGCGCGCCATAGTTTTATAGTTCCTGGGGGACAATCAGCCATTGCACTTGTTTATATGGCTTATTGCAAAACAGGAAGCCATGCCCTTGTACCCTATTCTGCTTATGGCCCTAATAAAGAAATGGCTGAAGGGTTGTTACGTGGATTTGGGGTGGAGGTTGAAGCGTATGATCCGCTCATAGGTTCGGACATATCAAGCCTTATTCGTGAAAATACGACGCTTATCTGGTGTGAAAGTCCAGGTTCAGTCACGATGGAAGTACAAGACATACCAGCAATTGTTAAGGCCGCTCATACCAAGGGCGTCTCAGTTGCATTGGACAATACCTATGCTGCTGGTGTTTTGTTCGATGCTTTTGCATTTGATGTTGATGTCAGCATTCAAGCGCTTACCAAATACGTTGGCGGGCATAGTGATATTCTGCTTGGCTCTGTTTCAGTGCGCGATGAGGTTGCCTATAGCGCAATGGGGCCTATCTACCGTCAGCTTGGCCTTGCCGTATCACCTGATGATTGCAGTTTGGCGCTTCGTGGTTTGCAAACGCTGGCTATCAGGCTTGATCATCTGGAGAAATCAACACTCCAAATTGCAAATTGGCTTGCAAATAATGAGCATGTTGAAAAAGTATTGCATCCAGCTTTGCCGGACTGCCCAGGACACGAACTTTGGAAGAGAGACTTTACCGGCTCAGCAAGCGTATTTTCTTTCATGTTTAAAGATAATTGGTCAGCCAAACAGGCCGAAGCTTTTGTCGATGCATTAGAGCATTTTAAGATTGGGCTTAGCTGGGGCGGCGTAACCAGTCTGGCAGTAGTCTATCCAGATCTTGTTCGTCCTGGCAAGGATTTTAAGGGTCGTCTTGTGCGCCTTAATATCGGTCTTGAAACCCCGGACGATCTTATAAAAGACCTTGCATCTGCAATACAAAAGGCAACAGCAGGATAGTTATTACTATTAAAATTCAAGTTCATATCGCATGAACTATTAAGTTACCAAGGCAGAACCTCTTCCAGTCGTGCGCCTACTCTCAACGGCTTTATGGATAAAGCTAATCCGGTTTTATCATCAATTTCTATTCCAACCCCGCAAATTGTTGCTTCTCCAGAGGCTACTTCATAGCGCCCGCGGTTTATTTTATTGGTAAAGCGATTAATCGGCTCTTCTTTTTCCATACCCAGTGATGAATCATAATCCCCACACATGCCGGCATCAGACATATAAGCGGTACCACCGTTGAGGATTTGATAATCTGCGGTTGGCACATGCGTATGCGTGCCAACAACGGCCGAGACTTTACCATCTAAAAAATGCCCAAAGCATTGTTTTTCCGATGTTGCTTCTGCATGAAAATCAATAAAGATTGCATCCACGGTACCACCCAGTTCAGCACCTTGCAGGTGTTTTTCCACACATTCAAACGGGCAATCCAAATCAGGGTGCATGAAGACACGCCCCATGATGTTCATCACCATAATACGCGCGCCATTTTTTGCTTCATAGACAAATGCCCCGCGCCCAGGTGTGCCTTTGGGGAAATTGGCAGGCCGCAAAAATGCATCTTCCCTATCACTGAAAGTCAGCGCCTCTTTTTGATCCCAAACATGATTGCCTGTGGTTACAACATCAGCGCCTGCATCCAGTGTTTCATTATAAATCTTTTCCGTGATGCCAAACCCACCAGCAGCATTTTCACCATTTACAATAACAAAATCTGTTTTCTGGCTTTCAACAAGTAACGGCAATTTATCATAAACTGCCTCGCGCCCTGTCCTGCCAACCATGTCACCCAAGAATAAAAGTCGCATGTTAAAGTCCTTTTGCAGGATGATACCCGCTTTCGCTCAACATTGCATCTAAAGGCTGATCATGAGGTTCCACTGGCACGCTTGTCTCATGCTGGCAATCAAACGCCATGCCAATTAAACGCGGCTTGATGCCTTTATCAATAATTCTGGCAATCGCACGGTCATAATGCCCTGCCCCATAGCCAATGCGCCCACCATGATGATCAAACACTGAAAGCGGCATAATCAGCAATGATGGGTCAAGCACTTGCGCATCCGCGCCAGGCCCGCGTGTGCCAAAGCCTGTATCAACCAATTCAGCGCCACGCACCAGTTCACGAAAAACAATCGTTGTTTTATCCATCACTACGGGTAAGCAAAGCCTAGCGCCCAGCTTGCGAAATTCATCCATCAACGGACGTGGGTCAATTTCAGATCGTATCGGAAAAAACCCAGAGATAACTGTGCCTGCATCAAACTCAATATATTCCACCCCATGCGCGGTTGCCTCAAGCGCTTTTTCAATTCGAATATCAGCAGGAAGCGCATCACGCCTGGCAAGTGAGGCACTACGCAGTTCAGCTTTTAATTCTTGGAGTTTCATAAGTGGGTTTTTCATTCATAAATATAAAGTAGCGCACCACCATAGCCGGTAGACAGTAACAATCCGGGAAACCTACTATGTAGGTGGGCGCCGTATGAAAAGACCCACGAGCCTAATCAGGAACAGCTCCCTAAGGAATGCGTAAGGCCCCAGGAATAAGTGTGTCTTATCGAACCAGGCAGGAACGCTAGAACGTATATAGTGATGTGACGTATGAATGTCATTCTTTTATTGCGATTAAATCAAGCACTGCCAGATAACTTGGTGCTTAATTGCTCAATTTTCTTGGCGGCATCTTTTATACCTTTTGCCAAATCATCATCGCCTGCTTGCTTTTCACGCGATGATATTGCCTTGCTCTCTTTAAGTTTCAGCAGTTCTTTTTCGAGTTTGGTTATTTTTTCAGAAAGTTCATCGACCTTATCCGTCACCATGACGCCAGCCATAACGGTCAGGCGTTGATCTCCAATCTCACCAAACGAACCTTTGAGCTGATCCACATGCTCATCAAACTTTGCAGCCAGCGCAAGAAGGTGCTCTTCCTGACCCTCATCGCAAGCCATACGGTAGTTCTTGCCATTTATGGTTACATTTACGCTTGGCAATCTACCAACTCCTAGATCTGCTTTTGTTCGACGACGCCACGAATGGATTCCATGGCATCAACAAGGCGGCGAGAGACTTCTTTATTAACATGTTCCAATTGTTGGGCGCGTTCCTGGGCGCAATCCAAAGATTCCGCCAATCGGGTTCTGTCCGCACCCATGCGTTGAACTTCAGCCTCCGCATCTCCAAGCACAGCTTCGCGCGCAACTCTCGCTTCAACAGATTTTTCAAGCTTCTCCAGAGCAGAATTTAACTTATTAAACGCTTCCCCTAATGGATTATTATCAGGCATAAAAACTCAAAACCTCTTCATGTTCATCACAAAGCTCTGCAAAATCAGACCCTTGCAAAAAATAACGCCCCGAAGCCAATACTCAAAACAGCACGAATCACCGCCATCACAAGCACTTACAAGAATATTATTAGGCAATACATGAAGGCAAGGTCAATCACAGATTGAGGTTACCCCCAAGGGGAGTATTGGTAAATGGATATACGATGATAGTTTACTCTTTCACCAATTAACTAATAGATAATATCGGCACCTATTGCTAACTCGGAGTTTTCTTATCATATTACCCGCAGAGTATTGGCGTTCATAATTTTACAATTCCTAAAAAGGGAAAGAGTAAACTGTCACGGTAAAT
>CALDZF010000264.1 GCA_937944165.1 uncultured Rhizobiaceae group bacterium | reverse complement strand
CGCCCAGCTTTACCTTTGTTGGTATTAGAATTATCCGGGTTCGATACTGCACCAATTGTTGCAATACACTCACCATGGATTAAACGTTGCTCACCTGAATTAAGGCGAAGAATTGCATAAGGACCATCACGACCAACAAGTTGAACATAGCTACCTGCTGAACGTGCAATCTGCGCGCCTTTGCCTGGTTTCATTTCAACATTGTGAATGATTGTACCCACTGGAATTGAACGCATTGGCATACAGTTACCAGGCTTAATGTCTGCGCTGTCTGCAGAGATAACCTTGTCACCAATACCCAGACGCTGCGGTGCGATAATATACGATAATTCACCATCATCATATTTGATTAAAGCAATAAACGCAGTTCTGTTCGGATCGTATTCAATACGCTCAACAGTTGCTGTCATATCACGCTTCAGACGTTTGAAGTCTACCATACGGTATGAACGTTTGTGACCACCACCAATATGACGTGATGTCATACGGCCAGTGTTGTTACGGCCACCTGATTTTGTCAGGCCTTCAGTCAAAGTCTTGACTGGCTTGCCCTTCCATAGACCAGAGCGGTCTACGATTACCAGCTGACGCTGGCCGGGTGTCCGTGGATTAAATTTCTTAAGTGCCATGATATACGTCCCTTAAAGCCCTGTGGTCACGTCGATGGTCTGACCTTCGTCAAGCGTCACAACGGCCTTTTTGACATCGCTTTGTTTACCCTTGATGCCACGGAAACGCTTTACCTTGCCTTTGCGAAGCAATGTATTCACTGCTTTTACTTTAACACCAAACAAAGCTTCAACAGCTTTTTTGATTTCTGGCTTGGTTGCATTACGAGCAACATTAAATACCACTTGATTAGACTCAGAAGCCATAGTGGATTTTTCTGTGATTACCGGAGAAACGATAACATCGTAATTTCTTACATCACTCATTTAAAACGCTCCTCTAGTGCTTCAACTGCTGACTTGGAAAGCACAAGCTTCTCACGACGCAGAATGTCATAAACATTGATACCTTGAATAGGCAGTACGTCGACATGCGGCACGTTTTGTGCAGCAAGGCGGAAGTTGTTATCCAACTCTGCACCACCAATGAACAATGCATTTTCAAGACCCAATTTGGCCAAGTGACCGCGAAGCGCAGAAGTTTTTGCTTCTTTCATCACAAGATCGTCCATTACCACAATGCCGTCAGATGCTTTCTTTGCAGAAAGTGCATGACGAAGAGCAAGAGCGCGAACCTTTTTAGGAAGGTCGAAGCCATGATCACGCGGTGTTGGACCAAATGCACGACCACCACCACGAAACTGTGGGGCTTTCTTAGTAGAGTGACGCGCAGAACCCGTACCCTTCTGCTTGTACATTTTCTTGGTTGTTGCTGAAATTTCAGCGCGGTTTTTCACATCGTGTGTACCTGCACGGCGCTTTGCCAATTGGTAACGAACCATACGATGAAGAATATCTTGGCGAGGCTCAAGCCCAAACACTGTATCAGATACTGATACTTTGCCGGAAGCCTTACCTTCAAGAGTTGTTACGCTAATATCCATTATTCAGCTCCCTCACTTGCTTCTGCTGGGGCAGCTTCAGCAGCAGATGTGCCACCTTTAATGCCTGCAGGAAGAGGAGCATTATCTGGACGTGCAACTTTCATTGCATCTTTAACCAGTATCCAAGCACCTTTTGAACCAGGAACAGCACCTTTTACAAGAACAAGACCACGTTCCGCATCTGTACGAACAACTTCAAGGTTTTGGGTAGTGATACGAGTTGAACCCATATGGCCAGCCATTTTCTTACCCTTGAAAACCTTGCCTGGATCCTGACACTGACCAGTTGAACCGTGTGAACGGTGAGAAATTGATACACCGTGGGAAGCACGCAAGCCGCCGAAGTTGTGACGCTTCATGGCACCGGCAAAACCTTTACCAATTGAAGTACCAGTTACATCAACCTTTTGGCCTTCAACAAAATGCTCTGCAGAAAGCTCTACACCAACATCCAGTAAATTCTCGGCAGATACGCGGAATTCAGCCAGTTTGCGCTTAGGTTCAACCTTTGCAACTGCAAAGTGACCACGCATTGGCTTTGTTGTATTTTTGACTTTAGCAAGCCCAGCACCAAGCTGGACAGCTGTGTAGCCGTTTTTTTCTTCTGTTCGCTGAGATACGACCTGAAGGTTATCCACCTTCAGCACCGTAACAGGGATCTGTACACCAGCGTCGTTATAGACGCGGGTCATACCCAGCTTTTGTGCTATCAAACCTGAACGCATTTGTTCTGTTCCTTTATGGGAAATAGGCTTTTTTATTATTGTGCCCAGAGTTCCCGCTGATAATTTTAACTAACCGCCCCATTGGGCAAATTAGTCTTAAAGTTTAATTTCGACCTCTACCCCGGCAGATAGATCAAGCTTCATAAGCGCATCAACTGTTTGCGGTGTTGGGTCGACGATATCCAAGAGACGTTTGTGCGTACGCATTTCAAACTGCTCGCGGCTCTTTTTGTTCACGTGCGGCGAACGGTTAACGGTATATCTTTCGATACGAGTCGGAAGAGGTACAGGACCTTTTACCTGCGCACCTGTGCGCTTCGCAGTAGAGACAATCTCTTTTGTCGAAGTATCCAGGATACGATGGTCAAACGCTTTTAGGCGAATGCGGATATTTTGGCCGTTCATAAGTTAATTCCTTAAAGAATTAGGGTGAGAAACAATTGCCCTCACCCTTTAATTCAAATTACTCAATAATAGTTGCAACGATACCGGCGCCGACTGTTCTGCCGCCTTCGCGGATCGCAAAGCGTAGACGCTCTTCCATCGCGATTGGCACGATAAGCTCAACTTCCATCTCAACATTATCGCCAGGCAT
>CALDZF010000263.1 GCA_937944165.1 uncultured Rhizobiaceae group bacterium | reverse complement strand
GTAATCCACTATTATTATAAATGCAAGCGCTTACATTTTGTTTTCTGTGCGCTAAACTGAATTGTGAAACCCAATAATGGATAGGGCTATATGAAACCGGAAATTCCCACTCTGGATGATGTTGCAAGAGGTGCAAATGTTTCCACTGCAACGGTATCGCGCTGTCTCAATTCACCTGAACAGGTCTCGGCAAAAACCCGTGAGAAGGTTTTAAAAATTGTCAAAAAGTTGGGCTATACGCCAAACTTTGGTGCTCAGGCCTTGGCTGCAAAACGCACTAATACTTTTGGTGCGATTGTCCCCACTATGAATAACGCAATATTTGCGGCCGGCCTTCAAGCCTTTCAGGAAGAGCTGGGCAGAAACGGAGCAACGCTTCTGTTGGCTTCTTCTTCTTACAACGCAAAAGTGGAAGAAGAACAAATCCGCTCTCTGGTTTCACGAGGCGCAGATGGGCTTTTATTAATAGGCACGCAACGCAGTGAAAATATTTACCATTTTTTGGAGGACCGTGAAATCCCATTCGTTATCGCCTGGAGTTATCAGGAAAATAAAAACCGCTCTTGTGTAGGCTTTGACAATTTTGAGGCAAGTCATGCCCTTACCACAAAGGCAATTAATCTCGGTCATAAGAATTTTGCAATTATCAGCGCTTATACCGCTTCAAACGACAGAGCAGATAATCGGGTCAAAGGCATTAAGGCAGCGCTTGAAGATTATGGCATTGAAACGCAGAACTTGCCTCTTATTGAATGCGAATATTCCATTCAAAACGGTGCAGAAAGTTTCAGAACGCATATTGAGCAGGATAACCGCCCAACCATCATCATGTGCGGCAATGATGTATTGGCTGCGGGTGCGGTTAAACAGGCACATGAAATGGGATTAAAAATTCCTGATGATATTTCCATCACAGGCTTTGATAACATAGAACTGGCAAGTGTCATCGAACCGGCGCTAACAACTGTGCATGTCAGACACAAGCGCATGGGAATGCTTGCTGCACAAGTTTTGTTAAAACAGATAGAAGAAAAATCCTATCGTGATAATATAAAATTGGACACACAGATAGTAGAGGGGAGGTCTTTAGGCAGGCCATGCTACCAGCAACGTTGAATCTATATTTGAAGACAAGCTATTGCTGTATTACTTACCTTACCATAAAAATTGTAAGGTTACGCTAGGGGATATTAGCATTTGTTTAGTAAGTCTGCCCCACACAAAGACAAATGTATTTTCTAGCGTAACATTTCCATCACAATATAGACTGAAATTTCTTGCGGTATTGTGTGGGCGTTATATTTTTCCAACGTTTAAAAGCAAGCAAAAATGCTGTTGAATTTGAATAGTCCAAGTAACCTGCAATGGTACTAATGGAAATCTTGGAATTTTCCAATAACGAACAAGCAACTTCTTCTCTAACCTTTTCTAAAATTAATGAGTAATTTGTTCCTTCAGAAATTAGGCTTCTTTGCAAGTTTTTAGGATGTTTGCCTAACGTCTCTGCTATATCGTTTAAGTTCAAACGCTTCGTTCCAAGGTGTAAACTTATCGCCATTCTTGTCTGATGGGATAATGAGCTTTTTGATGTCGAGCCTGAGTTGATTAATTTTGTAACAAACCAATTGACCACAGGTCGCGCTACACTCATCGCAGAATTAAAAGGCTTGGAAAGAACGTCTTTATCAACTACGGCTTCCAGAAAAATTGATCCGAATTCCAGTTCGGATTGGAAAATTTGAGAATGTAATTCTGTATTTTGAGGTTCCGGGTGCGGAAACCGAACTGTTTTAATTTTAAATATATCTGGAAGAAGAACTTTACGTAACATCAACAATATTAAAGCAGCATCTGCCTCACTCACCTGGCGCCCTTTTTGAACATAAGGATCAGTGCTTAATCTAAAAGTTATGTCGTTTGTCTTTTTGTTCGAAACTTTTGTAACTTGAATAGCATTTGAATGGTATTTCAAATGTCTAACGGTAGACTCAAACCATCCACCAACTGTTTTTTCAAATCTTGTTAATAAAAAAATAGGTCCTAAACTTGGAAATGTAGGACTTGAAAATAAAGCGTATTGCAAACCAAGGTTAGGTTCGCCACAACGTTGCGCGGCCAATTCCCAAAGATCAACATGTGATTGATAAGGATAGACCAGATTTGAGTTAGTAAGAATGCGTGGGTCTAAACCGAGTTCTTTAACAAGTTCTTCTGCGTCAACATCATAGTTACGAAGGAGTTCCTTGAAGCCAATTAAGCAAATTGAACGTATATAAGATTGAGAATAATCCACCGGAAAACAAAGTTTGAGTAAATAAACTTACTCAAACATCTCGCGCAGATTAAGCGTTGATTTTTTACCTATGTCTTTAAAATTTTTTTCTATCCATTCTGATGCGGTATCGCGGCCGAGGTTTCTCAGGTAATGTAAAAACTCTAATTCCATATTAAGTTTGGAAGAAGAGGAAAGTTCTTGCATCTTCTGGGCGGGTTCAATCGCGTGCATTTTTACGTTCATGTATTTCTTTTTATCAAGTTTTCCTTCTTCGATAAGGCGACTGACAAACTCAACTGTACGTAATTCGCGTAACAAGGTTGCGTTAAACGTAATCTCATTCAGTCTATTATGGATACTACGAACGGATCTTGGAATTTCAGGCGTTTCAATCGGATTTACCTCTATCAACAATACGTCTTCACACTCAGTTTCATAAAACAATGGATAAAGTGGGGGGTTGCCCATAAACCCGCCATCCCAATAAGCCTCTCCATCAATTTCCACTGCCTGATAAATTTCGGGCAGGCAGCAAGAGGCCATTAAGCTTGTAGCGTTAATTTCCTCATTTTTAAATACTTTAGTTTTTCCAGAACGCACATTCGTTGCGCAGACAAAAAGTTCAAAGTTTTTACATTCATGCACATGATCAAAATCAATTTCTGACTTAAACAAGTTCAACAGCGGATTATAGTTGATCGGATTGAATTCATAAGGTGAAAACGTTCCTGTAAATGAATCAAACATCATCCTGCCAGGAGAATAATCAAGGCTCCAGTCGTTGCTAAGTCTGGCCCAAGGTGTACGTTGTACAGGGCTAAACCGTGAAAGGTCGCTTAATTTGGTCCAGAAATTATCAAGCGCTTCACGTGCGCCATCCACGCCATTTTTTGTATAACCATCAGCAATAACAACTGCGTTAATGGCTCCGGCACTGGTGCCGGACAGACCTTCAATATCCAGCCTGCCATCTTCCAGAATTTTATCGAGAACACCCCAGGTAAACGCCCCGTGCGCACCACCGCCTTGGAGCGCTAAATTAATTTTCTTGGGATTTTTATTGCTTGCCATAATAATTCTGAAACCTTTATTGTTTTATTTTTTTAGACTAGCCCCACCAGCTTCTGTACGCAAGAAAGCTTCACCGCAGGCTTGTGCAAGTTTTCTCACACGTAAAATATAGCTTTGGCGTTCGGTGACTGAGATTACGCCACGTGCATCAAGCAAGTTGAAAACGTGGGATGCCTTAATAGCTTGATCATAGGCGGGGTGCGCCATGACAATCGCCTTGCCATTTTTAGGGTCAATATCTTCCTGGGCTAAAATGTTTTGGCACTCAGCTTCCGCATCTTCAAAATGTTTTAGCAATATTTGTGTATTAGCCACATCGAAGTTCCAACGTGAATATTCACGTTCTGTTTGTTGAAAAACATCGCCATAAGAAATTTTGTCAGCGCCTTCCTGACCGTTAAAGTTTAGATCGTAAACATTATCCACGTCTTGCACATACATGGCTAGACGTTCAAGGCCGTAAGTAAGTTCGCCTGCTACAGGTGAGCATTCAAATCCGCAAACCTGCTGGAAGTATGTGAATTGCGATACTTCCATACCGTCGCACCAGACTTCCCATCCAAGCCCCCATGCGCCAAGCGTTGGGCTTTCCCAGTCATCTTCGACAAAGCGAATGTCGTGCAACAATGGGTCGATGCCGATAGCTGAAAGAGAACCAAGATATAGCTCCTGCATGTTTGGTGGTGAAGGTTTTAGCAATGCCTGATATTGGTAATAATGTTGAAGGCGATTTGGATTTTCACCGTATCTTCCATCTGTTGGACGGCGAGAGGGTTGAACGTAAGCCGCTTTCCAATGTTTTGGCCCAAGTGCGCGAAGCGTCGTTGCTGGATGAAACGTGCCAGCACCTACTTCCATGTCATAGGGTTGAAGTACAACACAACCATGGTCTGCCCAATATTGGTGGAGTGTCAAAATCAAACCCTGAAACGATCGCGTAGGATGCATGTGGTCTTGAAGTTTTTCTACAGTTGCAGCAGTTGCAGTCATTTTTGAAAGTCCATAACGAAATAATTTATTATCTGAAGCTTTAAAGGATTGGCGCAAAGGGTCAAGGCTTATCCATTCTTATGATTACCAGGTCTGAATCAATACGACATTCATGACGTAATTAGAGATTCCATTTTGGTCATTACAGGTAGAGCTTGGCAGAAGTAGTGAAGGGGTCGCCATGGAAGAAGAAACCATCATTGAGACAACGCAAGTACGCGTAAGTGCTACGCCGATTGCTATGTCTGGCATTATCATTTCCATGATGATGATGGCAGCTTCTTCAGGTATTGCCTTTGCCTATATTCCAATCACGCTTTCAAACAACGGGTTTGAACCCTGGGTTGCTTCTGCCATGTTTCCTGCTCTTTCCTTTGGTGGGCTTATGGGGTGCCTGGCGGTTGGATGGTTCTTGCGATTGTCAGGTCATGCACGTGTTTTCATGAGTGTTTATGCGCTGATTATCTGGTCTTATCTTATTATCCTTTTAACTGATGACCCATATATTTGGATATTTGCTCGTGCTTTGTATGGCTTTGGTATTAATGGGGCCTTTATTGTTGCACAAAGCTGGTTGCATGATGCTTGTACGGATGATAATCGCGGGCGCGTTATTACGATATTTTATGTATTCTATGTTATCTGTGTGGGGTTTGGTTCTTATGCTATTGGCTTTATAAATGTGGATAGTTCTGTACCCATGGCAATTTGCGTAGGGCTTGTAACTTTGGCAATCCTGCCTGTAGGGCTGACACGCCTTCGCCAACCAGAAGCCCCTGAAGGTTTCAACATTCAGATACGCAAACTCTGGAAGCTTTCGCCTGTGGGTTTAATGGGCATGCTATGCGTTGGCGGGTTGACCATGACGTTACAGGGCTTTGCGCCCATTTATGCAGGAACGCTTGAATATACTCCATCTGACATTGGTATATTGCTATTGGTCATGCAGATGGGATTGCTCGTTGTACAATTGCCCATGGGGGCTGCTTCTGATCGTATAGATAGACGCTATATCCTTTTAATTGTCGCACTGCTTTCAACTCTATTCGGCATTTTTGCAATTGCGACTGAATCAAATTTGAACTTTATTTGGTTGATTATCATATTTGCACTTTGGTCTGGTTCTATTGAAACAATTTATTCGGTTTCAAGCGCCTTGGCTAATGATCGTGCTGACCCTAAACACTATGTATTCTTATCCTCAACACTGATGATCATCTGGTCTTTGGGGGCATTTATAGTACCTTTGACCTCCACGCTCTTATTGCAGTTTTTGCCAGTGAAAATGTTTATGTGGTTGCTTTTATCCCTATCAGCAGTTTTCGCAATCTTCGTAGCACTGCGAATATTTATCCGCCAAGCTGTGCCGCAAGATGAAATGGAAAATTTCCAATACGCAACGGCGCAAGTGGTCAACACAGGTGAATATTATAATCCGGAAATGGTCGCAGAGGCGAATGCGGGTGTGGGGGAGGGGTTGTTGAACTAAAGCTTAGGCTATTCTTCATCGACTGGGCGGTAAACACCGTCTTTATCTTGTTTTAAAACAGTTTTTGTCTTGGCTTTTTGTTCTTGGGCGCGAGTTTCTTTATTGATGCGTTCCATTTCACGTTTTAGGGCTCTATAGCCATACCATACAACACCACCGATAAGGCCGATTGCTATTAGTTGTGGCATGTTTTCCTCCCTTTGAACTTTTTCTAAAGCCCGTATCGAGCGCGCATCGCTTTTTCTTCTGCAGTCATGATGCTCGTATCAACAAATGTAGCGGCTGCATCTGCTCCAAAAGAAACTCCTGATGTGCCACCACGTCCCAAAAGGCCTTTCTTTTGAGAAATCAGTTTTAGCTCGGCATCTTTACCAAAACGTTGTTTGATAATTGTACCAACATGACCAAATCCGTCAACAAGCCCAATTTCTTTTGCGCGAATGCCTGTCCAGAATTTTCCTGTAAATATATCCGGATCGTCACTTAATTTTGCACCGCGTCTTGCTTCTACCATATCAATAAAAACCTGATGGATTTCCAGTTGAAGCTTTTTAAGATAGTCAATATCAGCTTTTTTCTCAGGTTGAAACGGATCCAGTGAAACCTTGTTTTTGCCTGCGGTATAAACACGGCGTTCAACACCCAGTTTTTCAATCGCTTTATTAAAACCAAAGCTTGCAGAAACAACGCCAATTGAACCAACAATGGATGTCTCATCGACAAAGATTTCATCACCAGCAATCGCCAGCATATAACCACCAGAAGCAGCAACGTCCTCTACAAATACCAAAACCTGTTTTTCGTTTTCATCAGCCAATTCACGAATGCGCTGATACATTAAACGAGATTGTACGGGTGATCCGCCAGGTGAATTTATAACCAGTGCAACAGCAGGGGCTTTTTTGTTACCAAAGGCTTTTTCAAGAAGAGGTGCAATACCCGCAAGCGAAAGTGTTTTGCTAAGCGGGCCACCAGAAGCTGCAATAGCACCCGATAATCTCACGACTGGAATTGTGACGCTTTTTTTACCAAGTTTGCCTGGCAAGTATTTTCTTAAATTCATATTAGGTTCTTAAAGCAGGATTAGATCTTGACTTATAGATGGCTAGTGATCCAGGTTTTTGCAAGTCTTTTATTTTGTTTAGAACTCAAGACGTGCTTTTCCTTTAAAGATTGCATCCGCTTCTTGCGTAAAGCTTCCATCGTCTTGGTGAACTACAAATCCTGGAACAATTGTCATGGGTGCACGTGAACTTTTTGTACCCCGTATGATGATACGTTTAGCCGCCTCATCGCTACGTGAATGAATAGGCATAATTTCAAGACCACCAAAGCGCCCTTGTGAACAGGCTAATATCTCACCAAGATTTTCGGTGCGATAAATAACAGCAAGCGTTCCTCCAGAAGACATTATCGAAGCCGCTGTTCTAAACCATGCGTCAATACCACCTTCGCCCATCATAAAAGCTTCAGCTTTCATCGAGTCCAGAGGTGGCCGTTCGCTTTTGGTATTATAGGGCGGATTCATAATAATATGGTTGACGCTATCAGGAGTTAGTCCTGCGTTTACACGTTCTTTTCCAGCAAGTGTAACATCATGTTGAATCACTTTTGCACGGCTAAAGAGTTTGGCATTGGCATTGAGTTGCAAAGATTTTTTGGCAAGTTTCACCATCGTTGCGTTCTTTTCTACTGCAAGAAGTTCAAGGTCTCTGTTGAGTGTTAGGGCCGCAAAGCCAGCAACACCTGCGCCTGCGCCCAAATCTGCCACGATCCCTGATGAGTTTTTTGGAAGAGCTGCTGCAAGTAAAAGTGCATCCATACCACTACGGTTGCCACGTTCTGATGGCTGTATAGCCTCAAAAGCACCATCGTAGAATTTATCACGGCTGGCTTTCACGGTGCTATTTTCAAGCTCATCAGTTTCGTTAACTTCCAGGATTGCATTTGTCATGTCAGTTTTGCCATTTTTATTTAAGCTGACCATTGTGGTTATAGCTTGTGGGTCGTAATTTCTTTTTTAAGTCCTGCATCTTCAACCAATTGTTTTGCAGCTAAAAATGCTCTGTCTGTAACCATTATTCTTTTTGGAATAATTCCCAAAGAACCTTCCAGAATGCTCATGTTTTGATCTAATATAAGAAAATCAATATCTGCGTCATCAAGTAACGATTCAACAAACGATATTGTAACTATGTTGTTTGTGGCCATTAATTCTTTCATGACCGGTTGCCTATCTCATTTGCACCGTTAGCTATTATTAACATTCTCGGATAATTAGGTTGAATCATATAATATAACTTTAGTGTTATTAGGCGGAATAACTAACTGCTACAAAATAGCACTTGTACGTTATGCCATAGATGCTTATTTTCCAAGTGTAACTTAAAAGGATATAATATGTCTGGCGTGGTCGTCTCCATTGATAACAAGAAACTTGCAAAAGCAAGTATTGCACCGTTAATGGGGCTTGTTGAAGCTGATATGAAGCGGGTGAATTCTCTTATCTTATCGAAGACAGGGTCTGATGTCGAAATGATTCCTGAAGTTGCAAAACATCTTATAGACTCAGGCGGCAAGCGCCTTCGACCAATGATTACCCTGGCTGCTGCGCAAATGTGCGGTTATGAAGGGGATGGACATATAACCTTGGCCGCCAGTGTAGAGTTTATGCATACCGCAACACTTCTACACGATGATGTTGTAGACCAAAGTGACATGCGCCGTGGCAAACTGGCTGCCAGAATGTTATGGGGAAATGAAGCAAGCGTTCTCGTTGGTGACTTTCTATTAGGCCAAGCTTTTAGAATGATGGTTGATGTTGGTTCGCTCAAAGCGCTTGACGTACTTTCACATGCAGCAACTGTTATTGCAGAAGGTGAAGTGCTTCAGTTACAAACTGCACAAAACCTTGAGACAACCGAAGACGAATATCTTGAGGTAATTCGATCTAAAACGGCTGCATTATTTGCAGCAGCAGCTGAAGTTGGCCCGATAATAGCTGATGAAAGCCCCGCCTGCATAAACGGTTTACGCTCTTACGGTAATAATCTTGGCCTGGCATTCCAATTAATAGATGATGCGCTTGATTATGGTGGTAATGCAGGAGACTTGGGCAAAAATACGGGCGATGACTTTCGTGAAGGCAAAGTTACCTTACCAATAATTCTTGCTTATCGTCGTGGCTCGGATGAAGAGCGTAAGTTTTGGTATGAAGCTGTTGTTGAAGGCAAAACAGACGAAGAGCGTCTTCAAAAAGCATTGGAAATTCTGGCAAAGCATGATGCTATTTCTGATACGGTGGCACGTGCACGTCACTATGTTGAAATGGCCAAGGATGCCTTGGGTACAATGCCAGACTCAAAACATAAAGATGCTTTGATTGAAGTATTGGAGTTTTGTTTGAGCAGGGCAACTTAACCGGCTTGTTCACGCCCTTGTTAATGAGTTTTTATCAGTTTTTATGCAGACTTGCTTATTATGCTAAAAAACGCCATGTTTTACATGTCGGTAGATAAAACCAGTTTCGAATCAAGGCACTTTTATGAAATCTCAAATAATTAAACTTATAGCAACATCTCTGCTTGCATCTTCCATACTCTTTCAAGCGTCGCAAGCATCTGCAAATAAGGAATTAACAGAGACTGTTGAAACAAGTGGTTTGTCTGGCAGCTTTCTTGCAGCCCAGGTTGCAATAGATGATAATGATGATGCTGCAGCTGTTCAGTTTCTTGAGCGTGCATTTGGTCTTGATCGTGAAAATACAAAATTAAAGCAGGATTTATTTGTAGCGCTGGTTAGCAATGGGAGATTGAAAGAAGCTGCTGAGCTTGCTCGTAACACTGAAAAATTAGGTACAAGCCGTAATCTTGCTGGTTATGTTTTGGCTGCAGAAGCAATGCGCAAAAGGTCGTGGAAGCATGTTGCAGATGAACTTAAAGATGTTGCCGGTGTTGATCTGGATAAGACCCTTAGGGAAATTACTCATGCATGGGCTTTGCAAGGCGATGGTAAAACAGAACAAGCAATTGCGCGAATAAATGATATTGAAGGCCCTGAGTGGATTGCTGTCATGAAAAATTACCACATAGGTTTAATTGCCGATGCGGGTGGTAAGCCAGATATGGCCGCAGAAAATTTTCAAAAAGTTATAGATAACCGCGCTGTTATTTCCATTTTAACCGAGACATATATTCGCGCTTTGGAAGCAATGGTGCGTAATAGAAGCAAAGTGGGTGACAAAGAAAAAGCAAAAGAAGTATTGGATTTCGGTCTATCATTATTACCGAGCCATTCACCTTTCCAACGTGTAAAACAAGAGCTTGAAAAAGATACAGTCTTAAAACTTATTTTAACCACACCACAACAAGGTATGGCGGAGCTGTTTTATAATATTGCTACTGCAATAAGACGCGAAGGTGCAGGTAATTTCACCAAGAATTATTTGCAAATATCAAGTTCGTTAGCTCCAAAAAGCGATGTTGTTCAAATTGCTCTGGCCGAACTTTATTTACAGCAAGGTGATTATGAAAAATCGAATACTTATTATTCGGCGGTTTCTGAAACATCGCCCTTTATTCGTATAGCCAAGCTTGAGAAAGCGACTAACCTTTCAAGGCTGGAGAAAAAAGAAGAAGCCGTTACAGAACTGAAAGCTCTCATTGAGCGTGATACTTCTGACCTAACAGGTTATTTGGCTCTTGGCAGTGTATTGGCACGTGACGAGCGCTATCAAGAAGCTGCACAGGTCTATGATGATGCGGTAAATGTTATTGGCACGCCGCAATCTTTTCATTGGACGCTGTTTTATCGCAGGGGCATTGCTTATGAGCGCCTTAAACAATGGGACAAAGCAGAACCTAACTTCATCAAGTCGCTTGACCTTTCTGCCAATCAACCAGAGGTTTTAAATTATCTGGGCTATTCATGGATTGACCAAGGTATCAATCTTGATGAAGGCGTTGAGATGATTAAAAAAGCCGTTGATTTGCGACCTCGTTCCGGCTTTATCGTCGATAGTCTTGGTTGGGCATATTATCGCCTTGGCCAGTATGAAGATGCAGTGCGCGAACTGGAAAAAGCCGTTGATTTAATGCCGCAAGACCCAACAATAAATGACCACTTGGGCGATGCCTATTGGCAAGTTGGACGAAAGCTGGAAGCAACGTTTCAATGGAAAATTGCATTGGCTGCCGAAACGCCACCAGATGATCCAGACGCAATTGAGAAGAAGCTGAAAGAAGGTTTGAAACCTGAAACGGAAGATGCCGCGAAGGCTGAATAATGCTTGAGCGGGTTGCCCATGCAAAAATTAATCTTGCCTTGCATGTGACTGCTCAGCAAGATGATGGTTATCATATATTAGATACTTTAGTAGTTTTTACGGAATTTGGTGATGTTATCGCCATAAAAGAAAAACTAAACGCTTCCTCTTTAATTACTTTAAAAATTGAAGGGCCGTTTGCTCAAGAGTTGGATGAGGGTGCCAATAATTTGGTCAGTCGGGCTGCATTGGCGCTTGCCTATAAAATACATGATCTGGATAAACAGCTTGCGCCAGTTGAAATTACTCTTACAAAAAACCTGCCCGTTGCCAGCGGAATTGGAGGCGGCTCTGCAGATGCTGCTGCAACATTACTGGCATTGCAGGCATATTGGCAAAGTAACATTGATTTGGCAGCAGTAGCATTTGAGCTTGGGGCAGACATACCAATGTGCCTTCATTCAAAGCCTTTGCGCGCACAAGGCATTGGTGAAAAAATCACGCCAATTAAAACCAAAGAACTATTTTTTATGGTTTTGGTAAATCCAAATGTAGAAGTGTCTACGCCCGAAATTTTTAAAAAACTTGCAACAAAAAATAACCCAGCAATAACAGATGTGGCGATTAACAATTTGCATGACTTGAAAATTTTAAAGTCGTTGAGAAATGATTTGCAAATGCCAGCGATTGAAATCCAACCGATTATTCAAAATATCATTGATGCATTGGAAAATACCAATGCGAACATTGCACGCATGAGTGGGTCTGGTGCAACTTGTTTTGGTCTTTATGATAATCTCTTGGAAGCAGAGATTGCCTCAAAACAAATTTTACAAAGATATCCTAACTGGTGGTGTGTTGCATGTGCTACTACAGTTTCATAAGGTAGCATTATGTCGCGAATTGATAAAACCAGACAATTTATTCCTGTTGGCATTGCGGTGCTTACTGTATCTGATACGCGCAGTCTTGAGGAAGATAAATCAGGCAAAACATTAGCTGATAGAATTGAAAGTGCAGGGCACAAATTGGCAGATCGTCAAATTGTGACGGATGATATTCCCGCCATCCAAAAACAAGTTAAACAATGGATTGAAGATAAAAATATTGATGTGGTTATCACAACAGGTGGCACTGGATTTACTGGTCGCGATGTTACACCTGATGCGATAGAGCCATTATTTGAAAAACGCATGGATGGATTTTCTGAGACATTCCATCGCTTGAGTTATGAAAAAATTGGTACTTCAACCATTCAGTCGCGCGCAACAGCAGGTGTTTGTGGTGCAACATTTATTTTTTGCCTGCCGGGTTCGCCAGGTGCTTGCAAGGATGGTTGGGATGGTATTCTCATAAAACAATTGGATTATCGCCACATGCCCTGTAATTTTGTAGAAATTATGCCCCGATTGGATGAGCATCTTAAACGGAGTAAGGGATGATATTACCCCAAATTGATAGATTGTTTGAAGAGTACGAAGAAAGTCACCGCAATCGTATTAATTTGATAATTCATTGGATATTTGAACCCCTTGCTGTTTGGGCGCTTTTAGCAACAATTCATGCAAGCGCATTGCTATTTAATGGTGCAATGCTTGTGGTAACGCTGATGCTATTAATTTATTTCGCATCACTATCAATGCGTTTGACATTAAGCCTGGGGTTAATTGCAGTTGTTTTTATAGGCACAATATTCTGGCTGGATGCGGTAATGGCAGGTGCTACGACTTACCTTTCCATACCACTTTTTGTAGTGTCTTGGATTAGTTTAATAATTGGCCATAGAATTGAAGGTAATTGGCCGTCGGTTTTTAATAACCCACATTTGATTTTTATTGGGCCTGCATGGTTGATAGCAAGAGTATATCGGCGATTTGGAATAAACTATTAAAGGTAAAGAAAATGGATAAACCAGTTAGAGCAGGCAACAGCCCTGAACGTGTGGAAGTTGAAGCAGGCAAATCATATTTCTGGTGCACTTGTGGAAAATCATCCAAACAACCCTTTTGTGATGGCTCGCATAAAGGCAGTAGTTTCACACCAATGAAATGGACAGCAGAAGAAAGTGGAGCCAAGTTTTTCTGTACCTGTAAAGAAACTGTAAAGGCACCTTTTTGCGATGGCAGCCATAGTAACCCTGTTGAGAATTCTTCTGACGAACATTGATACAAACAGGTGACATTTTAAACAGGCCTTGCTATGTCGCAGGTACGATTTATTAAGCCACAGATTTGATTCATGCCTGATTTGCTTTTAGAACTTTTTTCTGAAGAGATACCTTCCCGCCCGCCTTGCCCGCAGCAGCTTTGCTGTGAGGACAGGCACTCAAATAAAGTGCATGCGTTTATGAAAGGTTCTTTGTAATGCCTGATTTGCTTTTAGAACTTTTTTCTGAAGA
>CALDZF010000262.1 GCA_937944165.1 uncultured Rhizobiaceae group bacterium | reverse complement strand
TGTCGCATCTTCTGCCGCTATGGGCATACTCTTGCAACAAGGCATCGGTGACACCATTCGCATCTCGCTAACCCCTGAACCAGGTGGTGACAGAACGCGCGAAGTTCAAGTTTCACAAGAACTCTTACAAACCATGGGTTTTCGCTCATTCGTACCCATCGTCGCCGCCTGTCCAGGCTGCGGGCGCACAACTTCTACGGTCTTCCAGGAGCTGGCAAGTGATATTCAAAAGCAATTGCGCGAAGACATGCCGGAGTGGAAAACCAAATACCCGGGCGTTGAAGATTTAAAAGTCGCCGTCATGGGGTGCATCGTAAACGGCCCGGGCGAATCCAAACACGCAGACATTGGAGTATCACTGCCCGGCACAGGCGAAGAACCCGCCGCCCCCGTTTATATAGACGGCAAAAAAGCCCACACCCTACGCGGACCAAACATTGCAGGCGATTTCAGGAAGCTTGTTCAAGAGTATATTGAGAAACGGTATCGGTGATTGTCAGACCACATATTAATGGCTTGTTACCGGTGTAGATATTAACGACAGATGATGAACCATCATTGCCGTTCGAATTTAAGATATCAATGTCTATCTTGCGGAAAAAACTTAAATTTTAGCGATTTTATCTATATAATCCGCATTAGGTTGAATGTGATATTTTTTCTAAAATTAAAGCAAGACCATTTATTGTGAAGAAAAAAACGATCCCCAGTGAGATAAATAGGACTTGACTTATAAACCCGCTAAAATGAAGCCTGCGTTTACCTAACTTATTAATGACCCAATACACGGAATATGCAACACCTCCACCAATTAAGACAGTCAGTATTAAATTCTCATTTAGTGTTGGATTGTCGCCGTTGAAAAGGGATGTGTCACCCTCAACTATAGCTAATGGCAGTAATACCAATAAAAAAATTGTAAACAATGAGAAAAATAATGCTATCGCTAATTTGCGGGATTTGCCATAGATTATATCGTTTTTTACCTTTTTAGTTTCATACAATATTAGAAGCCACCCTGTACTAAAAAAAAATCCTACATAAAGATAATAAGTTGTATCTTTTGACACAGCATATGTAATGAATACTATAACAGCGATAATTATTGGATAAAAAAAATATTTATGAAACTTTGAATATTTTGGATACACACTAGTTTCTTTTAAAATTTGTTCTCCTTGCTGCGTCGTCGTTGTTCTCAATAATATTCCAAAAATTAAAAAACAGGATGTGATTAGTACGGAGACTAAATTATCAACTTCTATATCAAGCTTCAATATTTCAAATATTTTACTCCAAAAGAAACGGCAAGCTTCTCCCCAATTCCGACTTAAAAACAAGGTGAATTTTGAGAAAGACACAATCTGAGTCCAACTAGAGAAAATAGAGAATGCCGCAACAAATGTGCCAATCCAAAAGGTGACGGATTTTGGTAGTTGAATATCAAAATTTGAGAACAACCTAGCCACTCCCTAAGAAAAATCTATTTTGTTAATTTATAGCAATATTAGATTGGTTTTATATTATTTAGCAACCGAAGAATAGCATGGGGTTGCCATTAAAATACCAAATGAAATGAAAAGTATATAAACTTTGCATCAACGCTTGTCTGAGCTTGATTAAGTTTTCTCCGAGATTATTACAGATTCTTTGCAATCATTTGCACCATTTAAAATCTTGGTAACCTCTACCCCCCCACCATTCAGCAAAACCAATCAGCAGGCAATTTAACACCCACCCGCCATGCCATCCTTGCGTGGGTCGGAACCAGCAATCAGCACGCCTTGCTCATGGTCAATCTGGACAATCTGCCCACCCCCATGCACAGCGCCGCGCATACACGTGTGACCTTTGGCTTCCAGTCCAGTTTGCACTTCTTCACTGATGCCCGCCTCTAATTGCAAAGCACCTTCTGCATCCCAGAAAATACGCGGATCATCGAGCGCTTGTTGTGGATCCATGCCATAGTCGAGCATATTGGAAAGAACATGGGCGTGTCCCATAGCCTGATAAGAACCGCCCATCACACCAAATGAATGTGAGATTTTTCCATTCTTCGTCACCATTGCAGGGATGATGGTATGGAACGGGCGCTTGGATGAACCAATCGCATTGGCATGACCTCGAATGAGATTAAACCCACTGCCGCGATTTTGTAAAATAATACCTGAGTTTGGCGCCATAATACCTGACCCAAACCAGCTAAAAACAGAATTAATAAATGAAACCGCCATACCGTCACGATCAACGACTGATAGATAAATTGTATCCGCCCCCGCCGGATCCGGTAGCGCAATATCCGGATTATGCGCTTTCGGGTTATAGAGTTTTGCAAGTTCATTAATATGACCGTCTGACAAAAGCTGTTCGACAGAAGTATTCATATGATCAGCATCCGCGATATATGCATCGCGCGCTGCGTAAGAAATCCGTCCAAGCTCCATTTCCAAATGCGCACGCTCAACAGAATTAACACCCTCACCTGATTTTAATTTAGCCAGAAGCTTAACAAGCATGATCGCAGTGAGACCCTGCCCATTGGGTGGGATTTCATGCAGCGTGTGGCCTTTATAATCCGTTGAAATCAAATCAACCCAATCAGCCGAAACATTTGCCAAATCTTCTTCAGCCAAAAATCCGCCTAATGATTGAACACTGTCTGCAATATCTTTGGCAATTTCACCTTCATAAATTGCAGATGCACCTTTGATTGCAACTTCGCGCAAGGTCTTTGCCAAAAGCGGCATGTGAAACTTTTCGCCAATTTTGGGCGATGCGCCATTCTTCAAAAGGTTTGCACTTGCCGCTTTATTCTTGTTTAGTTTATCAACATTTGCAGCCCAATCCTTCGCAACACGAGGCGCTACAGGAAAACCCTCTTCTGCATAATGAATGGCATCGGCAAAAAGTCTGGTAAAATCAGTTCGCCCAAACTTTTGATGCATGGCCTCCCATGCTTTCACAGCACCTGGCGTTGTAACCACATGAGGAGATGTTTCTTCAAGAGACATGAAACCATTGTCCAAATACCAATCAAGATTTGCACCTTTGGCAGAACGTCCTGACCCATTAAGTCCATGAAGCGTTCCATCAGCCTCACCGATAATGGCAAAACAATCACCGCCAAGACCGGTCATATGAGGCTCAACCACGCAAAGACATGCAGAGGCTGCAATTGCTGCATCCACCGCATTACCCCCTTCTTTCAAAATTGAAAGCGCTGTAGTCGTTGCAAGCGCATGAGAAGTAGCAACGGCACACTCACTCGCATAAACAGGCGACCTACCAGGAAGGGCGAAATTTCTTATCATTAATGTTTCCCATACAACAAATAGAAAAAGACTTACTCAAAACGAGCAATAGTTTTAATCAATACAATAGGCTAATATTATACCAAATCAATTCAACACAAGAGGAATTTGACATGGCAACTTTATCACTAACAAGAGCCAACCGTATTATTAATCAAGCTTTCGCCCATGGCGCAAAAGAAGGTTTCAAACCTTTGGCATGTATCGTATTGGATGCAGGCGGCAATATTAAAGCTTTCCAATCACAAGATGGCGCTTCGATTGGTCGTTATGCGGTAGCAGGCGGCAAGGCACGTGGCGCATTGGCTACAGGAACAGGAACCCGCTGGCTAAATGCACAGGCAGAAACCCGCCCACATTTTTTGGCAGGCGTAAATTCAGTTATTGAAGGCGGCGTTGTACCCGTTCCAGGCGGTGTTCTTGCAAGAGACAAAAACGGCAATATTATTGCCGCTGTCGGTATTTCCGGCGATATGTCAGATGCAGATGAGGCTTGTGCAGTTGCTGCAATTGAAGCGGTTAATCTGGAAGCTGATACAGGCGCTTAAAATAAGATTATATGGCGGTTTTAATATCCGCTATATAAAGATATTAAGCTTCTGTTTTAATGTGATAATTATTAATTTTTAGAAAAAAATCTTATTATATATCTTACTATTGAATTTTTTTAACTGCCATTTATGGCCGTTATGAACACCTATAGGGAAAACGTCGCACATTAGACGCATGGGCTTTTAGATTGTGGAAGGTAGGGAAGCTGCCAGCAATGTTGTCTCTTTGCAATTTTATTTTTGCGACTTATTGGAAAGTGTTTTTGTTTGAATTAATTAATTTTTCTTTTTATTTTATCAATCTCGTACTTTTGATTTGCGATGGCATCTCTCATGCCTTCAATTTCTCTGATCAGATAGATAATTTCGTCAGCTTGTTCTGAAATAATGCGATTTTGATCGTTTATAAAGTCATTCTGTTGATTATGTAGACAAAAGAGATACTTAATTTCAGTGTGCATCACAGATTGAAACGTATTTTCAAGGTCTAGTCCACGGCGGCAACTGGCTTCGGCACTGAATACAGTGTGAAAAAATATGACAAAAGCTAGTGTTGTTTTCTTCATCCGTCTGTCCCTGTTCTTGGAAACGCCGCTTCTAGCATTGCTTTCATTCTCTGCACTTCTTGTTCGTTCCTGTCCTTAAAAAACTCACTATCCAATCATCGTCGAATCACTCAATATTGAAAGTTATTATGATGCTGATTTCCATGAATTACTAGTCACTAAGCTTCCAACAACAGTTTTTCTACCGTTTTTTGGTAGTGTCTCAGTTTGAAATTTGACCGCGGATTATCCTTTCCAATTCCTTGAAACTGGCGCTGGTATCTATTTGCTATTCTTTTAACTTCTCTGTTTTCCCACGGTTGTCACAAGACAATATATACCATATTTTTGCGCGAGTGTTTTTACGATTTATTCCCAATCATCCCAGCTCGGATAAAATACTCGCGGCAAGGTATGTATAAGACCGATTCAGTACGTAAATCGGGATATTTCTTTTTTTGAAAAATGAACTCTATATGACAAATTTTCCCATCAAATGCTGCGATATGGTCTTCAACATAGCTTGGGTTTTCCTCAATAAAAGTCACCTTAACCTGATTTGGAAGCCCTTCCAATCTAAAGAATTGATCTTTAATCTCGCCTTCCCGTAATAAGAATTTTTTCTTACCTCTTCCTTCTAGGCCACCGAACCAGAACTGTTTAAATTCAGATGGTTCTAGGCTCCAGACTCACAGGTTATATCCAGAAACATATCAAAGCTGCTACCGCGCAAGTGTGGCCTAGCCTGTTGTTCAACGGATGCAAAGAACCCGTCAAAATCCAGATACAGATATTCTATCGTCTGAGGTTTACGCACCAAGTCCGCTCCTAAATCATTTAATCATGAGTAAGAACAAAATAGGAACAAAGTCCTAGAAAAGTCAACTAGAGTTTTCAATTATTTTGCTGAGTAGGTATTTGTAAAATTGAGTAACGGCAGGTGAGTGCCAGAAGCGAAAAAACCTAGGTCATGTTGACAAACTCCTTACCCAAAGCCTTACGGCTGCGATTTGAATGAAGCCAAGGTAACTTGCTGCCGTTTTATCGTATCTTGTTGCCAGCCTTCTTGAGCATTTCAGTTTGTTAAACGCCAATTAACAAGAAAGCCTTTTAAATGTTTTCTTGTTCTCTATAAGAAGCTCGTTAAGACGAAGCTTCTCCGCTCACAAACTAAAATCAAGATAATTTAATTACTCATTTATTTAAATCCAATTTATAAAAAATATCGACAGGCAGAATACGTAGATTGGTAAAAAATGTTAAATCATTAATTATATGGAAACAGTATTGCCGACGATGTTTGTTAAAGCTTGGTTTGGTAAATATTACACCCCATGATATCCATGACTCCTGCGCGCGAGGGTTGTATTAATAGACACATATGCAGTTATAAAAGCGAATTCCATAATCAAAACTACGATTGATATTTATGTAATTTCCATCGTTTTATTTGTGCCTGTCTTATGCGTTCTATACCTTCATGGGTTTTTGCGCCTGTAGATAAGCCACCATGCATTCTGCAACGGTTTTTACCACTAACAATCTTAGTCTTGCATGGCGCGCCAGTACGCGTTTTTGCGCGGCATATGACCTTTTGGGGATGGTTTGCCCTCCACTTGCGATTCCTGCCCCTGTTTATTTGAATTTAAGCCACCATCAAGCATTGCCTTATGCTTTTCTTGTGCGAACACCTCACTTCTAGGTTTTAAATTGCCGAATTGGTCTAATGCGTATTTTTCAATCTGATTATTCATCTTGCTATTCAGTTCCACTGGTTGAAATATCGACACTAAGTAATAAAAACCCTTCTTCCCTCCTTCTTTAAACTTTCTTGTTTCTTCTTATGGTGTTGAGGTAAGTTGAATTGGTAGAGACTAGCGCCTTTATTCAATCCACCCCGTTTCGTTAATTTAATTAAACCAACTTTCAATATAGCTATTTTTGCACGTTGATATTTATCTGACTTCCATCCATTTATGATATTTGCTTTTTCCATAGCTTGGCGGCAAATCGGAAAAGGTTTGCCAATGCGTCTTTTACCTGAATGATTGTGCCTTAGTGTGTGAAGCAATGCCAAGCCAAGTTCACCATCCTTAACCTCCATTAATCTCTTAAACTCAAAGTTAGTAGTTTTCACGGCTGAATGTTCCCCCGCATATAAGCTGTTTTCAAGGCGCTTTTGCCAAGCCCATTTTGCTGTTTTGATAATTTCTGATTGAGCGATGGTTTCAGGGTTTTCACAAAGATAATTAACTTCACCCTGCAATTCTTGGATTAACTCTTCCAGACTGTCACAACAAGGTGAAAATTCAATCGCTTTGGGAAACAAAACTCTTTGGAAGCGCTCACCTTCTTTAACCTTGCCAACCTGATCACTTATGGCTTTGACAAATGCGTCTTTGAAGGGTGGCAATTGTTTTATTTTAGAATAATCACCTATCAAAAACTTGTATTCACCACCATCAGGTCTGATTGATCCTGCACCCACTACATAAGAGTTTTCACCTGACTTTATATCTATTGCCAGATTGTTTTCCTTGATAGCCATATTTGGCGTTTCACCTGCAAAATAAAGATGCAAGCCACGTGGTGTTTGAACCGTCAAAAGACTATGCCCAAATCGCTTTTTAACATAGGCGCGGTTGGCTTTATCGTCTTTATCAACATCAACTACCGTAAGCCCTTTTAACCGCACTCCATAGACGTTTGAGTTAGCTTTGGTAAGTTTATCGGTTACAACATCTAAAGGCAGTCTATTACGTCCTGCAAAGCCCACCAAAGGCGTTTTGCCGTCTTCACCACCCAATGGTATAAGTGACAAGCCCCCCTCATAAAGGGAAGCTATTTCTTTTATTGGTAATCTTAGGAATTGAGGCTGATTATTTAAAATCTCACTGATAGGTCTAAGCTGGTTCATGTTAAGCCACCTCCATAGTTTGGGGTAGTGTGAACAAGATACTTTCAGCGTGTTTTCGCGCCTTAATTGCGCAATCAAGATTTATGTATCTGCCAAGGTGAACGGTTTGGTTATTATATCCAATATCAGCCAAATAGCGCCTTGAGGTTGAACAATAAGACACCCCGATAATCCCTGTATTTGAATTGCAGGCATGGCGATTTTGTGCATTTTGCAAAGCAGTTACTTCACGCAAATTCATAATTGAATTATTTGAACGATTACCGTCAATATGATCCAAAATGCCTACTGGATTACGCTTATAATGATATTTAAAAATCAAGCGATGGTTGCGATAGGGGGTATAGTCCACATAAGTTTGAACATAGCCATACGTGTAACAACCAGCCAAATCACCAGCATTCATACCACCGCGTGATTTCTTATGATGAATAGTGCCTTTCAAAACATCAAAGACAAACAATTCTTCCAACCGATTAAGCGTTGGCAAGGGTTTGCAATATTGTTGTTTTGCTTTGGCTGGTATGACTTTAAGGCACTCAAGGCATTTTCTTGTAATTTCATCCTCGCTAGCTTTTGTAAAAACACTTTTAGGGGATTTTGTAACAATGAAGCGTTTGCCTGATTTGCCTTTAAATATATGAGGGGTTTTCATTTAGACACCCTCCCATAACCAGACAGTTCACATACCAAACGAGCTGTTGATACCTGCAACCCATGATGATGCATAAGGCGAATTACACCTTGCATTTCTTGAGGGGTATGGTTATAAAATTCGTGTAAAGTATTTTGAAAATTTATACCCCCTTTGCCGCCTGCAAGCAGCATTGGGGTTTTTCTTTGGTAGCTCATGACGCACCACCAATCTGTGGCAGATTATCAAGCCATGATCTTGCACTCTCATAAGGAATTAAAGTCCTGCGGCCTGATTTGACCGCACGTAACTTGCCTTTATTAATTTGCTTATAAACGGTGGTGTGTGAAACGCTCGCCCAATCCATGAACTCCTGAATTGTCATTGCGCCCATATTTGACTGTGTCATCACAATCTCCAATATTTTTGGTTAATGATGATGACAGTCTGGCGTATGTTTTTTGGACATTCACCGCAAGTGTCCAACTTTGTTTAAGAGTTAAATTTTTTATAAATTCTTATCACCTGCTTGGCTGAAATACCTAATTTCAACTTTCTAATAGTAATTTCAGCAGATCGTGATTGCGTATGACCCGCTTTTATCAATTTTCCCATTTTATTAAAAATGGAAAGATTTCTATTCGAATATTTAGAGGCTTTTTCAAAATTAGCTTTCGATATTCCATCCAGATTTTTCCAGCCAGTAATGTAAGCCTTTTCTCTAGGTCTTTGTCGTAAGAACTCTAGCTCTTTACCGATCTCAATTCCCTCAATTATTGCTTTGCTAATATTGTTGCGAATTGTCTGATACGAACCTTCAATACGGGATGTGCGTTCATCTAATTTTGCAATTTTATGCAGGAGATTAGCATAAAGTGATTCTGTTGTGTCCAATGGGAAGTTTAGTTCAAGAAACCTAGCAAGCCTTTCCGCATATCTACTTCTAGGATAAATTTCTTTCCAAACATCTTCAATTTCAAGATTATCTGTATCTGGCAATGGCTCACCAATTATTTTCTCAACATCACTATAAACATTTTTGACTAAATTATTTAAATAAACGTGCCGAAGAGAACTATACTTACTTGGCGGGTATTCAGATTGTTTGTTAGCCGACTGACCTAATAGCTCTCTAATTTCTTGTTCTGTAGCACCTCCATAAGCAGGAGAGGGAGAGCAAACTTGTAGATAGGTATCAATACCCAAATCGACTGCTTGAACAAACCAAACATAGCTACCTTCATAATATTCCCAAATGGGGTTTTCGACATCCTGTGTGTTATGTCTGTGCTTTCCCCACTCTTCTGTAATTTTCTTAGCAAAAAAGGCGGCGTCAAACTCATGAATATTGATGTGATCAAATTCACCTTCAATTCTATCCATGCAATTGAACCACTTTTTGAGTTTCTAATCCATTGCAATAATCAGCCCATGCATTAAGCACGATACGCCTTTTCTCTATAGCACTTGAACGGCGGTAAGCTTGTTCTGTTTTGTTGCCTACGGAATGCGCAAGACATAATTCTAACGTTTCACGGTCAAAGTTGGTTTGGTCACCTGACCAGTCACGGAATGAAGAACGAAAGCCATGAGGCGTTGCGTTAGTTATTTCCATGCGCTTTAAAAGCAATTCCATTACCATGCTAGATAAATGCTTGTCTTTTTGAACACCTTTGCCGCGTCTTTGGCCTGCGAATACATAAGCAGAATGGCGAACCTCATGCATGGGTTGCAAGATTGCAATTGCAGCATTGGATAGTGGAACAAGATATTCTTTTTTGGTTTTGGTATCGGGCGCTGGTATTGTCCAAAGCTTGTTTTCAAGGTCAATATCTGCCCACCTTGCTTCAAGTACGTTCTTTGGCCTGCCAACGGTATAAATTAGCAATTCCAATGCCCTTGCAGCATCAGCAGGGCGTTGTTTCAATGTCTCCATGAATGAAGGCATATCTTTATAGGGAAGGGCTTTAAAATGACCGCGTTCACGGTTTCTTTGGCTTGGCAAGGCTTCCTTAAGATTACCACGCCATGTTGCAGGGTTATCACCATCGCGCCAGCCCTTAACCTTTGCAAAGGCAAGAACGCGTTCAATACGGCCTCTAAGCCTTGAGGCGGTTTCAGGACGTGATTGCCAAGGTTCACGCAATACCGCAATTACATCATTGGTAGTAATCTGAGAAACCCTCATATTCTCGATATGACTACAATAGGCTGAACCTAATGTTTGCCGCCATTGGTGACGATGCTTTGCATTGCTCCATTCAGATTCACGCGCTTCAAGAAACTTAGCCACGCATTCCTTGAATGTAGGTTCAGCCTGTTTATTGCGTTCACTTTTAGGATCAAGGCCGTTAGCAACCATCGCCCTGCATTCTATTGCCAAATCCCTAGCATTAGAAAGGCTAACCGCTGGATAGCTACCAAGGCCGATTTCCCGCGCCTTACCACCCCTAGCCCAACGATAAACCCATGTTTTGTTGCCAGCGTTTGAAACGTTCAGCCAAAGTCCTTCACCATCGCGTAATCGGGCGCGTTCTTTAGCCCCTTTGATTTTGGTATCAGTCAGCAGATTCGCACCACCAGCCATGAAAACACCTCAAAAAAGATTCTTACTATCAATCTTACTTTCAATCGTTGCTTACAGACTACAACAGGAAACAATGAAACACAAGAAAGGCAATAAAACCCTTTAATATCAATGGTGTTAGTTACAATGGGAAACAGTGGAAAACAATGGTATGGCGGTTTTAATATCCGCCATAACCGCCACCGCCGCCCACTTGCACATCGCGTGTTGCGGAGCGGATTGAAACGGAGAAACCAGCAAGAACATCAATCAGCGCAATAATCATCAAAATGAAAAACACTGAATGCGCAGCGCTTGCCACAATCAAAAACTCTACTAAAAAAGCAATAAATACAAATGTGGATAGCAGATGGTCAATAATAGAATTTGCACCTACGCGCGTTGCTTTGATGATTTCAAAAAATAAAAGTAACAACCCAAGACCAATCATCAAATCGCCCATGGTCATTACCCATGTAGCGCCTGAAATCATTGTCAGTTGTGTAACCTGATTATCCCAAATGGCAGCGCCGCCATTCAAAAAAATCTGAATATTGTAAACGATGAATGGAACAATCAATAGTGGAACATTAGTAAGCATTTTAATTTACCCCGGTAGCTTTACATTACAACAGGCCTAACATGATTTGCGCAAATCATGTCAAAAAAAAGGGCTGACACATTGGTCAACCCTTTTTAATTTATAAATCCATTAAATTAAACAGAATCTTTTGGTTCAAGAATTTGGCGACCACGATACATACCTGATTTCAGGTCAATGTGGTGTGGGCGGCGCAATTCGCCTGAATCTTTGTCTTCCACGTATGCCTTAGCCTTTAAAGCACTGTCTGAACGACGGAAACCACGCTTCATACGTGTGATCTTACTCTTAGGTACAGCCATTGTACTCACTCCGATTTAACATAAAAAAGGCTCTTTGGTAACGACAGTCGCCCATCGCAAGAGCCTAAAAACTTCTTGTTGGATTGTCATATACATATTTTAGGGGTGTTTGGCTATACCAAATCTGTTTTTTTTTGCCATACCCGCAAGCAAGGCAGTTATTTCAAACATTGCACATATGCACCTGATACCTTTGCTCTTCTTTGAATGATTCGCGCTACTCTATCCATTGAACGTGTTGGTTTTGCTGCGTTGCGTTTTTTCGGGTTTGGCAAGGTAACCGCAAGAAGCGATGAATAACGCGGGCCAAGCTTTGCAGCGCTTCGGCCAAAATAACCTTTTGCAGCAAGTTCAACCCCGAAGATCCCTTTATCCCACTCCGCAACATTGAGATAAATTTCCATAATGCGTTTTTTCGGCAAGATTAACTCCGCCATCAATGCATAGGGAATTTCAAGTGCTTTGCGAATAAAGGAGCGGTCAGGCCATAAAAAAAGGTTCTTCATCAATTGCATAGTGATGGTACTGGCACCTCGGGTTTTCTCACCATCTATGGCATCCTCAATCACCTGATTAAGCGCACCCCAATCAACGCCAGAATGCGAACAAAACTGACCATCTTCGGAACTTAACACGGATTGATAAAGCACCGGTGCCATATCATTTATATCAATCCACTCGCGCTTTGCACCATGGCCAATTAGCGCTTCCCTCACCATCAGCGTTGAAAACGGATGGACAAATTCAAAGCGGTAAAGTGTGAGTAAGAGTGCAGGTATTAAAAAAATTAAAACTGTAAAAGCCAAAACAAAGCGAGTGACAAAACTTTTTACGGAGCGTCTGCGTTTGCGGTTTTTGCCAGACATAGTAACGCCTTCCACATCTTTTTTATCAGACTTGGTATTTTGCTTTAGTGCAGCTTTCTTTGAAGCAGATAGGGTTGCTTTCTTTGCCATGGCGTTCTTTTAAAGCAAAGTTTTGCAAAGCGAAACTATGCTTGACGCAAACGAGCCAAAGTGTCACGAAAATCCTCAAGAAATACACTCATGAATTTATAATCAGGTTATTATGTCAAATCCCGAAAAAGAGTTCAAAGCACTTTTAAAATCCCATGCGACAACGGTTGAGCGCACTCTGGAAACTTTTCTGGCTGATACAACTTTTGAAGGTGAGATTGCCCGCCCACAACGTTTGATGCAAGCTATGAGCCATGCAGCACTTGATGGCGGCAAAAGACTGCGACCCTTTTTAGTGATGGAAAGTGCTGCCATATTTGGCATCAGCCCCCAACAAGCAGCCATTGCAGGCTCTGCCCTTGAATGTATACATTGTTATTCTCTGGTACATGATGATCTACCAGCCATGGACGATGATGATCTGCGCCGTGGCAAACCCACAACACATAAAGCTTATGATGAAGCAACTGCCATACTAGCAGGCGATGCACTTTTAACACTTGCCTTTGATATTCTATCGCGCGAAGAAACTCATAGCGCCCCACAAACCAGAATTGAGCTTGTAAAACTCTATGCCCAAACTGCTGGCCTTGGCGGCATGGTTGGTGGCCAAATGCTGGATCTGGAAGCAGAAAAACAACCTGTAATCAGCGAGCGGGAAATCCTCACTCTGCAGGCTATGAAAACAGGGGCTCTGATTAGATGTGCATGTGAAGCTGGCGCAATATTAGGCAATGCCTCACACGAAGACCGCCAACGCCTGCATGAATTTGGTAAGATTATAGGCCAAGCGTTTCAATTGGCAGATGATATTTTGGACGTAACCTCAGACGCTGAAACCATGGGTAAACAAGTAGCCAAAGATGCAAACAAAGGCAAAGGTACGCTCATTTCACTTTACGGCCTTGGAGTCTCGCAACAACGCGCAAAAGATTTATTGGCACAGGCAATTGAAACGCTCGAACCTTTTCGTGAAAAAGCAGATATTCTAATTGAAGCAGCCCGCTTTACGATTGAACGCAAAAATTAGGCAATCAACCGCCAGAAGAAAATAGCACTCATGCTAAAGCCAACAATAGCGATGAGGATTCGAACGATTTCTTTAGGCAAGGCCCGGGCAATCGGTGCGCCTGCATAACCGCCAATTGTCGCGGCAATCATCATTACAATTGCATAACGCCATTCAACCAGCCCACCAATTGCAAAAACAGCAACTGAAATAGCAGATAGTACGAACGAAAGTCCGTTTTTCAACCCGTTCATCTCATGAATATCCTGCATTGCCCAAAGCGCAAAAAGTGCAAGCAGAATGATACCCAAGCCACCATTAAAATAGCCGCCATAAATACTGACCAAAAACAAGCCAAAAGCACCAAACGGCGTTACAGAACGGCTTTTGCTTTCAGCCCATGATCTAATCTTGTCACCAAACAGAAACGTCAGTGTTGCACCAAACAGCAGGAAAGGAACTACAATTGAAAAAGCCTTATTGGAAGAAACCAACAAAAGAAGAGAACCGACCAGACCGCCAATAACTGTAATCAAACTCAAGCGAACAAGCTGTTTTCGGTTAAAAACCTGAAGTTCTTTTTTAAACCCAAGCGCACCGCTTAAATACCCAGGGAATACCGCAACCCCGCTTGTCGCATTAGCAATCACTGGTGGCACGCCAATAAAAACAAGCGCAGGAAAAGTCAGAAATGTTCCTCCACCTGCAATCGTATTTAAAACACCAGCGCCAAAAGCTGCAAAAATAATAAGAAAATAATCAAACATATCAGACTTGTTTCAACCGTTTTCGAATGTGGTCAATAATTTTGTCTGAGACCACTTTAATACGTTGTAATTTAGCGTAATCCTCATGCACGATGTACCAAAATGTCCGTGTAAAAGAGATTTCTTGCGGCAATACTTTTTGAAGTTGTGGATATTGCTTGGCAATAAAGTCATGAAGAATACAAACACCCGCCCCTGCCAAAGTCGCCTCTAATTGGACATGGACACTTGTGCTTGTAAGATAAGGCTTGATGTCTGGCCCAAGCAACGGGATATAATCCAATTCCTTGTCATAGATTAAATCAGGTACATATCCGATGCCACGTATTTTTCTTAAATCTGGCACGGAATTGATTTCTGGTTGCGCGTGCAGATATTCTTTTGTGCCATAAAGATGGAGCGTATAATCAGAAATCTTGCGGTATTTCAAACGCCCCGATGTCGGAGCAGAGACCGCGATTGCCAGATCAGCCTCACGCTTTGAAAGCGAAAATGTACGCGGCATTGCAATAATTTGAAGTTCAAGCCTTGGGTGTTCTTCACAAAGTTCTGCTGCACATTGCGCCAAAATACTGGTCGCCATGCCTTCAGGTGCACCCACACGTACTATACCTGAAACACTATCAGCTTCACCGCCAAATTCTGTTTGCGCAGCAATGGCACCAGTTTCCATGGCTTCAGCGATGGTCACCAGACTTTGACCTGCATCCGTCAGCGAATAGCCTTGTGGACTACGATCAAACAAATGAATTTTAAGCGATTCTTCCAATGCCTTAACACGGCGCCCAACCGTTGCATGGTCAACCGATAATTGTTGCCCCGCAAGCGAGAGTTTTCCCGTGCGCGCAACGGCTAGAAAATATCTGTAATCATCCCAGTTCAAACTTGCCTCTTCTTGGTGTAGAGTAATTTTAGCCTTGTGCATTATTGCACAATAAAAAGGATTTATAGCCTATAGATAGGTTAAAAATAAACAGCTAATACTAAAAAAGTTTTCTGAGGAGATATACTGGTGAGAAGCATTCCACATTACATTGACGGCGCTCGCGTCGAAGGCACATCCGGCAAAACAGCCGATGTGTTTAATCCAGCTACTGGTGAAGTTCAGGCACAAGTGCCACTGGCAAGTGCTGAAGAACTTAATGCGGCCGTTGCAAGTGCGAAACAGGCACAAATCGAATGGGGTGCAGCAAATCCACAAAAACGCGCCCGCGTGATGATGAAATTTGTCGATCTTTTAAACCGCGACATGCAAAAGCTTGCCGAAATGCTTTCATCAGAACATGGCAAAACCGTGCCAGACGCAAAAGGCGACGTGCAACGCGGCCTTGAAGTGGCAGAGTTTTGCATTGGCGCGCCGCATCTTCTAAAAGGCGAGTTTACTGAAGGCGCAGGCCCTGGCATCGACATGCATTCGGTTAAACAGCCACTTGGTGTGGTTGCTGGCATTACACCTTTCAACTTTCCAGCAATGATACCAATGTGGAAATTCTGCCCGGCAATTGCTTGTGGCAACTCTTTTATCCTCAAACCCTCTGAGCGCGACCCATCTGTTCCGGTTATGCTTGCAGAACTAATGTCAGAAGCAGGTCTTCCCGACGGCGTGCTTCAAGTTGTCCACGGTGACAAGGGTGCTGTTGATGGCATTTTGGATCACGAAGACATCATGGCTGTTGGCTTTGTGGGTTCAACGCCAATCGCTGAATATGTTTACACACGTGGTTGTGCAAACGGAAAACGCGTCCAGTGTTTTGGTGGCGCTAAAAACCATATGATTATCATGCCAGACGCCGACATGGATCAAGCAGTAGACGCACTTATTGGTGCAGGCTATGGCGCTGCTGGCGAACGCTGCATGGCGATTTCTGTTGCAGTCCCTGTGGGAGAAGAAACCGCTGATCGCCTGATGGAGAAACTCACACCACGCGTTGAGAACCTGAAAATAGCACCTTATACCGCTGGTGATGATGCAGACTTTGGCCCATTGGTCACCAAGGAAGCGCATACTCGTGTAAAAGGGTACATAGATGCAGGCGTAAAAGAAGGTGCAAATCTGGTTGTTGATGGCCGTGAGTTTACAATGCAGGGTTATGAAAACGGCTACTTCATTGGCGGCTGCCTATTTGACAATGTTACAAAAGACATGAGCATCTATAAGGAAGAGATTTTCGGCCCCGTACTTTCTGTTGTACGCGCCAAAGATTATGAAGAAGGTCTCGATCTTGCCATGTCTCACGAATACGGCAATGGCGTTGCAATCTTTACCCGTGATGGCGATGCAGCTCGCGATTTTGCAGCTCGCATTAATATCGGCATGGTCGGCATCAACGTGCCAATCCCTGTGCCACTTGCCTATTACACGTTTGGCGGCTGGAAGCGTTCAGGCTTTGGTGATTTGAACCAACACGGCCCTGATGCATTTAAATTCTATACCAGAACAAAAACCATCACTTCGCGTTGGCCATCAGGCATCAAGGAAGGCGCAGAATTTAGCATTCCAACGATGGGTTAAAACAATACCTCCCTTCTCCCGCAAAACGAACGAGTGGGAGAGGGAAAAAGTTAGAAGGAAAGAACCATGAACTTTGCCCTGACAGAAGAACAAAATGCTATCTACGATATGGCCTTTGGTTTTGGGCAGGAAGCAATTGCACCTTATGCCCTTGAGTGGGATGAGCAGGGTTCATTTCCAAAAGACGTTCTGCGTTCAGCAGGTGAACTTGGCATGGCAGGCATATATGTGCGCGAAGATGTGGGTGGCTCGGCTCTCTCCCGTTTTGATGCTACCCTCATCTTCGAGGCACTTGCTTATGCCTGTCCTTCTATTGGTTCATTCATTTCAATCCATAACATGACGGCATGGATGATCGACAGCTATGGCAGCGAAGAACAGCGCCAAAAGTGGCTGCCACAAATGATGACCCTGGAGAAATATTGTTCTTATTGTCTAACTGAACCAGGATCAGGCTCTGATGCTGCTGCCCTTAAAACCAAAGCGGAAAAAGATGGTAACGGCTGGAAAATAAATGGCGGCAAAACTTTTATTTCCGGAGGTGAAACATCTGAACTTTACCTTGCCATGGTGCGCACAGGTGAAGATGGGGCAAAAGGTGTTTCAGCCGTATTGGTCGAAAACCCATCCGAAGGACTTTCCTTTGGCGCAAACGAACGCAAGATGGGTTGGCGCGCCCAACCCACTGCACAAGTCCTGTTTGATGATTGTAAAATCCCCGCAGACCAATTGATCGGTGAAGAAGGCGCTGGCTTTAAATACGCCATGTCTGGCCTTGATGGCGGTCGCTTAAATATTGCAGCTTCTGCTTTGGGTGCAGCACAATTCGCCCTTGATAAAACACTTACCTATATGAAAGAGCGCAAGGCCTTTGGTAAATCCATATCGCAATTTCAGGCACTTCAATTCCGCCTAGCCGATATGGAAACGGAACTGCAGGCTTCGCGCATCTTCCTGCGACAAGCTGCATGGAAGCTCGATAACAAGACACCAGATGCTACCAAATATTGCGCCATGGCAAAACGCCTTGTAACCGATCTCTCCTTCCGCGTTGCCAATGATGCCCTACAGTTGCATGGTGGTTATGGCTATCTTTCAGATTATGGCATTGAAAAAGTTGTAAGAGACCTTCGTGTTCACCAAATCCTCGAAGGCACAAACGAAATCATGCGCATGATTATCTCTCGCGACATGCTGAAAGAGGCTTGAGACAGGTGTTAAAAACAGACGACATTCACATCCGCACAGTCAGCAAAGCAGGTCGTATTACCCTCACCCGCCCACAAGCTCTTAACGCCATGACCTATGAAATGTGTATGAGCATTGGCAAGGCACTGGATGAATGGCAAGACGACAACAGTGTTTCAATCATCATTATAGACGCGGAAGGATCAAAAAGCTTTTGCGCTGGCGGTGACATTGCTGATCTTTATAAAACCGGCATGGCGGGTAATTTTGCTTACGGCCAAAAATTCTGGGCAGATGAATATCGCATCAATGCAAAAATCAAAAATTACCCCAAGCCTTATGTTGCCATTATGGATGGTATCGTCATGGGAGGTGGCGTTGGGATTTCTGCTCATGGCTCACACCGCATCGTAACAGAAAATACACTCTTTGCCATGCCAGAATGTGGCATTGGGCTTGTACCAGATGTAGGCGGAAATTACTTTTTATCCCGCGCAAAAGGTTCCATCGGTGAATATCTTGGGGCAACAGGCGCTAGACTAAACGCGTCTGATTGCATCTATGCAGGCATTGCAGATAGCTTCGTGCCAGAAGAAGCATTACCGCAGTTAATCGAACAACTGCAACAAACTGGCGATATCAACTGCATCAAGAATTTTACCCGTCAATGCGTCCCTGGTGAATTGGCACTTAATCAAAAAACCATTGATACGCATTTTTCCAAGCCAACGGCAGTAGACATTATCCAATCTCTTGAAGTTGATGGCGATGATTGGGAATTAAATGCAGCAAAACTCATACGCCGCAATTGTCCCCTCTCAGTTGCCTGTGCAATTGAAATTGTACGCGAAGCACGAAAAGCGCAAACAATCGAAGATATCCTGAAACTTGAATATCGCTTCACCCATCGCTCCATGTCACATGGCGATTTTTTGGAAGGTATTCGAGCACAAATTATTGACAAGGATCGTAAGCCGAACTGGCAACCTGCAACCTTGGAAGAATTGACTCAGGATAGTATTGATTTGATGCTAACGTCACTTGAGACAAACGAACTTACATTTGAGGAGTAAAGTAAAATGGCGACAATCGGATTTATTGGACTGGGCAACATGGGTCTCCCCATGGCAAGCAATCTGGTTAAGGCCGGTCACGAGGTTCTGGGCTTTGATACATCGCCAACAATTCTTGAAGCTGCAAGTGATGAAAAAATAATTACATGCCTGACCGCAAGTGATGCAGCCGCTGAAGCAGAAGTCTTGATTACCATGTTACCAAATGGTGAAATACTTCTATCAGTTATGGAAGAAATCCTACCCGTTACGCCCAAAGGCGCACTGCTGATTGATTGTTCAACGGTTGATGTCGATAGCGCAAAGGCATTTCACGCACATGCGTCTGCAAAAGGACTTGGCTCAATTGATGCACCAGTTTCTGGCGGTATTGGAGGCGCACAAGCTGGCACGCTGACCTTCATGATTGGCGGTTCAGAAGCTGACTGCAAACGTGCAGAACCCTATCTTGATATCATGGGTGGCAAACAAGTGCGTTGTGGTGAAGGAAGCGCTGGGCAGGCAGCAAAGATCTGTAACAATATGCTGTTAGCCACAACCATGATTGGTGTGGGTGAGGCTTTTTCCCTTGGCAAAAAACTTGGTCTTGAACCTCAAGCCTTATACGATGTGATGTCAACATCCTCTGGCTCTTGTTGGTCAATCAATACTTATTGCCCAGTACCAGGTGTTGGACCAACATCGCCAGCAGACAATGATTATAAACCAGGCTTTGCGTCTTCGCTAATGATTAAAGATGCAAGCCTTGCACAAATCGCAGCAGATGCCAGCGGACAGGCAACCCCAATGGGGTCGCGCGCGCTGGAACTCTATAAAGAGTTTGCAGCCCAAAGTGGAGAAGATCTTGACTTCTCTGGCATCATTACATGGCTTGAAAATCTGGAAAGAGGCTAATCATGAGCGACGTTGTACTTTCGCAAAAACATGGAAGTGTTGGTCTTATAACAATCAACAGACCAGAAGCACTTAACGCTGTTAATTCTGCCGTTATGGATGGGATTATCTCAAAGGCAAAAGTCTTTGATGAAGATGCGGAGATTGGTTGCATTGTCATCACAGGCGAAGGCAAGGCTTTCATCGCTGGTGCAGATATAAAAGAGATGCAGGAAAAATCCTATATGGATATGTTCTTGGCTGATAAGCAATCGCAATGGGAAAGTTTTGCCAATACCCGAACGCCCATCATTGCAGCAGTAAACGGTTTTGCCCTTGGTGGCGGCTGTGAACTGGCCATGATGTGCGACATGATTTTTGCGTCTGACAAAGCAAAGTTCGGCCAACCCGAAATCAAACTGGGCGTAACGCCAGGTTGGGGCGGATCACAACGTTTAACCAAAGCCGTTGGCAAGGCAAAAGCCATGGACCTCATTTTGACAGGTCGTATGATGGGCGCAGAGGAAGCAGAACGTTCTGGCCTTGTAGCACGCATTATCCCTGCGGATGAATTAATGGCAGAAACAATGAAAGCGGCAGAAGAAATTGCAGGCTATTCAACACCCTCTGTTTACATCGCCAAAGAGCAAGTGAACCGTGCCTTTGAGACAACCCTCAATGAAGGATTACGCTTCGAGCGACGCACATTCTACTCACTTTTTGCAACGCAAGATCAAACCGAAGGCATGGCCGCGTTCTCAGAAAAACGTAAGCCTGACTTTAAAAATAAATAACAGAATTTTCTCCCCCCTTGCGGGGTAGAAAAGGAGCTAAAATGACTGACGTATTACAAGAACTAGAAACACGCCGCAAACAGGCAAAACTGGGGGGTGGTGAAAAACGCATCGCCTCTCAACACGCAAAGGGCAAATTGACCGCCCGCGAGCGCATTGAAATTTTGCTCGATGAAGGTTCATTCGAAGAATACGATATGTTCGTTGCCCACCGCTGCACAGAATTCGGCATGGAAGAAACCAAATTCTCAGGCGATGGCGTGGTCACAGGTTGGGGCACTGTCAACGGCCGTATCATCTATGTTTACTCTCAGGACTTCACAGTCTTCGGTGGTTCTTTGTCAGAAACCAACGCCAAGAAAATCATCAAGATTATGGAAATGGCGATGAAGAACGGTGCGCCAATCATTGGTTTGAACGATTCTGGTGGCGCACGCATTCAGGAAGGCGTGGCCTCACTGGGTGGTTATGCCGACATTTTTCAGATGAACACTTTGGCTTCAGGCGTGGTGCCACAAATCTCCATGATTATGGGGCCTTGTGCGGGCGGCGCGGTTTATTCGCCTGCCATCACAGACTTCATCTTCATGGTGCGCGATTCATCTTATATGTTTGTCACTGGTCCTGACGTTGTAAAAACCGTGACCAATGAAATCGTCACCGCAGAAGAACTAGGTGGCGCAAAAACCCATACGTCCAAATCTTCTGTTGCAGATGATGCTTTTGACAATGATGTTGAGGCGCTTTCTGCTCTTCGCAGGTTTATCGATTTTCTCCCGCTTAACAATCGCGAGAAGCCACCCGTCCAACCTTTCTTTGGTGCTATTGAACGCGAAGATCTGTCCCTCGACACCCTCATCCCCGACAATCCAAACAAACCTTATGACATAAAGGAATTGGTTTATAAAATCGCAGACGAAGGCGACTTCTTCGAAATACAACCAGATTACGCAAAGAACATCGTAACAGGCTTTATACGCGTTGAAGGTTCAACCGTGGGTGTTGTCGCCAACCAACCGCTCGTATTAGCAGGGGTTCTCGACATCAATGCCTCACGCAAGGCAGCTCGCTTTGTGCGCTTCTGCGATTGCTTCAATATTCCAATCCTGACCCTTGTAGACGTGCCAGGCTTCCTGCCAGGAACAGCGCAAGAATATGGCGGCGTCATCAAACACGGCGCGAAACTCTTATTTGCCTATGGAGAGGCAACTGTTCCAAAAGTAACACTCATCACCCGTAAGGCCTACGGCGGCGCATACGATGTGATGGCCTCCAAACACTTGCGTGGAGACGTCAACTACGCTTGGCCATCAGCAGAAATTGCCGTCATGGGCGCAAAGGGTGCAACGGAAATTCTCTACCGTTCAGAACTGGGCGACACAGACAAAATTGCAGAGCGCACAAAGGAATATGAAGACCGCTTCGCAAACCCATTCGTTGCCGCAGAAATGGGCTTCATCGACGACGTCATCCGCCCACGCAATACCAGAAAACGCATAGCCAAAGCCTTCGCCTCACTTCGCAACAAGGACTTACAAAACCCTTGGAAGAAGCATGATAATATTCCGTTGTGAG
>CALDZF010000261.1 GCA_937944165.1 uncultured Rhizobiaceae group bacterium | reverse complement strand
GTGCGTTGAAAACCTGTACCTGAGATATAGGTTTCAAGGCACCCTCGCCTGCCACACCAACAGGCATTTGCGGGAAACTCATTTTCCAACATTGGACTAAGCGGTGTATGACCAAATTCACCTGCAATCCCTTGTCTTCCTGCTAATGCTTTTCCATCAATTGTTATTCCTGAGCCGCACCCTGTGCCAAGAATAATACCGGCAACAACATGCGCACCCTTGCCTGCTCCGTCTATAGCCTCGGAAACTGCAAAGCAATTTGCATCATTTTGGATGCGTACTTCACGTGCCAATGCCGTTTGCATATCCTCCAATAAGGGTTGAGCGTTCAGCCAAGTTGAATTAGCGTTTTTAACAAGACCTGTAACAGGAGAAATCGTTCCAGGAATGCCAATGCCTACGCTACCTTTAATACCAGTTTTTGCTTCAGCCTTTAACACCAGTTCGCATGCTGATTGAATACATGCCCGATAATCACCCACGGGAGTTGCAATGCGTTCACGCAACAAAGTTTCGCAATCATCCCCCAAGGCGATGATTTCAATCTTGCTGCCGCCCCAATCAATACCAATACGCATTAGAGTGCAGCTTCATTTTGGAGCACCTCACCCAGGGCATGTTCAATGGAGGCTTCGCGTTCAGCACGGTCAATAAAACCACCGCCCAATACGCGCGTATCTTGCGTTTCATCTTCATAAAAAACGCAAGCCTGTCCTGGTGCAATACCTGCTTCACCACCGATTAGATCAACGCTTATTTTACCGTCGCTATCAGGTGGATAAAGCACTGCTGCCATCGGCGGACGGGTTGAACGTACTTTTACAAATAGCGCTAAACCCTCTTCAGGTATATTACTGAGATCACCATCGCCAAGCCAGTTCACATCACGCAAATAAAGCTTACGCGTATCAAGTGCTTCTTTAGGCCCAACAATTACGCGTGCATTTTTTGCATCCAGATGCACTACATAAATCGGGTCACCAGTTGCAACCCCAATGCCACGACGTTGCCCCACTGTGAAATTGATAATACCCTTATGCTCACCTAATACGCGCCCATCAATATGTTGAATTTCACCCACGGTTGCTGCTTGCGGTTGAAGCTTGTTGATGATGTCTGAATATTTGCCCTGTGGTACAAAACAAATATCCTGACTATCCAGCTTTTGTGAAATTTCCAACCCCAAATCTTTTGCCAATTCGCGGGTTTCAGATTTTGGCAAATCACCAAGCGGGAAACGAATATAATCAACCTGCTCTTGCGTAGTTGCAAAAAGAAAATAACTTTGGTCACGCCCATGGTCACGCGGGCGGTACATTGCGCGGCGTCCTGTGTTTTCATCAACCAAACGAGAACGAATATAATGTCCGGTCGCAAGCGCTGCTGCCCCAAGCTCTTTTGCAGTTTTTAAAAGATCCGCAAATTTAACCGTCTGATTACAAGTAATACAAGGAATTGGCGTTTCACCAGCAATATAGCTATCCATGAAGGGATTAATCACTTGCTCGCGAAATTTGTCTTCATAATCTAGCACATAATGAGGAATGCCAAGCGTTTCAGCGACACGGCGCGCGTCATGAATATCTTGTCCGGCACAACACGCACCCTTGCGTTTTACCGCTTCGCCATGATCATAAAGTTGCAAAGTCATGCCAACCACATCATAGCCTTCACGCGCAAGCAGACCTGCAACAACTGAAGAATCCACTCCGCCAGACATTGCAACAACAATTCTACAGTCTTTGGGTTCACCCGGAAGTCCGAGCGAATTTAATTTTGGGATAGCCATATTACTCTCCTGAACATGCACCGTTAAAGGCGGTGCTGACTGGTTTTCACGTTATAGTGTATCTGTTAGAACTTGCAAAGAAAGAATTGAACCCTAAGATTTTACCCATGAAAAAATTTATCCTATCTCTAATATCAACCTTGGCCTTTGCACTTACTTCATCTGGGTTTGTATCAACGTCTTTTGCCTCATCGTTAAATGAGCCTGAATTAAATAAATGCAATGCTGTCGAAGGCATTACAAAATGCGAAGTCAAATGTATTAGAAATTTGGGCGAACAATGCCTTGTTGCGCATGTAAACTTTGAAGGTAAAAATCTTAAACCCAACACACAACTATGGCGCGCGAAATTCTTAACATGTAAAAGTGCAAGTCTGGACTTACAAGTTAAGTCTCTCGCAGTAGAACTTGAAAAACTTGACGAGAGAAAAGGCCAAGCAAAAATTCAAGCTTCTGTAGTTAGCACCAGCAAAACATCCAAACTAAAACAATATGAACCTCTCCAATTCGACAACCAAAACATCGAGGGAAGAATATCAAGAATTTCGTTTGATGGGTTTGGAAATTCAGGTGAAAGCTTTGTAGAGGCCTCCCTGACATTAGCCCAATGCGGGCACGAGGACGGTTCAAACGCTTGTACCATTTCTGGTAAATTTGTTGCTGTAACTGACCCAAACATCAGGTGCGACTTTCACGACACAACCCAATCAGGTGCCTTTCGTCCACCAAGCTTGCAAATTTCTCCAAGCCTGCAAAACAGCCAACAACCCATCGGAAGAATCGGTCAATAACTCAAGCTTTGCTCAAAAAATTATCCTGGGTTACGTAGCCACCCTCTTTTAAGGGTTTAACCGCGCCTGTTATATTTTTAAGACAAACCTCAAGATTATCATGTTGAAACTCAAATCCTGCTTTCTGTAATTTTACTGGTAAAACCTTTTGTCCAGCCAGCATGGTTTCACGTGCTAAATCACCCAGAGCAATTTCCAATAATTTTGCTGGTACGTTAAATATTGTAGGCCGATTAAGAGCAGCCCCAAGCGCTTTTGTAAAAGTCATATTACGCTCTGGCGTTGCGGCAGTCATATTAACAGCGCCTTTGATTTCTTTATTGCCTATCACAAAACCAATTGCTCTCACCATATCATCCAACGCGATCCACGACATCCATTGCCTACCATCGCCAAACTGACCACCCAAACCAAACTCAAATGGCGTCAGCATCTTTGCCATCATGCCACCTTCAACTCCTAGCACAAGGCCAATCCGCATGGTTACAACACGAACGCCAAAGGCTGCCACTTTCCCAGCTTCTTTTTCCCACGCCTGGCAAAGCGCATGTGTAAAGCATGGATTGGCATTTGCAGCTTCATCCAAAGGTTGATCTTCATGAAGACCATACCAACCAATAGCAGAACCACTAATAAGACATTCAGGTTTTTGGTTTAACCGATTAACAAGGCGGATAATATCGCTTGTTATATTTATACGCGAATTAACAAGCTTCTTACGCCGCGCCTTTGTCCACAAGCCGCCAGCCACAGATGCACCTGCTAAATTAATTATAGCATCAAACCGATCATCATCCTGTATCTGGTCAAAACTTGTTATTACCTGAACAGGGTGCGCCAAATGCTCTGCGCTCTTTTTATCACGTGTGATAACAGTAACCTTATGATGGTTGGCAACAAGGCTTTCTACGAGGCGTGTGCCGATAAATCCAGTTGCACCTGTAATCAAAATATTTTTGTGAGTATCAAAGTTGCTAACCAGATTTTTTGCATCTGGCGCAATTAACCTATTACTTCTATTTGCTGCCAATAGATCGCGCACACCGAAGACTGCAACTCCAATCGCAGCGACTGTTGCCATAATACTCCACCACCCATAATTGATTGGCGTGAGACTACTTTCCATCAAAGACCATTGATATAATACAGGTGCAGCAAGCGCTAAAATCGCACCATAATTCAGCGCAAGCAAGGTATGATTAATCCGCTCTGTAGCTGGCAACTTACGCGTCATGTCTTCTTCTACAAAGTCCCAAAGCGTAATAAGAACCTCTACTGCCAGAATACTAACAAGTATGATTGTATAAATACCATGGGGTTCTAACCACCCAAAACAAAGGAAGATAAACGCATAAAAAAGGTTACGCACTCCATGCAAACGCAATTCAGTTTTTTGCGATGCGCGCCATGCAAGTCGCTCAGTACCTTCATGGTGCAAAAGCGTATCAAACGCACCCATAAAAACTTGAATGCTAATTAATGTCCAAAGTACAGGGTCATTCATTTTATTGTTCTTTCTATGCTTTAAGCTCAGCCGGGTCTTCAAAAACCGCATCTTGTTTGATCATTTTGCCAAACAATTTACTCTTTAATTCAAGCGTGAAAGCAAAACGGTTATCGCCTAATTCATGATGACCAATCGTCAAATTAATGGGTACAAGCCATTTGGGTAGCCGAATGCGTTTTTCAAACAACTGCAAAAAGTAATGCTCGCTTTTAAAGAGTAGGGCATGTTCAGTTGCCTCCAACTTTAAGGCCATGCCAATGCCGTAACCGATATATTCTTCAAGCCCAGTTGGACCTGCAAATCGCTTGGAACTATGAACAACTTGGGGAAAGCCTTTTTCACGCCCATATTGGCGGATCCAGAATTGACCGTTGGTTTCTTGATCTTCCGTTACAATAACAACCGCAGGCTGATTTATAGAATTGCGTTCAAAAGGTAGCGGCGCACCAATTAATCTTGCAGCCTGCGCAAAAGCCCACCCAAATTTGCTCATCTTCATATCAGTAATAATGCCTTGATAAGCAACACTTTGGCCTTGAATAAACTTCTTGCCAAACCGCTTGCGAATAGGTGCAGGCAGTTTCATCCAATTTGTTACGCCCAAAAGTTTTTCAAACCGGCTATCAGGTTTAACCAATTCAGTTTTAGTGCTTTCATCACGAGCCAGAATTTCACCAGAAAAGATATAAGGTACCAAGTTACCAACGTTCTCTTGTTTAGCTGTTAGTTTCTCCATCATACCCATAATTATTTCCTTTCTTTATCGTTATTTCTGTAAAAACAGAAATTACAAGCTAAATAAAAAGACGAAACCTATTTCGCCTTTTTACCACCTGCAAATTTCAAGAGCCCAATCACCTTGTCACCCATTTTCATTAGTGTTGCGAGTTGGCCTTTTGGAATGGATAACATCTGCTCATACCATTTAGACCCTTGCACAACAAAAACCTCCATTGCCTGCAAACGCTCCAAAGCGATAGGGTCAATTTTATTATCACCTTGCGCCTGCGCCACACATTCTTTTAACGCCATAGCAGCAGGATCAATTTCACGCTCTTTGCGTCCTTGCGCAATCCGCATTGCCATTTCCATTACATCGGTTTCCGCTTCAAAATGCTCACGACGATCCCCTGAAATCGGTACGCGTCGAATAAGTTTCCAAGAGACAAGTTCTTTCAACGAATTGGAAACATTGGAACGCGCAATGCCAAGACGTTCGGTAATTTCTTCCGCATTCATGGGTTTGGTAGCTAAATATAATAGCGCATGAATTTGTGCGACAGAACGGTTCACACCCCATTGACCGCCCATATCGCCCCAATAAAGAATAAACTGTTCAATTGCCTGCGGCATATTATTTTCTTTAATTTCTGTCATAACAGAAATATATGACAATACAGAAAGAAAGTCAACACAACCAAACGTCAGATATCATTTAAGTTAACGAGAAGTTTCCAATTCAGCCCACATGTCTTCAACCCAACCTTTAATGGTCAGCGCCTCTTCCCAGCGGTTGGACATCTCTTTGCCATCAGCATTCGTCATGGCATATTCTGGCGGGCCAAGTTCACAGAGGAAAATACAATCACCTTCTTCATTACGCTTGCGCCAAGAGGTTAAACCTTCAAGCCACCAGCCCTTGAAAAGCTCCACCCATTTTTGATGTTGAGGAAAATCAAGTTGCAATTGAATTTGCTGACGACTGGCCACCCTGCCCTGAAACGAATCCGAGCGTTCCAAAATACGTGTAATCAATCCCATGTCGCGCTCTGAGAGCGGATACCAGAATTCACGATCAACCACATAATGAGAGAGATCCGCACACATACGCATTTCAGGAATGGCATCCAGCAAACACAGCGTTGAATAAAGATCGTTGGTGATACAATTGCGATGTGCCTCAAACTGAATGGGCATACCTTCGCGCTCACTCATCTCAATCCACTCGCGAATAACCGGGATCATCCCGTCAACGGATAGTGGCGTGACCTGGCCGATCACATCGAGAAAAGGCGAGCCAAAGTCTTTCGCCATTTTCAACGTATCGCGAAGGCTCCCGACCGTTTTGGGAAAAGCCACGATTAAAGGCGTAAGCCCGACCTTCTCCATCAAAGGCTGAACTTCATAGGCCTGCGCCACATCACCTGCGCCCAAATCAATCGCCATGCCGTCATAGCCAGCACCCGCCACCATTTCACAGACTTGCTCATAGGGCAGTTTCACGCCCGACTGGTCATGCGGTTGCATGGCCCAAAGCGAGGTATAAGTTTTAAGTTGCCTACTCACCCTTCGGCCTGCATTTTCATCACGCGACCACCAGACGTAGGCACAACCCACACTTCATTCATCGGATATTGGCTCTCGTCTTTTTGGGCGAGTTTTTTGATGACGGCAATCTGAAATTCAATCCAACCCATGCGGTGGACTTCACCCACTTCATCTTCAAGCTTGGCATTGAGTTCTTTTAGTTTCCAAAATGGAACCGTTGGAAAAGTATGATGCGCCGTATGATAAGGCATCTGCCAGCAGAGCCACCGCATGATGAAATTCGTGCGCGTCGAGCGAGTATTATCCAGAATATCGCTCTCATGGCTAAGCCCCAGATGCTCAATTGTATTCTGTAACTGATGCACAGGTTTGGTTATAATCATCGGCAACAGCCAAAACGTCACCGCAACCCAGCTTTGGAAATAAATCGAAAGTGCTGCAATCAGTCCGTAGCCCGCAAGATGCAAACGCGATTCCAAAACCACTTTTGCTTCTTCATCTTTCGTAATAAACGGTTCAACAATCCTACCCGTCGCCCGACGCACCACACCGAAGATGCGATTGCGCCAATAGGTAATGCCAAACAACCAAAGCAGATAGGTCTTGAGCGTATAAGGCTCCCGCACCAACTCCCCATCACGCTCCCAATTTTGCGTATATTGATGATGGGCAAAATGCATGATCTGATCAAAATCACGCGGGAAGATCATCGCAAAACCAACCGCACGGCCAAAAAACTCATTCACACCCTTGGTCTTGAAAACCGTACCATGGGAAAGCTCGTGCTGAGCCGCATAAAGAAAATTGATTAAAACCCCAAGTATAAAGCCCGAGAGCAAGACCCACCAAGTCCCCATCATTTGCGCATGCAACACACAAGCCAAAACAATCGCACCCAAATGGCTGGCCATTTGAAGCAACCCATAAAAATCAGACTTTTCATTCAAGGCTTTGAGTTCCGCAGGCTCC
>CALDZF010000260.1 GCA_937944165.1 uncultured Rhizobiaceae group bacterium | reverse complement strand
GCGCTGATAGTGTTTGCGCATCCTGCATGGGGGGCGATGTATTTTGGGTATCCTGCCTCACATCATTATTATACTCATCCTGCACAACAATTTCTTCTTCCAGGTAAGCATCATTTTCCTGGCGAGCAGCAACTGGCCTTGAAGTTCTTGAACTATTAATACCGGTAATTAAGGTAATTGCCAGAATACCCAAGATAGTCAACATTATCGCAGCCACTGTTCCTGCAATCGTAAAAGGGATTACCTTGGGAAAATATGGATCTACAGGAATTGATGCTGATGGGTAAATGTCGACATCAATCGGCGATAAATTAGAGCTGCTAATTGCAATTATCTGCCTGCTTTCGTATTCTTTTAATAGGTCGCGATAATTATCCGCCTTGCGAATTTTTGTATCCAAGATTGCCTGCGCACGGTTTACTTTTTCAACATCCTCTTTGAGCTGGACAATTTCACTCTCCAACTCAGCTTCTGTTTGGCGTGCAAGATTTACGTTATTTTCCAAGCTTACAAGAATATTATTTGCAGCGCTCCTGATTTGAACCTGAAAATTATCCACCTGAGATTCTAACGCTTGTAATCTCGGATGATTTGGCAACAACGTAATGGAAAGGTCAGAAATTTGTGCGCGTACTTCTGCTTCTCGCTCACGCAATCTTTGGATTAAATTTGACTCAATAACTTCTGGAATAGTGTCTAAAGACCCACCACTTCTCAGGGCAGTTCTTATGGAAGCAACTTTAGCTTGTGCAGAAGTGCGTTCAGCACGCATTCTGGAAAGCTCAGTTGAAATTTCAGATAGCTTTTGAGTTTCAAGTGAGTTATCAGAAGTACCACTTCTAAAGATTTTGCCTTTTTCTCTTTCAAGAGCAACTTCGGCTTCTGCTTCTGCAAGCAGTTGTGTGTATTCTTCAACAACAGGCCCTAAAAACCCTGCTGCATCATTTGTCAGTTCTTTCTTTTTTTCTTCTTGGAGCTCAGCGTAATATTGCGCAATAGCGTTTGGCACTTGTTGTGCCAGAGCTGGGTCTGTTGACCAAAACTCGATTACAATCACATTTGTCTGTTCAATTGGATAAACAGTAAGGCGTTTTTTAAATTCACCAAGAACTTCTGATTGTCTGGTGGTTATTGAACCATCTTGCTGTGGTTCACTATCTTGTTGCTCGCGGCCTTTAGGATCAAAATAATCGCCAATAGCATCTAAAAAGCTAGTTTCAAAAAACTCATCCTTCTTTTCAAGATCAAAGCGTTTTATAATCTCCAATGCAACTTTGTCAGAGGTAATTACCTCCGCTTGAGTGCGCACAGCCTCTTCATTGAATTTATCGTTTACAGGTTGGGTATTATCTTCACTGGGTACTCTATTGAGCGAATTTTCTTTGTCTTCAAAAATAATACGGGCATCAGAATCATAACGAGGCGGAATAGAAGATAAGAACAGGAATAGGCCTACCATCGTAATGATCGCGACAAGAATAATGAGCCACCATTTACGTCTTAATGCCGTAAATAGCCCCACTACATCAATATCATCATCCTGCATCAGTACATTATTGTCTGACATTTACCTACTCCAACATCATTGTAACTAAAGCGTATTCTTGTCCGAAAACCGTACGCACTTTTCGGGAATTTGCTCCAAGTGTGCAGACTGCAACCACTGCATAAATGAATCACGCTTAAATTATGACCAAATAATGAAGGAACATGGTAACCAAGGGGTTAATAAAAATATCTGAACGAATAAAAAATGTTGTTTTTAAATAACTTATCACCGTCTTTTACCCGCTGTTAACTAATGTTTTACCCGCTATTAACCATAACAGATGTTTAATACGCGGAACTTATTACAGTGCAAATTTCCAATTAAGGAACAAAAAGATCATGTTTTGCGTACGTTCTGCTAGCTTTTTGAAAGCTATGGTCATTATTTTTATGGCGATAGTCATATCAGCTTGCGCGGCTTATAAACCACTTGACCCTGCATTCCACAAAGCTTTATCAGAGCCTTATCGCTTGGATGCAGGCGATGCACTTCGTGTAACTGTATTTGGGCAAGATGACCTTAGCAATACCTACTCTGTTGATAAAGCTGGTAATATTGCTTTCCCGCTTGTCGGTTCAATTGCAGCAAGAGGCTCAACGCCAAAACAAATGGAAGGCCAAATTGCCAGAGGCTTGAAAAATGGCTTTTTACGCAATCCGGATGTTTCTGTTGAAATTGCTACCTACCGTCCTTTCTTTATACTTGGAGAAGTTGGCACCTCTGGGCAATATGTTTATGTCCCTGGAATGACTGTGCAAAACGCAATCGCTATCGCTGGTGGGTTTTCAGCACGAGCAGATCAACGCGATGTTGACATTACCCGGGTAATTAATGGTGAAGTTATTACTGGCCGCGTTCCAATTAGCGACCCAATACTGCCCAGTGATACAATCGCTGTTCGAGAGCGTTTGTTTTAAAAATGCCTGCCCCATTTAAAATCATACACTGCTTCCGCTCTCCAGTCGGAGGTATATTTAGACATGTAAGAGACTTGGTTGGTGAACAATCCAAAGCCGGTCATGAAGTAGGCATTATTTGTGATTCCGCCACAGGTGGGGACTATGAAGATGCTCTCTTTGAGGCAATAAGCCCTTCCCTTTCCTTAGGTTTACATCGCATCACCATGGCGCGTTCGATTGCACCACGTGATATTTCTGCGCTTATAAAAACAAGGAAACTGATTAAATCCATTTCACCTGACGTCGTGCATTCCCATAGTGCAAAAGGCGGTGTTTATGGTCGTATGGGTGCTTGGCTTTCGGATAAAAATATTAAAACCTTTTATTGCCCACATGGTGGCGCAATGCATTACGATTCTGCCTCTTTAAAAGGCAAGTTATTTTTTGCAGCCGAACGCTTTATGGAACGTATGACAAGCAGTCTAATCTTTGTCAGTGATTATGAACGCAAGGCCTACCATGAAAAAGTAGGCGAGCCCACTTGCCCCGAAGCTATTGTATTTAACGGCATTTCGCCTGAAGAGTTTATTCCTGTTCCACTTAACAAGGATGCTTTGGATTTTCTTTATATTGGTATGAAACGTGATCTAAAAGGCCCTGATATTTTTCTTGATGCCTTAAAGATTGCACGTGACCTTTCAGGTAAGAACTTAAAAGCCTGGTTTATTGGAGATGGCCCAGATGAAGCAAAATATGAGCAACAAATCAAACACTTGGGTCTCCTTGATTGCGTAACTGTTAGTAACGCAATGCCGGCCAGAAAAGCTTTTGCATTAGCAGATATTGTTGTTGTACCCTCAAGAGCAGAATCCATGCCATATTTGGTTTTGGAGGCACTTGCTGCACAAAAACCGATGGTCAGCGTCAACGTTGGTGGTATCCCTGAAATCTTTGCAAACACCAAAGATAAACTTGTGCCAGCCGAAGATCCAAAGGCAATGGCAAACGCAATGCTTGAATTACACAATGACCAGTCTCGCCACACACAAGCTTTTGGTATTGCTAAGGTTTTACAAAAAACCTTCTCATTGGAAGTAATGGCTAAGAATGTCGAAAAGCTTTATTCTTAAGCATCAGTCGATGCTTTCATCAAGAATCAAATCAATTTCTTAACCTCTTGTTATTCATAGATAAAATCTCTTTGAAAAATTACCTTGCGTTAAACTTATTCATTAGTGAATTTCGTATATACTTTACTATGGGTAAGTAACGGATAGAGTGGACTATGAAAACACTAGCAAAAGATATCGGTAATGGCTTCTCTAGAGAAGAAATGAAGAAAGCCGTTGCAAAAGAGAAAATTTCAAAAGAACGCGTAGTTGAATTAAACGAACTGGCAAACCAGGTCGCTGAGCAATTTACAGCTAAATCAATCTCCCCTTTTTTAATCTCTGGAGCACTAAGGTCGGTTGATTTTATTGTTTTAAGCTACATTGCGATAATTACTTCAATTTTTCACCTCGCACCTTTAGTAGAAATCAGCAATACACATATCATTATAGCTTTCTTGTCTGCTATCCTGACAGGTGGCTTTATCCAAGGTCTTGATGGTTATTTGCCAACGACATTAAGACATTTTGGCAACGTCTTCTTCAAAAGTCTGGCTGCTTACACGATGGCATTTATCGTAATGATAATGGTTATGTTTTTGTTCCAAAGCCTGAATGGCAAAATGGTTTACTGGTTTGGTATGTGGTTTGGTTACGGGCTAATTTATATCGGTATTTCCCGCGCTATTATGGGTGCAATTGTTACTAAACTCATGAATGACGGGCGCCTGGAGCGCCGCGCGATTATCATTGGCGGAGGACAATCCGCTTCTGACCTTATTCATTCAATGGAAGCTAATATAACTTCAGACATCAGAATTTGTGGTATTTTTGATGATCGTACGGATGATCGTTCACCTGATATTGTGGCGGGTTATCCAAAATTGGGTAATATTGCTGAACTAGTTGAGTTTACACGCAAAGCCCGCATTAATATGCTTATTGTGTCTATTCCCCTTAATGCGGAAAAGCGTGTCCTTCAACTCTTGAAGCGCCTATGGATGCTCCCAGTTGATATCCGTCTTTCAGCACACACAAACAAACTCTTTTTTCGTCAGCGTAGTTATAGCTATGAAGGTGCTGTGCCAATGGTTGATGTGTTTGAAAAACCAATTGCCGACTGGGATTCAGTCATGAAACGCACATTTGATATTTTCTTTGCCAGCTTGGCTATTATAGCACTAAGCCCTATTATGCTTATTACTGCAATTGCGGTAAAGCTGGATAGCAAGGGACCGATCATCTTCAAACAAAAGCGTGAAGGCTTTAACAATGAAGAGATTGAAATCTTCAAGTTCCGTTCACTCTATACAGATCAAGGCGACAAATCTGGCGTTGATGTTGTAACCAAAGACGATAATCGCGTTACCAAGGTTGGCAAGTTTATTCGTAAATCATCAATTGACGAACTACCGCAGCTATTCAATGTCCTTCTAGGCTCATTATCGCTTGTAGGCCCTCGCCCGCATGTTGCTAATGCACAAACAGATAATAAGCTTTGGACTGAAGTTGTAGACAGCTATATTGCACGTCATAAAGTAAAACCGGGTGTTACTGGCTGGGCACAAATTAATGGTTGGCGCGGTGAAGTTGACAAAGAGGATAAATTAAAAGGCCGTGTAGAGCATGATCTTTATTATATTGAAAACTGGTCACTACTCTTTGATTTGTACATCCTGGCTGTTACGCCACTAAAACTTGTCAATACAGAAAATGCTTACTAAGTTATTTCAATGACAACTGAAAGCCTCACAACAGGCCCCAATCCCAAGACTATAGGTGGTATTAAAATTTCCACTCTTATGAATTGTATTTTGGGTTTAGCAATCTTTACAGGTGGGTTTGTTACTTTCGAACCAGCACCTTATGAAGTTATCTTGGCTGGCTTTCTGGGATTATCTTTAATGTTTGGCTTACGCATTCCCGTAGGTGTTTTGCCAATTATGATACCCGTTTTTACATTTACACTGGGTGGGATTATCTCTTCTTTTCAAATTGAAGAATATTACCGTGGCATGATTTACAATGCTGTTACACTCTTTCTCGGTTTAACATCTGTATTCTTTGCAATTCTTATTGCGCAAGAAATGGGGCGATTGAGGCTTATCTTCCGGGTTTATGTGGTTGCGGCGGCATGTACCTCCGTTCTTGGCATTTTAGGGTATTTTGGAATACCAGGCTTTGATCTATTTACAAAATTTGAGCGCGCCCAGGGTGCATTTGCTGATCCAAACGTGTTTGCGCCCTTCCTGATTGCTCCAATCCTTTATTTAATTTACGGGGTTATGAACCGCTCAGTTTCAATGATGCCTATCCGCGCTGCATTCTTATTTGTAATATTGCTGGGCGAATTTCTTGGATTTTCTCGTGGTGGCTGGGGTGTAACAACTGTTTCTGTTCTGTTATTTTATGGCCTACTTTTAATCAATGAACCTAAATCACAAGTACGGGCAAAATATATTTTAATGGGTGTTGCAGGGCTTGGCACTTTAATTGTTGCTATTATTGTTGCCCTTCAAATTGATGCAATTGCTGATATTTTTGTTCAACGTGCGCAAGTTGTACAAAATTATGATGGCGCACGTTTGGGGCGCTTTGCAAGACATGCAATTGGGTTTGAGTTGGCGCTTAGTAAACCATGGGGTATTGGCAATCTGGAGTTTGGATTTTTATACGGTGAAGACGAGCATAATGTTTATCTAAGATCCCTCCTCTCCTACGGCTGGATAGGTTTTGTATCATGGCTCACGATCATTTTGTGGCCACTCATTGCTGGGTTTAAAATGCTCTTCTTAAATCGCCCTTGGCAGGTTTATTTCCAAATTTGTTATGTTGTATTTTTTGGTCATCTTTTACTTGCTTGGGTTATTGATATCGACCATTGGCGACATGTATATCTACTACTAGGTATGATATGGGGTTGTATCCTGCTTGAGAAAAAACATCAAAAAGCAAAAAAGTTGGCAAGAAGGCAAGCATATACCCCTGCCTCTCAAAATGAAATCGATGGAAACTTTGCACCCGCAGAGTAAGTGGCATTTTTCAAGGGTTTGGTCGGAGTAGCAGGACTCGAACCTGCGACCTCTCGGCCCCCAGCCGAACGCGCTACCAGACTGCGCCATACTCCGATTATGTGAAAAGCTATATATTACAATGCCTTGGCTCGTCAACAGCCCCTTTTTATTCCCTCCATAAAATCGCCAATTCGGCCTAAAACCGCCTAAAACAGCTTAAATGGGTCAAATAGCTACAGACATTCTACAGACTTTTTAGCGTTGAACATAGAGGTTCAAATTCATTTACGCCGTAAAAAATCAACTCCCTAAAGAATTAACTTAAGAGAATGAACCGGTCATAAAACTATTTTCTTGAGTGTTTTGTTTTAGTAAATTAGACTAATTTTCGATTTCGTATGAAATACGCCCTTGCGAAAAATATAGTGAAGCCTCTTCAAGTCTTCTATAAAATGCTAATATAATTTTTGCACAAACAAGCGCATTATTATTAGATAATTCTTTCACGACTGCAAAATTCGGTGCTTTCATCATTTTAGCAAGCTGCTCAGTTTGATAAAAGAAATATTTTTCTGTTGCATCGCCCGCCAAATAATCATCGCCTTTCATTTTCAAAAACTGATGCTCTGAAAGATATTTATGAAAGGTTGCATATGTCTTTTTTAGTTCATCTCGATTTTCAACAAAATTTGGAATGATAATCTGCAAATCAGAAAAAACTTCATCCTTACCAAATATTTCAACTTTACCAGGGGAAGCATATCTAATTTTATCAAGACTAATTTGATCAGACCTAGGAACATTAGCTCCTAAATCCTTAAATAGATGCACGTAACTGAAACCACCTTGATAAGGTCGTTTTCTAAATGCACTTAAAATCCGCGCCTTATTATCATTGCTTACGTTAAAGGAAGTCCAGTTTTTTTCAGAAATTAAGAACGTATAAATATCAGTATATTTTTGTTGAAATTGTCCAAAGTCAGTAAGTTCCCACTCACCATCAATTAGTAATTTTTCTGGATCAGATGCTTTATCTTCAAGAAAATCATATGCCTCAGTGTGGTTAGTTGCAAAAAACTTTGCTAGTGGCAAATGCTCTTCAGGAGGCGCCGTATCAATTCCATTTAGTTTTACTTTTCCATCTTTCATTGATTGCAAATCAAAAGTATACAGAATTCGAACTGTAGGTACTGTAAATAAATAACGCAAATCTATTATGGACTCGAGGTATTTAACCCAATCTTTATCAGAAACGGTTGCCGCTAAAAAGTTAGATTTATTTTCAGCGTCACTCGGAATCGCTACAGCAACAAACCTTCTCTTGCTCTTACCTGCAGAGACTAAAGTAACTACCTGTGGTTCGTCTACGAAAACAAGAGTTGAATCAAATTCAGCAGTTCTGCTTTTATGCGCCATCAACCACCTCCTCTAAATCAACAACTGCAGTTACTGGATCAAACCCTTCATAGAACCATAAATCAACATGATTATTCTTCTTTATAGATAAGCCAGCTTTTTCAGGTAATTCCATCTTAGCAATTTTTTGGGCAACTCCCCTTGGTTTAGGAAGCTTTGCCACAATATTTCTAGCCTGGTCAATATCAGTAAAAAATGAACATGAAGACCACCTACAAGCATCAACGCTAATCGGTAAAGGTTTACCAAGCTTATTATGTGAAATAAAGCAAGTTGATTCTGCTGATTCAGTTTTGACTATTCTGTAAGCGGGATTGAAGGCCATCTCTTTAGCCTCTGGCGGAGGACAAGCATCAGGCAAATTTTCAGCAAATTTCATTTTCAATCCGTAAATATTTATTCTTGGATACACTATACTTATTAATATATCGAGTCATTTTATATATAAAACGTCTTATATAAAAAACACTCATATTTTTAAAAATTGATATTTTATACATCTGAAATATTTTTGTACAAATAGTATTTTTTTCGTTTAAAAATTATCTTACGTAAAAGTAATTATTACTTTATTCTGTATACTTTTCAATAAGTTAAAAGAAATTACAAATTACAGACTTTCTACAGACTTTACAAAACTCAAACATAAGATAAGCTATTGTTTTCAATAGGATATTCCACCTCGGCAATTACAGCCCCCAGCCGAACGCGCTACCAGACTGCGCCATACTCCGAAATTATAATTAATCCTGTCTGGTTTGATCCAACAAACGTTTACACTCCAGTAATTCTTGCAACGTGGATTGTAATACCTTTAAATCATCCGTGCTGAGATTTGAACCAGGGCTGTCTGTGTTTATGTTTTTTGACCGACCCGTTATGCGGCCAATAATACTTTTGCCCTTGGAGGGTTTAGGCTCAGAAAAATCAGACACATCAATTGCTTCCTGAAACTCTTCCGCATCATCTTGCATGACAGGCATTGCGGTAGCTAAAGCGCCTGCAGCAATTTCGCCTTTTCCAAACTCAATTGCCAGCTTATTACCTTGCTCTTTTAGAAGTCTTTGCACCCCCCTAATCGTATAGCCTTCATCATAAAGCAGGCCTTTAATACCACGTAAAAGATCAATGTCTTCAGGCCTGTAATAACGCCTGCCACCACCTCTTTTCATAGGTTTTATCTGCTTAAAACGACTTTCCCAAAACCTCAAGACGTGCTGTGGCAGTTCCAAGTCATCTGCCACTTCACTAATGGTTCGGAATGCATCAGGGCTTTTGCTCATAAAACTCTCCACTCAATCAATTTAATAACTGGAAAGCTTTGAAGACTACTTTTTATGCCCTTTTAAAACAGCCTCTTTAAGGATGTTTGAAGGTTTAAAAACCATCACACGACGTGGCGTGATTGGAACTTCCTCACCAGTTTTAGGGTTTCTTCCAATGCGCTCATTTTTGCTGCGTACCAAAAAAGACCCGAATGATGACAGCTTAACTGATTCTCCAGCAACAATCCTATCACTAATGATGTTGAGGACTGTCTCCACAAGTTCTGCTGATTCAATTCTCGATAGGCCTAATTTTGAATATACTGCTTCGCTTAAATCTGTGCGCGTTATTGTTTTATGGCTCATTACGTTTGCCTTAATGCTTATAATAAATTTTATGCGCCCCGCTTACCGATAAAATACTACATTAATATGCTTCATTTTACGTAGAGAAAACTTAATGCATTTTTCGTCGGCAAACAAGGCCTTGCTATTATTCTTATAAATTTTGATTATAATCGATAATTAATTATATATTTATTACCACCGAAGCAATACCGAGCCCCAGGTGAACCCCCCTCCCATTGCCTCTAACATAATAACATCGCCGCGTTTCACACGACCATCTTTTAAAGCAGTATCAAGTGCGAGCGGAATAGATGCAGCAGAGGTATTGCCGTGCTTGTTTACAGTTATTACGACTTTATCTTTTGCAATTTTAAGCTTCTTGGCAGAAGCATCAATGATACGCTTATTGGCTTGGTGCGGTATGAACCAATCAAGATCGTCCGATGTCATACCTGTTGCGTTATAAGCAGCGATAATAACATCTGTTATCATACCCACTGCATGGCGAAAGACTTCCTTACCTTCCATTCGAAGGTAGCCTGTTGTTTGTGTCGAGGAAGGTCCGCCGTCCACGTAAAGTTTGTCTTTATGCGAACCGTCAGAACGTATGTGGCAGGTTAAAACACCTCGATCTTCAGAAGTACCATCACCTTCATGTGCCTCAAGAATTACAGCTCCTGCACCATCGCCAAACAGAACGCAGGTTGTGCGGTCTTTCCAGTCCAAAATACGCGAAAACGTTTCCGCACCAATAACGAGAATGCGTTTCACTTGCCCAGAGCGGATATATTGGTCTGCCGTTGTCATTGCAAAAACAAAACCGGAGCAAACAGCTTGCGTATCAAACGCTGCGCCATGCTTCATGCCAAGGCGATATTGAACTTCTACTGCAGTAGCAGGAAATGTATTGTCAGGTGTTGAAGTTGCCAAAATAATAAGATCAATATCTTCAACGCCAATGTCGGCACTTTTTAAAGCAGCGCGCGCTGCATGTTCTGCCAAATCAGCAGTTGTTTCACCTTTAGCAGCAATGTGGCGTTGTTCAATACCAGTGCGCTGAACAATCCACTCATCGGTTGTATCCAAAAATTCTTCAAACTCTGCATTTTGCATTGCTTTGGATGGTGTATATGAACCACACCCTATGACGACTGATCTTAACATTCAAAACCCCAGCTATTCATTACTATTCGCTCTTTCTTCTTCAAGGCGAATTCTTATATCAGCAAATTCATCCAGATCAGTTTCAATCTTTGTCAGCAATTCATTGACAGCCATATCGTAGCCAAGTTCAATTGCAGAGGCAAAGCCCTCTCCATCTGTTCCACCATGACTTTTTATTACAATACCGTTCAATCCTAATAAAACGGCACCATTAATCTTTCGTGGATCCATTTTTTCTCTTAAAAGGTCAAAAGCATTTTTTGCAAATACATAGCCAATTTTTGCCATAAGTGTTCTGCTCATAGCAGATTTCAAATACTCACCAATTTGTTTTGCAGTACCTTCAGCCGTCTTTAATGCAATATTACCTGCAAAACCTTCTGTAACGACAACATCTACCGTGCCTTGTCCAAGGTCATCACCTTCAACAAAGCCATGATAGTTCATGCTTTTCATATTGGCTTGCCGTAAAAGCCTGCCTGCTTCTTTGACAGCTTCTACGCCCTTAACTTCTTCAACACCTATGTTGAGAAGTCCAACACTTGGGCGATCAAAATCCAATAATGCGCGCGCCATAGCTGACCCCATAACCGCGAACTCTATTAACTGATCAGCATCAACACCAACATTTGCGCCAACATCAAGCACCACGCTTTCACCTGAAATTGTAGGCCATATTGCTGCCATCGCAGGTCGCGTAATGCTGGGTTGTGTTCTTAGACAAAACTTGGCCATTGCCATCAATGCGCCAGTATTACCAGCAGAAATACAAACATCAGCCTCATTTTTTTTAATTGCTTCAATAGAGCGCCACATGCCAGATTTGCCGCGCCCACTTCTAAGCGCCTTACTTGGCTTATCATCCATTGCAATAGAAACTTCACAGTGATGAAAATTTGCAACGGCTTTTACTTTAGGAAAGCGATCCAAAACAGGCATTACAGTCGCTTCATCGCCATAAACTTCAAATCTTATATTAGGTCTGCGCAGTAATGCTATATCCGCACCTGAGATCACTGTTTCAGGCCCATGGTCACCGCCCATTGCATCAAGGGAAATCGTTAGCTCTTTTGTCATGCTTATTGTTTCACATTTACTGTATTAATATGGACATTAGCTGATTTCAGCTCATTTATTTGTTTTTTTTTCACTTATCAACGCTTTGAGGTCAGAAAACGGTTTATGCGTGGGTTCATTGGTTTCTTGATCGCTTTGCGCAACTTCATAAACCGTTTTAGATTGATAGTCTTCTGCTCTGGGAAAAGGATCAATAACCAGAATAAGCTCTTCAATTAATACTTCCCAAAGATTAATTTCATCGCCTTCAATTATATCCGGGATATCATCAACTTCGGGATCAAGTATCATTTCACCATCAATTATCTCTGGTTTTTTGTAATCACTGTCACTAAGTGGCAAGAATTGTCGTTCAATGGTATTTTTCAAGCTTGATGTAATCGGCTCAAGTGAGGCTACGCATTCCTGCTCTAGTTTAATGTCAAACTCACCATAAAGTGCAATGCCATGTTTACGCCAACGCTTAACCCTGAACTTAGCCTCCAGATGGCTTATTTGCGTTACACCGCACTCGCAAGCCACAATTTCCAATGCCGCTTTATCAATGTGTAATTTAATATTTTCTCCAGCACTGGGCGGCTTACTCATGCTAACTAAAGATTGAGGTAGATTGTTCATTTAACAAACGCTTCCAGGTTCAATCCAATCAACAGTGCCAGAAAAAATAGCCTTTATGTCTTGTTTATTAAGGTTTTCTTCTGATGCTAAAATGTAATTTGTAATTAGACTTGGTTCGGCTCCGTCTACTTCCCCCAGATAACGCGCCGCGACCTTTTCGCTTAGTATATCAATTTCTTTATTGTTCAATGGCTCATCAAAATCATCAATTTGACCATAAAAACTGCGAATCATTTTCTTCTTTTTTTTAGGAACACTAGTGTCACCAATCCCTAATTCGCGTAATGCGCGTTCAACATCTGCTACGTAAAGATCAAATATTTCCTGACTTAAATCTTGCGCAATATCGCTTGCATCCGCCCTAAATCGCCTTGCAAGCAGATAAACATGGAGAGAAAGCATATCAAATCTGCCCATAACCGTATCCGGCACTTTAAAATTTAGAAAAAACACGGGAGAACGTGCATGAGTCATAAGACCGCCATAAATTTGTTGTGGAAGTGTTTTCGATGTATTTTTCTTGAATAAAGCTGAGAGCATTTAAGATGACTTTTAATATGAGTGCGTTATGTTTTGGGTTTAGCCAAGTGATTAGTCAGGAGTTGAAAACTTCTTCATACTCATATAATTACTTAAATGAAAATATCGAGCAGATAATTTACGGGGCTTTGGGATGATATTAAAGAACATGGCAATAAAAAACTCTTTAATGAAAGCAATCATGGTTTCAGTGGTATCTGTGCCATTACTGGCTGCATGTGTTGAACAACGTATCGTAAATAATGGCGCAATTATCAACCAAGACCAACTTGATCTTATACCGGTTGGTTCAAGCCAAGACCAGGTTGTTTTGGCACTTGGCACCCCCTCAACTACGGGTCAATTTGGTAATGAAGTATACTACTATATTTCCCAAAAGCGTGCAAAAACCTATGAATTTGAAAAGTTAAAACTGATCGACCAAAAAGTTCTTTCTGTTTATTTTGACGAAGATCGCACTGTGACCCGCGTTGCAAATTTTGGCCTACAAGACGGGAAGGTTTTTGATTTTATATCTCGTACAACCCCTACCGGTGGTGAAGATTTTACATTCTTACGTCAAGTTCTTTCCGGTAGAGCAAGTGCTGCAAGTGTATTACAACAAGGCCGCAAAGCTGGTGAACCTGGCGCTAGTGGCTTCTAAAGTTACTACTAAAATATGAATTTAAATGAGCCTTGCATTAGGCAAGGCTTCTTTCTTTATTTGAGGCAATATAAAGATAAAACAATGCAAAAAGCGCAATTGTTGAAACAGGGAAAATCGTCCAATTCAAAAAATCCCAACCGTAAGCATTAAGCGTTAGACCCGACATAAAAGAAGCAAGTGCTACACTGCCAAAGATAATAAAGTCATTTGCACCTTGCGCTTTATTTTTTTCTTCTGGATGATATGTATCTGTGACCATTGAAGTTGCACCAATAAATCCAAAGTTCCAGCCAATGCCTAGTAATACAAGAGATCCCCAAAAATGAATCAGTTGAAGTCCTAACAAGGCTACAACTCCACATGCCATTAAAATTATCAGCCCTGTTGCTACAATTTTTTCTTTACCAAATCTGGCGATTAAGTTTCCTGTAAAAAAACTTGGGGCAAACATTGCCATCACATGCCATTGAATACCCAAAGTCGCATCATTGTTAGAGTGTCCGTGATGCGTCATGGCAAGCGGTGCTCCTGTCATAACAAATGACATCAAACCATACGTACTCACACCACAAATAACGGCAACCAGAAAACGTGGCTGTAAAACAATAACAGATAATGGCCGCCCGGCATCGCTTTTTTCTTCTTTTGTTTTTATGGCCAGATTGGAAGGATTAAGAAAAGCAAGAACAATGAAGCTTAAAGCGAAGAGACTTGTCGCCATATAAAAAGCGGTCGAAAATGGAGAGGCAAATCCACTTGCATAAATTACAATTTGAGGTCCTATAATCGCTGCAGCGATACCGCCTAGCATTATTGTTGAAATTGCTTTTGGCCTATATGAAGCCGCCCCACGATCAGCAGCTGCAAATCTATATTGTTGAACAAACCCGCTTGCAACACCGTTTAAAAGCAAAGCAAAACAGAAATACCAAAAGTGTTCAGCCTGAATGGCAAGACCACTTAATATTAAGCCGATGATTCCTATAATTGCTCCAACCATAAAGCCCAACTTGCGACCAAGCCCAAGCATTATCCAGTTAGCTGCCAATGCACCAATTGCAACGCCAATATTATATGCAGTCACTGGTGCTGTTGCCAAAGACTTATCAGAGCCTAATAGTTCATGACCAACCAACGCGCCCAAGGTAATATTGATTGGGGCAGATGCCCCGCCTAGCGCTTGGCATAATAAATAGAGCCTGACATTTTTCTTTGCGACCGCGTTTTCTTGTTCATCAGAAAGGTTTTCAACTTGGCTCAGCGTCACACTCCAAAATGGTCATAGCTTGTTTTTTCAAGCTTAATAAGTTTGTTGGATTCATCTAATAGTTGAACGCCCTCACCACTCGTAATTTCACCAATCCTGGTAATTGGAAATGGTAGATTTAAACTAGAGGCTTCAAAAGCCTCTAATCTGTTTTGTGGTACGGTTAGCAAAATTTCGTAATCATCTCCGCCAGTTAGCGCAGTTTTTAATAAACCTGATTCACCCCTTATTGCTGACTTCGTTGCACTTGACAGAGGAACTTTCTCAACATTTAATCTGGCACCAACATCAGACGCCTTACATAATTTTTCCAAGTCACCTATCAACCCATCGGAGACATCCATTGATGCACTTACATATTGTTGTAGCAATGTTGCGCACTCTACGCGTGGTTGTGGGCATAAATATCTATTAATCAAATAATCATTTTCATCGCCACTTAATTCATCAAAACTATTTTGCCTTGCTATTAACCCTAATGCGCTCTCACCAATTGTACCTGTTACAAAAATACTATCGCCGTCTTTTGCATCCAAGCGTGAAACATAATTGCCAATTGGAATTTCACCTATCGCAGTAATTGAAATTACAAAGCCACCTGTTGTCTTGAAAGTATCACCGCCTGTTAATTGCAAATCATATAATTTACAATCTTCGCTTAGTCCTTTTGCAAAACCTGCGAGCCATTCTTCGTTCCAGGTTTTTCCCAAGCCCAATGCAAGTGAGATATATTTTGACTTAGCGCCTTTTGCAGCCAAATCAGAAAGATTCACACGTAGCGCTTTTTTTGCAATAAATTCTGGAGGATCATCATCAAAAAAATGAATATCTTCAGCAATTGCATCTTGCGTAATCACCAATGACATATCCTTATTTGTACTTATTTGAGCAGCATCGTCTTCAAAATTAAAGCTACCTTCACCAGCAAGCTGGGCAAAGTATTTTTTGATTATTGAGAATTCACTTGGTCGAGAATTCATTTTCTCTCAACTCTCGCGCTATGTGATTTAAGACACCATTTACAAGTCGCGGCTCATCTTGTTCAAAGAAGGCTTTAGCCACATCAAGATATTCATTGATGACAACTTTCGCCGGTACATCTTTGCGCTTTAATAATTCAAAAACACCGCTGCGCATGACAGAGCGCAATAATATATCGATACGCGAAAGCGGCCAGTCTTTTGGCAATGCATCATGTATCATTGGATCAAGTTGAGTTTGTAATTCAACAACACCAGCAACAATGCCACGGAACCATCCCAAGTCAGCTTCCAGATATTTATCGCCATCCACTTCTTGCCCAATACGCAAGTTTTCATACTCTTGCACAACTGAGGAAACAGACGCACCGGACAAATCCATTTGATAGAGTGCTTGTACTGCAGAAAGACGGGCTAACCCACGCTTATTAGCAGGGCGAACTTCATCTTTATTTTGTATCTCACTCATGAATTCATACTTTTCTTTAGCGCAATCATACCAAGGGCTGCTTGTGCGGCACCACCACCTTTGTTTTTCTCAGAAACTTTTGCTCTGGCCCATGCTTGTTCTTCGTTTTCAACCGTTTGAATACCATTACCAACAGCAAGGCAATGCTCTACTGAAAGGTTCATAATTGCACGTGCAGACTCGTTTGAAACAATTTCATAATGCGTTGTCTCGCCGCGAATAACACAACCAATGGTGACATATCCATCATAATATTTAGGTGACTGCAGAGCCATTGCTATTGCGGCAGGAACTTCCAAAACGCCAGGTACAGTTACATAATCATACGTTGCATTCGCATTTTCTAAAACGCAACGAACGCCTTCCATAAGGCTTTCAGAAATTTTTGTATAATATGGCGCGTCAATTACCAATAGATGTGGGCCACCAGCCATAGTTTACTCCTGATTCAAGATATCATGTGTATTCAGGACAAAACATGACTTGCAACACTTGGCAAGTTTAATTTCAGGGATTTATTGCTGCACGATAAATTGTTGCACTTCGGAAGCAGGTTCCAAAGGCTTATTGATTTGGTTTAAAATCCGCCTGTGAACATCTGCATGATCCGCAAGTGCAATATGACCAGCTTTAATTTTAAACTTGGAAAATTCAGTTTTCTTGTTTCCAAAAGCCAATCTTGAAGTGGTTCTAAAACAACTTGGTTTAGTACAACTGAAATTATCGGCTAGCCTTACATTCTTGCGAATAGGTGCCATTGCCGGTCCTTCTAATGTTGCAAGGTAATTTACAGGAATTTTCTTACGATCCAATTCTTGCGCAATCCATGTAACAATATTAGCGCCAAAACTGATGCCTATCAAATTAATCTCAATATCAGGATCCGCATTATAAGCAGCCTTTATTTCTTTAGTAACTCTCGCACGAATTACAGTCGAGCTTTCAATGAATGAAGCATAATTGTGAAGTTTTGAGCTAGGAATTTTTTTTGATAAATTCGTAAAGCCATATCCAATCGAATCTACATTACTTGCCAAACCGTTTATCAAGTAAGTCTTTTTTATGCGTGGCGGCGGAGGCGGTGGTAAGAATGGCTCTGCATCAATAATAGAAAGGCTTGGTGGGTCATCAGATGCAAAACCAGATATTTGTGTTTGCTTATCCTCGTTAACAGGTTTTGTTTCGGCAATTGCTTTGTTTTGGGCAATGCTATTTTGTGTAGAGGCAGTTGTTGGCGCGTCTGGGTCAACAGCAGATTGGAGCACTTCATTATCGTTGCCTGATACACAGGCACAGAGTGCAAACATAATTGATATTGTTAATATTTTTTTTAATAACATAATTACGCAATTCTAACCCAGCAACTTTCTAAATTAGTATACAAACATAATGGTTAATGTTTGGCAAAGCTTCTTTGAATAAGCTAAATTTTCTCTGATAATCTTGCAGCATAACGTGCCATTGTATCAATTTCTAGGTTTAAACTGTCACCTGTTTTACGATCTTTCCAAGTGGTCACTTCAAGGCTATGCTTGATTAAGAGAACATCAAACTTTGTACCTTTAACCTTATTTACCGTTAGTGATGTTCCATCCAAGGTCACGGAACCTTTTACAGCTATAAATTTCGACAAGTCTTTAGGTGCATCCAAAGTAAACCGTACCGCATCACCTTCTTCTTCAACCGAAATAATTTTTGCAATACCGTCCACGTGACCAGAAACTAAGTGTCCACCTAATTCATCACCAATTTTCAAGGAACGTTCAAGATTAATCGGGTCACCTTCATTTAGGCTGCCAAGTGTTGTTAGTCTAAGCGCTTCTTCCCAAGCCTCAACATCAAACCAGCCCACACCCTTCTCAACAACAGTAAGACATACGCCAGAGTGTGCAACAGATGCGCCGATATCAAGTGTTGCCATATCATAAGATGTTTCAACCCTGAAACGTTTGCCTTTTGGCAATTTCATTACAGATTTAATCTTGCCAATATCTGTTACAATGCCAGTGAACATCAGTTTTTCTTTCGCAATCTTAGTGAAGTATCTACGCCAAATTTTAATGTTTGCTGAAGTTCAAAGCCAGCAGGAAATGATGATGGTGTAAATGGCGCATATACACCATGGGAAGGATCATCGGGCTCTTGCGGCTCCCCTCCTACATGAATAACAATTTCATCTACCAAATTCTCATTGATAAAACTTTTTGCTATACCTGCTCCACCTTCAACCATAATTGATTGAATTCCCTTAGCAGCTAAATCGTCCATTAATTCTGGTAATGCAATGCGCCCATTATCCATTTCACATGCTTGATGTTGCACACCGTTTTGTGCAAGCATTTGGCGATATTCTAGTGAAGTTGTTGCAGGTGAAACAATAATGGTCGGTGTTTTAAAAGCAGTTTTTATGACGATGGCGTTTTTTGTTAGTTGCAATTTTTCATCTAAAACTATCCGGATTGGCGAGCGTCCTTCCAATCCTGGTAATCTACAGTCAAGATTTGGATCATCAAACAAAGCTGTTCTGCTTCCCACCAAAATAGCATCATGGCGAGCACGATGAAGATGAGTTTGTAGACTTGATACATTGGAAGAGATTTTAAGATTTCCCTTCTTTTTGGATCCCATTAAACCTTTTTCGGTCATTGCAATCTTAAGTGTTATGAAAGGTCTGGAAGATGTTCTGGCCTTAAGATAACCTTGCATGACGCGTTGAGCGGCAACACTACCAGCCATTTGAGTGACTTCAATACCGGCATCAATCAACATTTGATGACCTTTGCCATTCACCCTATTATCAGGATCTATTACGGCGGTTACCACTCTTGCCACACCACAATCAATCAAGTTTTGCGCACAAGGCGGGGTCTTTCCATGGTGAGCACAAGGTTCGAGGGTCACATAAGCCGTTGCACCTTTTGCAAGATCACCCGCCTCTTCAAGTGCTGGCGGTTCTGCGTGTGGACGACCACCTTTTGCAGTTATACCTGAACCTACAATCCTTGGCCCCAATTCAGAATTTGACACAATCACACAAGCAACAGAAGGATTAGTGCCTGTCAGTCCCTGATGTTTTCTGGCAAGGCGCAAAGCTGCATCCAGAAACTTTTGGTCCTGTGCCACATCCATCAATTGTTTTATACTTACATTCATGAAGGGTTTATGCCGTAATTATTCAAATTATAAAAGTCGCTTACGCAGCAAGAATTCTGAGTATTCATCGACTATCAATCCATCCATATCTGCTACTATATAGTACCCGCAATCATTATAAAAAGCCTGTGCATCATGATTAAAATCAGAAACACATATAAAAGTATTCCTGGCCGAATGGATTTTGGCAGTTTCTTCAAACCAGTTCATTACGGCTTTACCAAGCCCCTTACCTTGGGCGGAAGGAATGAAGCCTAGAAAGCCCAGATAAGGACCAACAAGCCAAGGATAGCGAACGGAAATCACACCAACAGGTTCTTGCTCATAAATCACAGCGTATGAATGTGTTGAACCGTCCTTAAATAAGAACCCTTGTTTCAGATCAGAGGCTGTTGACTGCAAGGTTTTCCAAGGTTCAATCTTTGAAAGCTCACACCCCAGATAATCGGCCTCTTGATCGCTGGCGTGGCGAAGTTGACAGATACCAAGATCATAACTTACCGCTCCAAAACCACTCATTCGCCGGTTCCCTTACCAAAAATTCTGTCATAGCGTTTATTATCACCTGGACGGTTTTCATAACATGTTTTGGCGATAACAGGTTTACCCATTTGCAGAAGTTCCGTAACCGTTACAAATTTCCAACCCTCTTTTAACATTTTTGGAATGGCAAATTTAATAGCCTTTCCTGTGTTCCACCCGCGCCCATTAGCATGGGCAACAATAATTGAACCTGGCTTTGAACGCAGCAAGGCTCGTGCAATTGCCTTGGCAGATTGTCCCTTTGCAGGATCACCCGTTACAATATCCCATTGCACGGCTGGAAGGCCAGCGTCGTTCACCTGTTTCAAGGAACGCGCGTTGCATGTGCCATAGGGGAATCTGAACGTTGGAATGCGCTTTGGAATTGCACTCATGCCTGATTTAGCGCAATCAAGAGAAGCCAGCGCACGCCTTTGCTTTTCATATTCTGCTTGCGTGAACCAGATTTGATTTTCAACTTCAGCCTTATTCAATACTCTGAAATTACCGTGCGTCCAGGCATGATTTCCCATTTCAAACAGCGGATCCGCTATGAGTTGCTTTGCACGCTTTGGGTGTGTTGCCATCCATTTGCCGCCGACATACATGGTCGCTTTAACGTTGTGCTTTCGCAACGTATCAATAATTTCTGCATCATAGCCAGCAAAGTCATTATTCTGCTCACCAATATCAAACCCTAATGCAATTACTTTTTTTGCGCCCACATTTACACGTCTGATTGAACCATAAAATTCAGATGAAAGCCTTGCAGGCGCAACTTTTGGACGTTTGATTTCTGGCGGATTGAGATAAGCGCCCTTGCCTCTTTTGCGGGTAAACTTTTCACCTTTTTTCCCTGCAAGATCAGCAGATGTATAACAATTTTCAAAAACGGATTTTGATCCATGGGTTTTAGGCGTAAAATTTGACCAGACTTGTCCTGAATATGCAGGAAAAGCGGTGAGACTTATGCAGACAAAGATAGAACCAGTTTTTAGTATTTTCATGCAAGAGGCAATCGCACGATTATACCTGCATTGACAATAACACTTGTGCGATCTGTAACTTCATCGTGAACATTGAGCCCACCAAAAATAGCCTTGGGCGTGATTTGTCCATATGGCAGTTCTTTTGCTACTTCTTCCAGATTGATCTTTTCCGGTTCTTGAGCAGCAAGGTTCAATTCTATTTGCATTTGCATTGGGTCGATATCAAGACTTTTAAACAGCGTCAGCGAAGAGTGGTGAATGGCGTCTTGTACCGCACGTTTGGCAGCTTTGGTATAATCCTGACCGTAAAGATCATTACCAGTTCCAAGCTCCAAAATGATACGTTTTAGCTTACTCATGACAACCACTCCTGCTTGTCTTCAAGATCAAGATAAACAATCAAAGCCGCATTGACCATAATCGTCCCCGGTGTGCCATCATCCTTAAATGTATCAAGACCGCCCGCATGTGCTGTCACGGTTCCATTGCCATAGGGAAGAATACTCGCGATTTTTTCCTTATCGACTTCATCAGGTTTGCCAGCACCAATATGAATATCAACCTTCATTTCTTCGCGCGCCTTGCCAAAGGCATCCGCAACGACCAAAGCATTTTGGCGAAGTGCATTTTCCACCGCGCGAACAGCAGCCTTGGTATAATCCTGGCCACGGATATCCGTGCCCATGCCAAGTTCCATTACCAAACGTTTATAGGGCATTATTCATCATCCTCTTCCAGCTTGCTCAAGAAGCCTTCAAAATCTTTTGCTTCCTGAAAATCTTTATACACTGACGCAAAGCGCACATAGGCTACTTCGTCTACTTGTTTAAGACCTTCCATCACCAGTTTGCCGATTTGGTCTGAGGTAATATCACCTTCGGTTTGTGACTCTAATTGACGCACAATGCCTGAGATCATTTGCTCTACGCGGTCAGGGTCCAGGTCGCGCTTTCTGATGGCTGTCGAAACAGAACGAGTGAGCTTATCCCTATCAAGAGGTACACGTTTACCAGATTTTTTCAAAACTGTTAGTTCACGCAGTTGAACGCGCTCAAAAGTTGTAAAACGCCCTCCACAACCTGAACAAATGCGGCGGCGGCGGATTGAACTTCCATCTTCTGTCGGACGCGAATCTTTAACCTGGGTATCGTGATTTGTGCAGTAAGGGCAACGCAAAGAAAAAGCCTTCCATCTATTGATGAAAGGCTTCTAACATTTTCAAAATTCAAGCGCTACTAGAGATAGTCATACATTGGATAACGTGATGTCATTTCCACTACTTTTGCATGAACTGCCGCTTCTGCCGCCTGATTTGCATCCGCATCATTGGCAACCATTAGGCCGTCCAACACTTCTGTGATGAAGTTGCCGATTTCTGTAAACTCAGCTTCACCAAAACCACGGCTTGTTGCCGCAGGCGAACCAAGGCGAATGCCTGATGTTACAAAAGGTTTTTCTGGATCAAACGGAATACCGTTTTTGTTACAGGTTAGTCCCGCACGAACCAATGACGCTTCTGCCGCCTTGCCTGTTGCTTTCTTTGGACGAAGATCAACCAGCATGGAATGATTGTCCGTGCCACCAGAAACAATATCAAGACCATTATTCATCAGGCTTGCAGCCAATGCTTTTGCATTGTCTTTGACGCGTTGTGAATAAGCTCTAAATTCTGGCTGTAACGCCTCACCGAACGCAACCGCCTTTGCAGCAATCACATGCATAAGCGGGCCACCTTGAAGACCAGGGAATACGGCTGAATTCATTTTCTTTGCAAGCGCTTCATCATTCGTCAAAATCATACCACCGCGAGGGCCGCGAAGGGATTTATGTGTTGTTGTTGTACAAATATGTGCGTGTGGAATCGGAGATTCGTGTACGCCAGCTGCAACAAGGCCAGCAATATGAGACATATCAACCATCAAATAGGCATCAATACTGTCGGCAATTTTGCGGAATGCAGCCCAGTCCCACTCACGAGAGTAAGCCGTTCCGCCCGCGATTATAATCTTCGGCTTATGTTCATGCGCCAAGCGTTCAATCTCGTTAATATCCAGCTGATGGGTATCTTTATCAACGCCATAAGAAACTACGTTGAACCACTTACCTGACATATTAACAGGTGAACCATGTGTCAGGTGACCGCCTGAATTGAGGTCAAGCCCCATGAATGTATCACCTGGTTGTAGAAGTGCTAAGAAGACT
>CALDZF010000259.1 GCA_937944165.1 uncultured Rhizobiaceae group bacterium | reverse complement strand
AAAACCGCAATCATCACTATGAACACAATATATTGTCCATTAGTATCTGAGATATTGCGTAATTGTGATTGATGGCCTTTCCCACTATGGTTACTCAAGGCATAAAAGTATAAATAATTTTAGTCGCTGTCACGATAAATGGTATTTCTTCAAAAGGGAAAGAGTAAACCGTCACCATATTGGCAAATAATTTCGGTAACTGTCACGGTAATTGCGATTAATTGCATATTGCAATATTGGGCGAAATTCTGTAGTAGCACCATTATTTCCGATAAATACAATTGGGTCTGCCATTATTCTAATCCTTTATAAGTAGAATACATTTTATTAAATAGCTTTCTTTTTTCTTCATAAGATGCATTCGAACAAAGCTCTTTTGAGAAAATATGTTGAAGTTTATTTTCATATTTAAAAATAACTACAGATCCAGAAACTGCTAACTCAATGCAGTATTTCAAATAGATAAGTCCATGACTGTTGGTTTTTTTGACGTTGCCAGGAAAATTTGAAGTCAAAATTATACCATTAGTGCCCGATGAGAATATATCTTCAAAACCATTATCTGTAATTTTGCCGATGCGTGCCTGATAATTTAATTCAGCAAAACAAGGACTATACTGGTCATAGGGCTTTAATTTGCATCCAAAATTTCGAACAAAATCTGTTTTTTCATCCCGAGGTACTATAATATATAGTATTTCATTATTGTGTTTTTCTATATTTGGAGGTGAAGCAAAAAATAAATCATACTTGATATCTTTCAATTTATCATTTGTAGATATCAAACTTTCAGCAATTTTGTTTGTCCATTCACAACAGTGACATTTATAGTATGTATATTTACACTCTGTCAGAAGTATTTTTTCAAAAAAATCATTAGTAGGACTGATATATTTGTTAAAAGGTATTGAAGAGTCATGTTCTGCAGACTTTGTGTATTCTGTTGTCATAAAAAAGAATAGAAATATCAGCATACTCTTTTTGCAAATCATCGCTATGAATGAAAATTTTCGGACACAATGAAAATAAAAATTTACTAAATTCACTAAATTACAATCCCTTAATGGTAAGCTGAAGTATGGTTACTTTGTTTTTACAACCCTATCACATGCCGTTTACTTTTCGGTTACGGTGACGGTTTGCTAAATATACCTAATTCACCTCATTCAAAAACATTGCACAACTTCTTTCATTTCTGAAACAACTTATTTATGAACCAGTGAAGAAAAACACATTCCCATCGCATCGCAATCACAAACCGTTTATTTCTCGTTAACCATTCGTTATCAGTAATACTTACCTAGCGTCAATTTTAAATTTCTAATGATGGATTAGAAAATATTTACGTAACGTAATTTCCCACTTTCCTTTACGGTGGCGGTTTACTCTTTCCCTTTTTGTTTTGCATTGTTACAACGAATAATCGCTCATGTTGATTGTTAATTTAGTAAATATGATGCGCAAAATCTGAAACTAAAGTGCAAACGACGCAAGTCATATAAAATTAAAAGCTTAAATTAGGGAAAGAGTAAATTGTCATCGTAAATTCAATTTACTTTTGATTCCTAACTTATGCAAAGGCCGTGCTACCCCTGCCCGATTCTCTCCTTTCACCCACAAGATATAGATTGAAAAGCTAAGAATCGGTGAGTCCTTAAATTCTTAACAAATCAATACCAAATTTTTTGTGTCCTCCCTTTAATTTACCCAAACTATTGAAAAATCTGACAATCTTTTTTTTCACGTTTTCCACGATATTCACACATATCCTACCATATGTAGTTTTTTTATTTTTCTTTGCTACAAGTTATTGACGTCTTTGCGGACGACTGTTTATCAATGTTTTTATTAGAGTTGAGTTGGATTACGCTTGTTAGAGGTAAAGGCAGCATCTGCATAGTAGAATAAGCATAATCCCTTCCGTTTTTGTTAGTATTACGCGCTGAAACACTGTTTCTGAGCAGAATTTCTTGCGGCGTTTTTTGGGGAACAGAGCCTTAACTTTAATGATAGAATGTGGTTGTTAAAAACTTTCATTAATACTATATTTAGTATTTACAGCCATAATTGTATCAAGATATAGCGTATTAGCTTTAGCTAAAGAGTGGCGGGGGTTGTGTCTTCCTTGTGAGTTAAAGAGCAATAATAATGCTCAAGACAGGCAAGATGATGGGGAGCAACAAGCGTAAAATTTTAATGAGTGCGGGGCTGAATATATACATTTGGTCATTGGGATAGATTTGCCTGAGAACAGGCAGTTAAAAAGGATAAGAAAACATGCGCATTGAGCGGCGATATACAAAAGAAAATCAATCAGCATACGAGGGTATTGAGTTTCGTCAGGCTACCAGTGAAATCCGCAATCCGGATGGCTCTGTTGTCTTTAAACTGGAAAATATCGACGTGCCAAATTCATGGTCGCAGGTTGCCAGCGATATTATTGCGCAAAAATATTTCCGTAAGGCTGGCGTTCCTGCTGTCTTGAAGAAAGTCGAAGAAAATTCTGTACCATCCTGGTTATGGCGCTCAGAAGCAGATAAAGAAGCACTCGCTAAACTTCCCAAGGAAGAGCGTTACGGCTCTGAAATGGATGCGCGTCAGGTTTTTAATCGTCTGGCTGGCACCTGGACATATTGGGGCTGGAAAGGTGGCTACTTCACAAATGAAGAAGATGCGCGCGCTTTTTATGACGAGCTTTGCTATATGTTGTGTAACCAGATGGTTGCGCCAAACTCTCCGCAGTGGTTCAACACCGGTCTTCACTGGGCATATGGCATTGACGGCCCTGCCCAAGGTCACCACTATGTAGACCCGTTCACGCACAAGCTTGTTAAATCAAAGTCTTCATACGAGCATCCACAGCCACACGCCTGTTTCATTCAGTCTGTTGGTGATGATCTGGTCAACGAAGGCGGCATCATGGACCTTTGGACGCGTGAAGCGCGTCTCTTTAAGTATGGCTCGGGCACAGGTTCAAACTTCTCTTACATTCGTGGTGAGAACGAGCCTCTTTCAGGTGGCGGCAAGTCTTCCGGCCTGATGTCTTTCCTTAAAATTGGTGACCGTGCTGCGGGTGCTATTAAATCAGGCGGCACAACACGCCGTGCGGCCAAAATGGTTGTGGTGGATATAGATCACCCGGATATTGAAGAATACATCGAGTGGAAAGTGAAAGAAGAGCAGAAAGTGGCTGCGATTGTCACTGGTTCGAAAGTGGTTTCTAACCACATGACAAAAATCATGAGTGCTTGTGTAAATTGTGAAGGCAATGGCGATGATTGCTTTGATCCTTCTATTAACACAGCGCTAAAACGCGAAGTAAAAGCCGCAAAAAAAGCATTAGTGCCTGAAAATTACATTCAGCGCGTTATTCAACTTGCGCGTCAAGGCTACACGGACATCACCTTCCCTGTTTACAATACGGATTGGGATAGTGAAGCTTACCTCACTGTTGCAGGTCAAAACTCAAACAACTCTGTCTCTCTTAAGGATGGTTTCCTGCGCGCTGTTGAAGAAGATGGCGATTGGGATCTGACCGCTCGTAAAGACGGTTCTGTTGTAAAAACATTGAAGGCTCGTGATCTTTGGGAAAAGATCGGTACTGCTGCATGGCAGTCGGCGGACCCGGGTCTTCATTATAACACCACGATGAACGATTGGCACACCTGCCCTGAGGCTGGCCCAATCCGTGCGTCTAATCCGTGTTCTGAATATATGTTCCTGGATGATACGGCTTGTAACCTTGCTTCGCTCAACCTGCTTCAGTTTCGCGACAAGGCAGTAGCATCAGATGAAAACCCGCTTGCGTTCGACACGCTTGCCTTTGAGCATGGCTGTCGTCTTTGGATGATGGTGCTTGAGATTTCTGTGATGATGGCTCAGTTCCCGTCCAAGGAAATTGCGCAGCTTTCATACAAGTATCGCACAACAGGTCTGGGCTTTGCCAATATCGGCGGCTTGTTGATGACATCAGGTATTTCATACGATTCAGATGAAGGCCGTGCGATTTGTGGTGCTATCTCCGCGATCATGACTGGCATTTGTTATGAAACTTCAGCTCAAATGGCGGGCGAGCTTGGTGCTTTCCCTGATTATGAGCGCAACGGCAAACACATGCTTCGCGTCATGAAGAACCACCGCAATGCGGCACACGGCGAGCAGCAAGGCTATGAAGCCTTGGCTGTAAATCCGGTTCCACTAGACCATGCCTCATGCCCGCAGGCTGATCTTGTGAGCCACGCAAAATCTGCGTGGGATCGTGCGGTAGAACTGGGCGAGAAAAACGGTTACCGCAATGCACAGGCAACGGTGATTGCACCAACAGGGACCATCGGCCTTGTAATGGACTGTGACACAACCGGTATTGAGCCTGACTTTGCGCTTGTTAAATTCAAGAAACTCGCTGGCGGTGGTTACTTTAAAATCATCAACCGTGCCGTGCCAGAAGCGCTTCGCACGCTTGGTTATTCAGAAAGCCAAATTGCAGAAATGGAAGTTTATGCAGTTGGCCATGGTAATCTTAATCAGGCACCAGCCATCAACCCGACCACGCTTAAGGCAAAAGGTCTGGATGATGAAAAGATCAAAGTCATCAACGATGGCTTGGCTTCTGCCTTTGATATCAAGTTTGCTTTCAACAAGTGGACATTGGGCGAAGAGTTCTGCAAGAACGCTTTGGGCTGTACAGACGAGCAGTTAAACGATTTCAATTTTGACCTTCTGGCTCACATGGGCTTTTCGAAGAAAGACATTGAAGCGGCAAACATTCACGTTTGTGGTGCGATGACACTGGAAGGTGCGCCAGCGCTGAAAGATGAACATCTATCCGTCTTTGATTGTGCAAACCCTTGCGGCAAAATCGGCAAGCGCGCGCTTTCAGTCGACTCACACATTCGCATGATGGCTGCGGCACAGCCGTTCATCTCAGGCGCGATTTCCAAAACCATCAACATGCCAAACTCGGCCACGGTTGAAGACTGTAAATCAGCCTATATGCTCTCATGGAAACTGGCGCTTAAAGCGAACGCGCTTTACCGCGATGGTTCTAAACTGTCTCAGCCATTGAATGCTTCGATCATTGAAGATGATGAAGACGAGGAGGATGCAGAAGATATCATGAACTTGCCACTGGCAGCACGTGCGGAAAAAGTCACCGAACGCATTGTTGAAAAGGTTATCCAACGCGTGGCAAGTGAACAGGAAAAACTTCCCGGCCGTCGCAAGGGCTACACCCAAAAAGCAAAAATTGGCGGGCAAACCATCTTCTTGCGTACTGGTGAATATGATGATGGTCGTCTTGGCGAGATTTTCCTCGACATGAACAAGGAGGGTTCAGCCCTTCGCGCCTTTATCAACAACTTCGCGATTTCCGTCTCGCTTGGCCTTCAATACGGGGTGCCGCTGGAGGAATATGTTGAAGCGTTTATCTTCACCAAGTTTGAGCCTGCGGGCATGGTGCAAGGCAATGATGCGATCAAGAATGCAACTTCCATTCTCGATTACGTCTTCCGCGAGCTTGCGGTTTCATATCTGGGTCGCTCTGACCTTGCGCATGTGGATCAGTCGGACTTCTCTCAAACGACCATCGGCAAGAGTTTTGAAACTGGCGCAACGCAACCTGTTTCTTCAGGTCTGACACGCGGGCATAAACTCTCGGTTGTTCAGCCTTCATCGGTTGGCGAACCAAAGGGATCAGCAACGGCTGCACCTGTCAAAACAAGCAGCCCCGTTATGGCGGTTTCTTCAAGCTCTCTTGCCGTTGCAGCTAACGCCAACCCGGAGCCAACCGCCTTCAAACGCGACCTAGACCCGGTAACCGCCCCTTCCGCCAACCCGGAAGAGCTAAAGGAAATCGTTACAGAAGTTGTCCGCGAAACCACAACACAGTCCGCACCTGTAACCATCAACAAAAACGAAGAACGCGTTAAGTCGATGATGCAGGGTTACACAGGCAACTCATGCGATGATTGCGGGAACTTTACCATGGTGCGGAATGGCACTTGTGAGAAATGCGATACTTGCGGGGCTACTAGCGGGTGTAGTTAGAGTTATTGCATCCCAGTTCTGAAATGAGTTTTGAACCCTGCGCTAGTGATGGCGCGGGGTTTATTTAAAGTAAGGAGTAAAAATGCCAATTGTAGATCAAGTTGACTGCCCACATTGTGGAACAAAAAAATCAGGATTTTCTGCCTATGGAGGTTTTCGAAGATCGAACACAAAAGGTACAAGAACTGCTAATGGTTATGTTTATCACGCAGAAGATTGGTATCTAATGTCATGTGGTAATTGTAAGAAATGCATCACAATACAATATGCAACATCTAATGTTGGTGGATCGCCTGAGAGTATAAGCTCCATATTAAGTAAACACGGCTCTCCAAAAGAAAATGGCTACACATATAATGAACATTTTCCAAAAGAAATTTCTATTGATATTCCTGAATACGTACCTAATAAAATTCAAGTTCCATTCAAGCAAGCATTGTCAAACATATCAGCATCTAATTGGGATGCCGCAGGTACAATGGCAAGAAAAACTCTCGAACTAACAACTAAAGATATTGTTCGTTCAAAAATTTCCAGTCAAGATGAAATAGAAAAATTAATTACAAAAACATGGCTTAAAAAACGTATTACTGCATTAAAAGAATTAGGGTTTCTTACAGACGGATTAGAGGAGCTAGCTCAACTTATAAAAGATGAAGGTGATGGTGCAGCACATGATGAAGAACCGTATGAAGAAAACGAAGCAAGAGAGCTAATTGGATATGCGCAAGCACTTCTTACTTATGTTTATACAATTCCAGGAATGGTAGATTCTGTAAAACAAAAGGCAATAGAAGAGACGATTGAAGCAGAATAATAAGTAGCAGAAAGCTAATTAAGTACTCTACTGGCTCACTTCCCCAATCTCATCGAATGCCAAGGCACTTCGCTTTTCTTGCCTTAAGATAGAGATAGTTAGTCTGGCATTACCCCCCACCCACTCTGTTCTTGCTTCGCAAGACCAATCGTGTGCCTCCCCTCCTATGGGAGGCGGGGTTGAGGCGAGTAATGTGCCGCAAGTCTTCGCCCCCCTTGAGGGGGAGAATGGAATATCTTAGGTTTA
>CALDZF010000258.1 GCA_937944165.1 uncultured Rhizobiaceae group bacterium | reverse complement strand
TTGACCGCGCGAATATCATCGGCTGAGCGGTCCACAAAGCCTCGCGGCAAACGGGCTTTTAGTTTCTGCGGTTTTTTGTTCTTTTTAGACATGATTTTTATGGTTCTTTTTCATAAGAAATATAATACGCGCTTGTTAGCTTATGGGGAGGAATGGGGCAACCCTTCTCCCCCCTTGAGGGGGAGAACGAAATTTCTTGGAATTGGCGCAGCCAAACCTTAGAAATTTCAAGAGGGGGGAACATGTACATAAATCAAAGCTCCCCCCCCACCGGCTCGACTAATGTCTCGCCAACCTCCCCTCCAGGGGGAGGTAATTCAGGGTCTTACAAACTCTGCCCTCGCCTTTTCAATACGGGCATGACAATAGCAGCCTTCGATATGGTCGTTGACCATCCCCATGGCCTGCATGAAAGCGTAGGCGGTTGTGGGGCCTACGAAACTCCAGCCGCGCTTTTTTAGGTCTTTGGAAATTGCGGTTGAAATATCTGTCGTGGCAGGTACGTCACTTCTGGCAGATATGCCTGGCAGGTTTTTGGGTTCATAGCTCCAAAAGTGTTTGGCTAGCGAACCTTTTTCCTCAATCAGTTCAATCGCTTTTCTGGCATTGTTGATGGTTGATTTAATCTTACCACGATGACGGATAATGCCTGCGTTTTGAACCTGTTTTTCTATGTCAGCTTCCGTCATGGCAGCGACTTTTTCAATATCAAAGCCATGAAATGCTTCACGAAAGTTTTCCCGCTTGGACAAAATCGTGTACCATGAAAGGCCTGACTGAAAGCCTTCAAGGCAGATTTTTTCAAACAGTCGCGTATCGCTTTTAACCGGATTTCCCCACTCTTCATCGTGATAAATCAGGTAATCTTCTTGTGGCCCCGCCCAAAAACAACGTGTCTTGCCATCTTCGCCAGTCATGAGTGAAGGTTTTTCAGTCATTTAAATTTCCACCCTGTTTCAATTATTTTTGCTTAAGACTAACTAATCGTTTTACGATTTCAAGTGAAATGGTTATTACTCTTACCAATACAAAATTTTTTGAGCAAAAGATCGTGCACCTCAAACGTTATATCAAACAAATTATGAATATTTTATCGGCATTGGTTTTTACCTGTTTAATGTTTATAGCGCCTGCGAATGCGCTGAGCGATGAGGAAATCATTCAGGGTTTCAAACTAACTGTCTTTGGTTCAGAAATTGCACCCATTGGTTTTCAGGCACGATATGTTCACAAGTTTCGCGGTGAAGTTAAGTTTAAAATTCACGATCTTGCTTCCACAAAAAGAGTGCAGGAAGTTAGCCGCTTTATCAAGACTCTGGAAACAGAAATTAATGGCTTGAAAACCCGAATTGTAAACGAAAACGAACGCGCCAATTTTAATGTCTATGTTGTTGATCGTGCCGATTATGTTCAAACAGTTCGAGAAAAAATTGAAAAGCGCCGTACCGCGAAAGTGCCTGGTAAATGTCTGGTCAAATCAAGGTTCTCACGCGCTGGCATGATACGCTCTGATGCAGTGATCGTCTCTGATGAAGGCGAAGACTTATTTAAAAGATGCCTAATCGAAGAAATTCTTCAAGGTTTAGGACCTCTCAATGAAAATACAAGTTTAAATAAAAGCGTTTTTAATGATACGTCGAAGCATACGGAATTTACTGAATTTGACCGTATTATACTTAATATGCTCTACGACAAGCGTATCAAAAACGGTGCAAGCGAGCGCTCTGTTTCTAAAGTATTAGACGCTGTATTAAAAGACACTCGAGCAAGGCTTGGCAAATGAACCATATTAAGGTTTTGTTAAGGCTTTCACAAAAGTATTCATTTACCAAAGATTACTAAAATTTTAATTTTTCCGTAAAGATTCATAATTTCGAACCACAGTTACGGCATGCTTATACTATCCGTAAGAGACATCCGTCTTTTGCTTAATGATGATTTAGTAGTGAGTACGTCATGAATAAGAAACCATATCTGCTGCTTAGCGCGGCACTTTTTGCTGTTCCTGCAAGCATTGCAAATGCGAATGACCGCTATGCAACACCCCCTGCAGTAACATTATCTCCAGACATTGCATCCCCTTGGGTGTTGCAATTAAAACAAACAGGCCAAAACGGTAAAAAGCCTCGTGTTGGTCTTGTTGAAGCCAAACCGAAAGCAGTTCGTAAGGTAAAAAAACGCAAAACTATTTGGGGCACCAAAAAGAAAGTTGCAAAAAAGCGTACAGTTAGAGCAACTGGTATTTTTGCTGGTCTAAATACCGCGCCTGCAAGAGTTGCGCCGCAAACAACGCAGCGTAAAAAGAAGAAACTAACCTATTACCGTGTTCCTTCAGCAAAGCCGCGTGCGAACCAATCTCCAGCCCAACGTGAGCTTGATCCCAAGTGGTTCCCGCAAAATGTATCTTATCAATCAAAGCATAAGCCAGGTACTATCATTATTGATACGAATACGCGATTTCTTTATTTGATTGGCAGCAATGGCCAAGCAAGACGTTATGGTGTGGGTGTTGGTAAAGAAGGTTTTGAATGGACAGGCACTGAAAAAGTTACCCGCAAGGCAGAATGGCCAAGCTGGACACCGCCAAAGGAAATGATTTTGCGTGAGCGCAAAAAGGGGCGTGAACTTCCAGCCTTTATGCCAGGTGGCCCTGCTAACCCAATGGGTGCGCGTGCCATTTACCTAGGCAGTACGCTTTATCGTATTCACGGTACAAACCAGCCTTGGACAATTGGCCAAGCTGTTTCCTCAGGCTGTATTAGAATGCGCAATGAAGATGTTATGGATCTTTATGAGCGTGTGAAACATGGCGCAAAGGTTATTGTTTCATAGTTTTAAAATAATAAATCTTGAAAAAAGGCAGAAAAGACACTCTTTTCTGCCTTTTATGCGTAAGCAGCATCTAGACTCAGACTTGTTTAAAAGCTGTTTTACTATTACTAATGCAATAAGGGTGTTCATATTAATGAAACGAATCAGGACAGTGAAGATGATTTCAAGACGCGATACGATGAAAGTTCTTTTGGGTGGCACTTTTGCTGCAACTAATTTTGGGCTTATCAGCAACGCATTTGCTGAGCGCATTTACAATCACGCAGAGCGCAAATGGGTGGAAGTTGACCTTAATGAAATCCGCACGGATCGACGCGTCCCTTCCAAATATAAACGCAAGAAAGTTCGTATCAACACCAAACATCCTGTTGGAACGATTATTATCCATACGGATAAAAAATTTCTTTACCATGTTACAGGTAAAGGCAAAGCAACACGCTATGGTGTAGGTGTTGGTCGTGAAGGTTTTGCATGGAACGGAGACGCCACCATTAAACGCAAAGCGGAATGGCCAACCTGGACACCGCCAGCAGAAATGAGAGCTCGTGAAGCCAAAAAAGGCATCATCCTGCCAATCACCCAGGCTGGTGGCATTGATAACCCGCTAGGCGCGCGTGCGCTTTATCTTTATCAAGGAAACGTTGATACGCTTTACCGTATTCACGGCACAAATCAACCTTGGTCAATTGGCTTAAATCTGTCATCAGGTTGCATACGCATGTTAAACTCTGATGTTGAATATCTTTACGAAAAAGTAAAATTAGGCAGTAAAGTAGTAGTAGTTGGGCCAGGCGAATCTGCTTCAAATACATTCTCGGAAAGCCTCAACCCATTCGCATCTTTGTTTAGTACAAATTAATAAGTTCCGAGCCTAGCCTTGTAGGCATGATTTTTAAAAGCTCGTATTAATGCGGGCTTTTTTATTGGCATAATTTAAAAAACCACTATAAGTTTTGCCGATGAGCCGTTTTGATGACATGGAAGTTTTTACGAAAGTTGTTTCTGTTGGAAGCATGTCGGGGGCTGCACGAGAAATGGGTTTGTCACCTGCGGTTATCTCCAAGCGCTTACAACGCCTAGAAGAAAAACTGGGTACACGTTTATTAAACCGCACCACACGCCAAATATCATTAACCGAAGCTGGCGAAGGCTATTACGACCGGGTCGTTTCAATTCTTGCAGGCGTTGAAGAAGCAGAAAACTTTGTTGGTCTTGGTTCTGCAAACGCGCGTGGCCTCTTAAAGATTTCAGCCCCAACCTCTTTTGGCAGAATGCACATAGCGCCAAACCTGATTAAATTTATGAAAGCTAATACCGGACTAACGCTTAATATTGATTTGTCTGACCAATATGTAGATATCGTCTCTAGTGGGATTGATCTTGCAATCCGTATTGGTGAATTACCTGATTCAACCCTTGTTGCAAGAAAGCTTGCCCCCGTTAGGCGTATTTTATGCGCAACACCTAAATATATTGAGAAAAACGGTGCGCCAAAAAAATTAGAGAATTTGGATCACCATGTATTAATAGCACCTCATAATCAGGGGCCTTGGAAGTTAGAAGGCAATTCTGGAGTTATTACATACCGACCTAATTCAACTCTGCTTACGAACTCTTCTGAAGTCGTACGTGAAACCGTTATTGCTGGTCTTGGTATTGCTTTGCGTTCAACGTGGGATGTGGGTAGAGAATTAGAGGAAGGTAAATTACAACGCGTACTTCCTGAATATTCAGCAACCAAGGGGCTAGGAATTTATGCTGTTTATCCAAGTCGCAATTTTTTACCGGCAAAAGTGCGTTTGTTTATAGACTATCTGGCAGAGCTTTTTGGCCCAACACCTTATTGGGATAAAGCTTTCAAGGGAAAAGAAAACCAGTGAAGAATACGATTCACGTTGGTCTTTTTGTAACCTGTTTGGTTGATTTATTCAGACCCAGTGTTGGCTTTGCCTCAATTAAACTTTTGGAAGATGCAGGCTGTCATGTTCATGTCCCGATTTCTCAAACCTGTTGCGGGTTAATGGCCTGGAATGGCGATGACAAACCTGACGCACAAGAAATGGCGCTTGAGGTTGTTAAAAACTTTGAAAGCTTTGATTATATAATTGCACCTTCGGAGCCTTGTGCAAAAATGCTAAAGGATAATTATCCAAAACTTTTTGAAAAGGACCCAACCTGGAAAGAGCAAGTTCAAGGTTTTTCATCTAAGGTTTATGAATTAACAGCGTTTTTAAGTGAAGTTTTAAAAATCGACCACTATACAGAACCTTTACAAGGCACAGTCGTTGGTAAAGATTTAGGCGAGTTGCTTGATAAAGCCAGTAAATTAAAGCGTCAGGGTAAAAGCATAGAAGTACGCCATATAGCCGAAGTCATGGCAGATATGACGGGCACCCCCGCTATAGGAGCAAATTGATATTATGCCTCTTCAAAACCGTGTCACGCCTGATATGCAAGTTCTTGTCCAAAGCTGGCGGGGGAACTTCATGGGTAATCGCGGTGGGCGTATCCATGACCCGCAAACAAAAACACTGCTTACGCGAAAATGGGCATCTAAACGTTGGATAATTTGTACAACAGAATTTAAAGGCAGAAAAAGAGAACTTATGGGAGATAGCTATACAGAGCTATTTTTCCTTGATGAAGTTTCTGCCCTAACAGCAGGACACCGCCCTTGTTTTGAATGTCGCAGAAAACAAGCCAAACTTTTTTCAAATGCCTGGATTTCATGTTTTGGCCAACCGCAGGCAAGTCTGGCTGATACAATGGATAAAACCTTGCATGAGGAACGAATAACGCAACCTAGGATTTTATCGCTAAAGGAAATTAAAGAACTTCCTGAAGGTGCAATAATAGAAGTTGCTGAGAGTTTTTTTGCAAAGAAAGGAAATAATTATCTTTTATGGTCGGGTGATGGATATAAAGCGTCTGATTTGCCAGATGGTGAGATTAAGTTATTAACTCCAAATTCCATCTTGGAAGTATTAAACCATGGCTACTTGCCTGAATGGCATGAAAGTGCGCTGTAATGGCTCTACATGACTTTAAATCCCAGCGGTTATTTGTTGAGCATGATCTAGCAAAAAACTCAGGCTTTGAAGCTACACGCGAACAAGCTAATTATCTGTTGAATGTGCTACGTATGAATGATCGGGACGGAATATTAATTTTTAACGGGCGTGATGGAGAATGGCTCGCTAATATTGAAGTAAAAGGGCGCAAAAAATGTAACCTTTTACCCAGTAAGCAAACTCGTGAGCAACCTGAGGCCTCAAAACTTGTATATTGTTTTGCTCCATTAAAACAAGCGCGACTGGATTACATGATCCAAAAGGCCGTTGAGATGGGCGCAGGTATTCTCCAACCTGTTATGACCCAATATACGCAAGTAAAAAATATTAATGAAAAACGCATTATATTCAATGCGATCGAAGCTGTCGAACAATGTGGTATTTTAACCCTGCCTGATATCAAGCCTGCAATACAAATTACCAATCTTATGCAAGATTTGGGTGATGATACGCATCTTGTATTTTGTGATGAGGCAGAACATGCAGCAAACCCATTACCTGCCTTAAAAGAACAAAAGCCAAGCAAAATTGCAATTTTAGTGGGGCCAGAGGGTGGTTTTAGCCAAGCAGAGCGGATAGCGCTCGAAAACTATTCAAACGTTACAAAACTTGGCCTTGGCCCTCGTATTTTAAGAGCTGATACGGCAGCAGTCGCTGGACTTGCAATCATTCAAGCACATCTTGGTGATTGGTATTTGTGACTATGGATATATAAATTGATGGCTTAGAACTTTATTCATGTATTAATATTTTAAATTATTTTATTGCGAACTACCCTGATTTTCGGCTAGCACCAATATTAATAATCTAGACCTTGTAAGAAAGCTGTATTATGGCGCGTGATACCACTGATAATAGACCTATTGAAAACCATAGCGAACTTGTTGAATGGTTATCAATCGGTAGTAAGCCAAAATCAGAATGGCGTATCGGTACAGAACATGAAAAGTTTGGCTTTTGTTCAAAAGAATTCAAGCCGGTTCCTTATGAAGGTGCAAATGGCATCAAGGCAATACTGCTCGCTATGAAAGAAAAGCTGGGCTGGGAAGCCATTGAAGATGGCGGCAATATTATCGGCCTTTATAATGAAAAAGGTGGCGGTGCTATTTCTCTTGAACCAGGTGGACAATTTGAACTATCTGGTGCGCCAGTGGAAACCATTCACCAGACCTGTAGGGAATCCAACCAACACCTGAAAGAAGTTAAAGAGATTTCCCAAGAAATGGGAATAGGTTTTTTAGGCATTGGTGCATCGCCAGTATGGACTTTTGAAGAAACACCGATGATGCCAAAAAGCCGCTATAACATTATGAAAAGTTATATGCCAAAGGTCGGAAGCCAAGGCCATGACATGATGTTCCGCACTACGACTATTCAGGTTAATTTAGATTTCAGCGATGAGCGCGACATGGTTCGTAAATTGCAAGTTTCTCTAAAATTGCAATCCATGGCGTCTGCACTATTTGCTAATTCACCCTTCACTCATGGCAAACCAAATGGAATGCTATCGTGGCGTAGTGATATTTGGCGTGACGTTGATAATCAGCGTGGCGGGTATCATCCTTTTATGTTGAATGATGATTTTAGTTTCAAAAAATATGCTAACTGGGCTTTGGATGTGCCGATGTATTTCATCATTCGTGATGGCAAATATATTGACTGTACGCATATTACTTTCCGTCAATTCATGGATGGTGCCCTGAAGGGTGAAATTTCTGATCCTGTTGCCAATATAGGTGATTGGGGTAATCATATGAGCACGGTGTTTCCAGATGTTCGTTTAAAACGTTTCCTTGAAATGCGTGGTGCGGATGGTGGCCCTTGGCAAGACATATGTGCCCTACCAGCATTTTGGGTTGGGCTGCTTTATAGTGAAGATGCACTTAGCGCTGCAGAAGAACTCGTTAAAGACTGGACACCAGAAATGGTTGGCAATTTACGCGATGAAGTACCTGCCAAAGCCTTAAAAGCGGAAATTAATGGCCGCCCACTTATTGAATATGCAAAAGAGGCATTAGCAATTTCAAGTCAAGGTCTGGTTGAACGCTCAAGGTTTAACTTTGAAAACCTCGATGAAAGCATCTTCCTTATTCCACTACAGGAAACTGTCGAACTTGGTAAAACACCAGCAGAACGGATGTTGGATAAATACTATAAAGAGTGGAATGAAGACATTTCAAAGGTATTTACAGAATACGCTTATTAAACAAACTCAGTTATGCGTATTAATAATCCTGCTAAGCGGTGTTTGCTTTGTAACGCACACCCTGCTCAACCTCTGTAAATTCAACTTGAATATTACTGCCTTTACGCGAAATCACGCGGCAATTTGTCTTGATACTATCAGGCTCAATATAAAGCATAAAACTTGATGGTAGTCCCATCCAACCACTCATGCTCAAGGTTGCCTTGTCATCTGAAAAATTTTTAACGCTGCAATGAACAGGCGCGCTTTCAGGGCTAAATAAAACTCTTCCAACCCTTGGAAGTCTTTTGTTTAGTTGGTTACGACTACTCTGTGGTCTTCGCTTGTTAGTCGTTCCTGCTGCGCCAATAATCATCAATAAACCCGTGCCCCTATCATTCATTTCAAGAATAATTTCCGTAAACATAAATAATACGAATAGAGTTAATGTAGGATTAAACCTATGAAATAATGTCAAAAATTATACTAAATCAGTACTTTTTAGCGTTTCAAAGCCAGTTGCATAGTTAGTAATTAGCCTAAGAGATACAATTCTAGAAAAATCTGAACATTTTGATTTACTCTTATGAAACCTAACAATGGCAGTCTAAGCCTTGGATCAACCGGGGAATAAATACGCAATGAATAATCATGCACTTAAGGTATCAAACCTTTCCAAAACTTTTGACAGACCAGCAGTAAACAACCTGTCGTTTAGCGTTAAAGCTGGGGAGTTTTACGCTTTATTAGGTCCTAATGGTGCTGGCAAAACTACATCGCTGAGAATGGTTGCCGGCCTTCTTCAAGCTGATAAAGGTGAAATAAGTGTCTTTGGCGAAAATACACTTACCAATCCTATTGGCGTTAAGCAGATGATGGCTTGGGTTCCTGATGAGCCAATGATTTATGATCGCCTTAGCCCGCTCGAATATCTTGAATTTGTTGCAGGTCTTTGGGAGATCGACAGCAAACAGGCGCGTAAAAACTCTGATGAACTTCTGGACTGGTTAGCTCTTACACCTCATGCACATGAGCGATGCGAAGGGTTCTCCAAAGGCATGCGCCAAAAAGTGGCACTTGCAGGTGCATTGGTGCATGACCCTCGTTTAATTATTCTTGATGAACCCCTCACAGGTCTGGATGCAGGTTCAGCGCGTCTTGTTAAAGACGTCTTATTGGCCCGTGTGGAAAAAGGCTGTTCTGTAATTATGACCACGCATATTTTGGAAGTTGCCGAACGTATGGCAGAACGCATTGGGGTAATTTCAAAAGGGCGTTTGCTCGCTGCGGGTACGCTTGAAGAATTGAGAAACCAAACAGGTGAAAAAGCCAATAGTCTCGAAGAAATTTTCTTGGAACTGGTTGAAGATGATAACGAGCAACAACAAGACGGGCTGGCAGCATGAGTTTTGCAAACCCGAGTGTGGGGTCACTTTCCTGGTTCGCGCGTCACGAATTTAACCTTTCATGGCGTGATTTTGTTCGTATGATGAGTGCTGGAAAGCCTGGTCGTGAAAAAGGTGTAATTGCTTTTATTGCAATTGCATTTCTAGTTATTCATGCAATTGCATATGCGCTTATTGTACCACAAATCGAATTTGGCCTTGAAATTGATAAAAGCCTTATGGCTATTATTGGCGGCAGTATCATTTTAACATTCTCATTAATGATGTCCCAAGCTATGGAACTTGTTACGCGCGTGTTTTATTCCCGTTCTGATCTGGATTTAATTTTATCATCTCCGACATCAGCAAAAAAAGTTTTCACTATTAGAATAGGCGCAATTGCAGCCTCTACGTCTATGTTATCACTTTTGCTGTTTGGTGCTGCAATTAATGTTCTTGCGCTTTTTCATAG
>CALDZF010000257.1 GCA_937944165.1 uncultured Rhizobiaceae group bacterium | reverse complement strand
CAATTACCGTGACAGTAACCGAAAATATTGTTTAATTTTGCGATACTTTAACAAAGATATTAGGCAAAGTCAGAAATAACAAGTTGTATGATATGATGAGATAGGCATTGGTAATAAGGACTCCATAGTTTCGGTTACTGTCACGGTAATTCCATTCTGTATTGGGTTGTGAAATGACTTGATAATTGGCTCCATCCCCTTCAACAATATGAACAAGCCCGCGTTCAATACCATCATTTCGCCACTCTAAATACGCATCAAGGCGTTGTTGCCCAACAACTGGATCCGCATTAACTACAAGTGCGTTAAACAATTCTTGCTCAACTTCACGCAATATATGTATTTCACGGTTTGCTGCATAGAACATATCCAGAAATTCATCTGGCACGAAAGGTACTTCAGCAAAACGTGTATTTTGCGGATGAAACTGCGAATTTAACGCTTCGGTTATCGCTCCAGTATCTAAAACCAAGGCATCATTATGACCAAAAAGAGCATTTGAAAATTGTTGCGAATCATTAAACTGATGCCAAGTCGACAAAGCGCGCGTAATAACAAGATCATTAGCCACAAGAAGATCATTAGCGCCCGTAAGCTCAAATTCATAGCGCTCACGAATATCTATTTCATTTGTCATTTTTCTCGTTCCTTAATTCTTCCATTGCCAACTTAAAGTAATGCTCTGCAACCTTCATCCGTATCCAATGAGGCCTATGCACTACAGCGTATTGTGAAACACCAAACTCTTTTAATTCGGAATAATATTTATCATGAGGATAGGTACTAATATATTTTGGGTCGACGACGAAATTGGTACCATCATGCATATAATCATGCTTTGAATCTTTCCAGAAATCGATCGAGGCACGAATAAGTTTTGGATGCCCCTTATCCCGTTCTAGTAACCAATCAACAATTAGTTGAAAGTCACTGTCGGGCACCTTGGTCCAAAACTCTTTTTCTTTCTCGGGTACAATCCTTGCAAGCAAATAATTTATATGCTCCCGCGCTTCTAGTCGGTCTTTTCTGGGTACCTTATCAAATCGCCAAAGAGTGTTGTATGAACCAGAAAGCTCATATCCTTTTTCAGCCATTGTACGTTCTATCTCTTTCATGACATCAATATGAATAGAACGTCCTCCATAAAGGCCTACCCAAGGTACTTGCTTGAGTTTTTCATGCAGTCTATCCTCAAGAAGAGGATAATCTTTGATTAATTCCTCAAAAGGTACTGACGCAATCTTTGAAAATTTCATTTTGTTTATCTCATCCTCCGCCATGATGTTTCCACCTGAACTTATAGTCAGTATGCAAAAAGCTAGTATCAAATTCCGCAGATAAATAATATTATAGTTTGTTAGAAACACTTTATTACACTTCATTCAATAAGGTTATATTTCATATCAAGAGCCGCTCTATACAACTTAGCAATTACAGTGACAGTTATCGAAACTATATTTGAATTTCATGAAATTTGAACAAAGATAATAGGAAACGACAGAAATAACAACTTGCGTGATACCGTGATGCAATGGGAGGGACATTTGAAGTTCCGTAATTTCTCCCCCCTCCACCAAAGCAATTCTACCGCTCAGTCAAAAACCACTATATTTTTAATCGCTTTGCCGCTTCGCACTTCATCCATGGCTTGATTGATTTCTTCAAGTTTAAACCTTCCAGAAATCAACTCGTCTAGTTTATATTCACCCTTAGCGTAAAGTTCCAGCAGTTGCGGAATATCATTGGCGATGACTGAATTACCCATTTTGGTGCCTATGATCCTTTGTCCCCATGCGGCCATCGTGCCAGGGTCATAGTCGCCACGCGTATCACTGGACGGCATACCGACAATGACGATTGTGCCGTTTTTGGTTATAAAGTTTTGCGCGCTGTCGATGGCAGATTTTGCACCTACAGTGACAAAGACAACATCCGCGCCGCGTCCATCTGTAATTGCCATAACCTGATCAACAGCATCTTTGTCCCGCGGATCAATGCCATGGGTTGCACCAAAACTCTTTGCCAGCGCGCGCTTGTCTTGTTCCAGATCCATGGCAATCACACTGGCAGCCCCTTTTAGGCTTGCACCCTGCACCGAGTTCAAGCCCACACCACCGCAACCAATCACAATCGCATGCTGGCCTTGCCGCAAGTTGGAGGCATGTGTCACCGCGCCATAACCGGTAATCACCCCACAGGCCAAAAGCGAAGCCACATCAAACGGCATGTCTTTTGGTACTTTTTGAAGCTGGCTTTCATGCACCAAAACTTCCTCGGCAAAGGCACCGCAGTTCATCGCTTGTTCAAGTGTTTCGCCTGAATGATTGTAAATCGGCGCGGACTTGGATAAATCGAAGTCGCCTTCACATAAAACTTCGACATCATCGCTGCAATAATGACAGTCGCCACAATGACGAATGAGTGTGACAATTACATGATCACCAACCGCATAATCCTTGACGCCATCGCCAATAGCTTCAACCACCCCCGCCCCTTCATGGCCATAGACCGCAGGCAATTGGCCACCCCAAATACCATCGGCAAAGGAAACATCAGAATGACATATCGAGCAAGCCTTGAGCTTAACGCAGACATCATTTTTGCCAGGATTAGAAAGTTGGATTTCTTCAATAACCAATGGTTTCCCAAAGTCCCTACAGACTGCTGCTTTCATTTTAATATCTCCAAAATGCTTTTTACCGATTAATTATCAATAGTATGTTTTCGCAATTAGTAATCTGTTAAATACGACATTAGAAAATTAAACAAAAACACCTGTATTTTTGTTACAAATTGGCTAAACTATGGCAGGGGTGTATTTTTTGGTTTTCTAACAAGCAATGGATACATGAGTTGGCAAAAGATAAAATAGATAACACGCTTGTTGAGCTTACTTTGCAAGATATTCTTGCTTCAACTGGCTTTTTAAATTCGGCTCAGCTTAGCAACTTTTTGTCTTTTATCGTTAATAAGACACTTGACGATAAAGCAGACGAAATCAAAGGCTACACTATCGGCGTTGATGCGCTTGGACGGGCAGAAGACTTTGACCCGCAAACAGATCCATCTGTGCGCGTAATGGCAGGCAGACTGCGCCAGGCTCTTGAAAATTATAATAATGAAAAAGGCGGGTTTACGCACAACGGCAAAACGCTGAAAATAAAACTCATCAAGGGAAGTTACGTACCCAAGTTTGAATTTTCAGATGCAGAGTTTAAAAATCACGATGGCCTAATCGCTCTTCAAGAGAACGACATTGATAACGACTTCTTAAATTCAGACACAAAATCACAACAGCATAATGATAGACTAGCCGCGTCTGGCCCAAAATGGATGTTAGGCTTACTTGCGGCAAGCATTATAGTAACAGCTGGCCTGGCATTTTCATACTTGAACAAACCCGTAACAATCGCCCCTACAACGCTGCCACCAAAGCAGATTATAAGTCTTGAAGATGCAGTACTTCCAAGCATAACGTTATATACAAATTATAGCGATCGAGGTTTGCCTGATTGGGCAATGCCTGATGAAATTCACTCCAAGACAGTATTGTCTTTTTCCAGATTTAACGAATACCGATTGTTGGATATACAAGGAGAAAACGACCTGATTTTCATGGATCAATATATTTCAGATTATTATCTATCAATTCTTTTTGCAGCAGCAGAAAACGAAACAGATTTAAATGTCTATATAACACTTACCAGACCCCCTTTAAGCGAAGTCATTTATTCAGAGAAGTTGACTTTTTCGCCCCCTATAAATGGTAATGAAGAACATAATATTGATCATGCATTTAAAAACATATCAGAGATTATGTCCCCTTATGGGGTTATACATGGTGACATAGCAAACAATGAATCACCGCCTGCAAGACTTGATTGCATCCGTGCAATTTATAATTATTTTTATAAGGAAGATTTGCAAACGTTTGCCGATGGTCTTGATTGCGCGAAACGAGCAACTTCACGTCCAAATGCTTCTTCATCAATGTATGCAATGATGACATTTCTTTATGTAGAGGCATATCGCAAACAGATTATTGAAGTGAGCAATCAGCCACTTAAAGAAGCAGAATTCTACGCAAAAAAATCCATTCTTCTTGATCCTAAAAACGCACGTGCATATCAAGCTTTATTTGCAGTTGAAAAAACACTTGGCAATACGGATAAGGCAATTGCTGCCAGCAAAAAAGCAATTGAGCTAAACCCGTTTGACCGTGATATTCTGGCAGATTACGCAACGTATTTAATCGCAGTTAACCAACAAGAAGAAGCAGCGCCTGTTTTAAAACAAGCGCTTGAGTTAATTCCTACACCCCCCGCATGGCTTTCATTTTATAATTTTATACACTTAGATCAGATCGGTAACCATCAAGATGCAGATGCACTTGCTACAAATTTCATAGCAAATGACTCGCCTCTTATATCCATCGCAGTCATATTATCTGCTGCAAGACAAGGCGATAAAACCCGTTTAAAATTAGCCACCGAAACGCTCAATAAACAACAACCTAACTTCGCCCTTAACCCTACAGACGCTTTATTAAGGCATGGGTTTGACAAGGCCTTAGCAGAAGAACTTGCAACGCGTTTAAACGAAGCCGGGCTTGCACGGGTTTATTCAGAAATAACCAATTAAAAAAACAATGAAAACAGATACTTAATCATATGTAACTGTAAGTAACTTATTTAATTTAAATAAAAGCTCCATAAATATTCATATTCGAATAGCAAACCTTTTGCACGCCTTTGCAAGTGCATAGAGGGAGCTAAGCTTTTAAATTTTTATGAAGGGCTTTCTTTCATAAAACAATTCGATCTGTGTTGATAGTTTTGTTGGGGCAAGATCGATAGCCTGTCATCTTGTGGGGCATTTAAAGATGGCAGGTTTTATTCTTGCGCTATGATTACCTGCGCAAACCAATACATAGTCTGATCAGGGCGAGAGGACTATGTAGTGACGGAGAATGCTGCTAACCATTCTCTGTCACACTTTTCCATAGTATAATTATAATCGAGGCTCAGGCTCTAATACTACTATAAGAGATTATTGCTTTTTAAAAAAACCTGTTCTTAGGAAATGCAGAGTTTGTTCATGGACTTGTTTGTTTTGTGGAAAAAACGTATGCGAAGCATAGACTGTAATATGGTCTTTCATGCCTTCAACCTTGCTGCTTTCAACAGAGACCTTGCCATCATCATCACCTGGAATAAGTGTTGATGAAACAGGGTCAATGCTAAAATTACCCGCAACGACACCCAGTTCATAATCAACCTTGCCAAGCAATTCATCAATGCCGGCACCAGTCGTTGTTAATTGTTTTCCCGCGGGTCCATACACTTTAGCATAGAGCCAATTCTCTTTTAAAAAATCAGCAATTTCACTGCCTTTATTAGGAGAAGCCAATTGCACAACACGTCCAAGATTATCTGGCCTAAATTTATTTAAAACCGCCCGGGTTACAATACCACCCATGGAATAACCAATAAAATGCAAAGGTTTGTCAGCACGTACCTTATTGCGAATATCTTTTGCAACGATTGCACTAAGTTTATCAAGTTCATGACTGGTAGAGGGATAATCAAGATTGAAAACCTTATACCCTTTACCTGTTAAAAATTTGGCTAAACTGTCCATATGAGAGGAAGTTCTGGCAATGCCATGCAATAGTATAACCTGCTCATCATTGGCATGAGCCGCATTTAATGGCGCAAAACCAAGCATTGCTAGAACTGTCAAAGATAGTGATTTTAACATTTTCATCATTAATCGAGAGTGGTGATTATTTTGGTAGATTGCAAGCCTGGAAAGTATTTTTTCAAAAATTTTACAACCAAAGAATAATTAGGGTCTGAACCCAATTAAGTCCAGAGTTTAAGCGATAGTTCTACTTACTTACCATGGTTTATTACTAATTGCCTCCTTAAGTAAATTTTGCTGACAATACGAGCAACTTGGCACGAAACTTGAAACTTAGACGACAAGAAAAGTAACAGTGTAAGATTTTGGAACAGTTATAGACTTGGAGATGAGGTAACATTATGGAAACAACAGACGTAAAGGTTATTGTTGTCGACTCACACCCGATTGTGCGTGAGGGATTAAGACAATTTCTGGAAAATAACGGCGGTTGTAAAGTTGTTGCCGAAGCAGGCGACGCTGATGCGGCACTTTATGCCAGCGAAATCCATGAACATGATGTCTTATTAACAAATGCAACTATTCCGGGCAGTGACGTCTTTGAATTCATTCAGACTTTCAAGAAAAAATCTCCAAATCGTCGGGTAGTGGTATGTTATGTTGGTCAAGATGCCAGCCTATTACAAGAATTCAAGAAAAGTGGAACCGACGGTTTCATTGGACAAAATGCAACATCAGGCGAATATAGCGCTGCGGTAAATGCGGTATTTGAAGGGGGTAACTTCTTTTCTGAAAACCTTACAAACGTGATCTTCCAGGTTAAAAATGCAATCACAGGCAAGAAAAACGCTTATGATTTAACCAATAGAGAACTGGAAGTACTATCTTTATTAGCAAATGGTTATTGCAATAAGGAGATCGCCAACAAACATAATCTATCAGTAAGAACAGTTGAAACGCACCGCCTTAGCATTCGCAGAAAAACCAACTCGAATACGCTAAGTCATTTGGTACGCGTCGCTCGTTCTCTTGGTTTATCTAGCATGGGTGGAACTGACATGCCTATTGAAACTCCACCCAGAAAAACAAGTGATATAAAATAATGACAATTATAAAAACCATAAAAGCTAAATTGGCATCCACAGCGATTGTATTAACAAGCTTAGTTTGCTTCGCTACTTATGGGCACGCACAAAGCAATAACCCTGAGCAGGATACTGCCATAGTGCCAATGATACATGTTGTCGAGCAAGCTTTACCTGAGTTTTTGCGTCAAGCAGCGCGCAGGAATGGTTATCAAGTAACAATGACATCAAGGGTTCGCGGTACTCTAAAAAAGATTTCTTTACCGCTAGATCTTGAAGAGCTTCTACAAAAAATTGCCCCGCAGTTTGATTTAAAATGGCACTTTCAGGAAAACCAACTTTATGTTTCCGTAGGCTCTGAAAATTCAACAAGATTGATTTTCCTTGGAAACACAAAAATGCTTGATCTTGAAAAAGCACTGACAGGCGCAGGGCTAAAATCAAAGAATTATAACCTCACTTATGTTGAAGACAGTAACTCGGTAATTGTGAACGGTCCTGTGAGCTATATTGCAAGCGTAGAACTGCTTGCTGAATCTTTAAGCAAAAATAAACAGATACAAAAAGACAAATTGAAGATTATTCGATTTGGAAATGTCAGCAAACAATAACCAACAACTTACGTAATTTTCCTTAGGGATTTACGTAGTAATACTAAAAAAACAACGTAACTTTTATGCTATTACATAGATAATTGTTAAAATTTACACACGGAGTATGTAATGAACGCACCAAATGTAGACGCCCTCGCAGGAGCAGGTAAAAGCCAAACTAATGGCAATGCACAGCAGGCTCAAGGTAATAGTAAACTTAACGAAGCTTTTGAATTCGCAATTAAAGGCGCAACGCAAACGCTTACAATCACAACCAAAAAAGGCGCAGACCTTTACGCATTGAAACAACGCCCACAATAGAGCGTTATTTTCTGACACTAGCAATTGTGACGAGTAAGAGTATTAAAGAGTGTATCGCAAATGAGTATGAACGAGTACATAAACAAAGGCATATCAAAAGTAACCGATACCGATGCATCTAACGCAAAGGCATACTTTTCTAATGCCAATGAAACGCTCAGACATGCCGGTCACTACATGGTTGAGGTGCTTGACGGCGTTCATGCGGGATCAAAATACACCCAAAAGTCTGGTTCATTGGTCATTGGTAGCTCGAGTGAGAGTGATATAATTCTGTTTGGCTCAAACGCTGCACCAAGACACTTTGAGGTTATTATGACTTCAGGCGTGCTTACAAAGCTGCAAGTAAAGCCAATTGATGCACCGATTACGCTTGAAGACGGCTCTATTGTCGAAGTTGGACAATATGCAGATATTGGTTCGGACGAAATCATCAGTTTTGCTGATACAGAAATTTCCATATCCAGAATTGCTGATCCAAAGTCGTTTTTAAAACCTGCCATAAGAGTGTTAGCGATCATATGTGTGCTCGCAATGGTGCCACTGGTTTACGGTATTGCCGCAAGCTTTATCGGGAATGTCGCAGAGGCAGGTTCTCGAGTAGCAAGCAGTGTTCAAAGTGGTATAGAATTAACTTCTGGCAAAATACTAGGCAATACCTCGCAGGTAACACCAACAAAAGAAATTGACGAGGCGTTCGCTTGGACTGTCCGGGTTAAACTTGAAGATTTAAAACTCAACCATAAACTGAGAGCTACTCCAACCTCAGATGGTTCAATCAGAGTTTACGGCAACATATCTGACAAAGAATTGCCAAGGTGGACAAACTTCCTTCAGTGGTACGATAGCAGTGCACACTTCCCACCACTTATTCGCGATATTAGCCGTGTTGGTATTGATAACAACTTACCAAAAATAAAGTCTGTATGGCTTGATAGCAACCCATCTGTTTTCTTTAAAGATGGTGTTGTGGGTGGTGTTGGAAGTAAAATCAAGGATGGATGGAAGATCGTTGATATTAACAACTCAAGTGTCATGATCGAACGTGACGGCACTGTAGTCTCACTAACCTTCTAAAGCCAAACCAAGCGCCTAAATGAATAAACCAGATAGGCTTTATAAATGTGCCTTATCTTATCAGTTATTTGACCCAAAACTGGCATGGATATTGCTCTTTTAAGAACTGAAGCCTAATCGCATTTTTAAAGAGTTATAGATGTCACGTATTGAAACAAGAAACAATCCTAACATAACGCAGACAACACCTTCGGGTGATGCTGTTAAAAACTCTAAACTGATTAATAATGCCGCAACACCACAAGCGGTACAACGATTTACAAAAATTCGAGACAAATTCGTTGGCAATAAAAAGATTGCCATTAAGAAAACCAAACGTCTTGTCGCCGCAAGCGATATTGAAGAGGTGGATCTACAACCTTTATCCGGGAAAAACCGTGATGAAATGATGGGGGATCTATCACGAATTTTAGTCTCCTTAACGACTTACGAGCAAAGCAGAGGAACAGATGAAACCTCTCAACTTTGCAAAATGATGTTAAGCGAACATGTACGCCGCTTATCTTTAATATCAGGTACTGAAGTCGTTTCAGACGGCCTTAAAGGAAGCGCATAATATGGCATTAAAACATTTCGCATCCCAGGTCGAAGAAAAAAAAGCAAGCATCATTGCGCAAAAAGGTTTTGCAGATGGTACATCTGTAACCTCGCAAAAACCTGTTCTAAAAGCTGTTCAAAAAACTACAACACCTAGCGAAACAAATAAAAACAGTAAATCTGCAATCGCTCCACCAGAAACAAAAATCAAAGAAACAGCTGCACAGACACAAATAGACAATACGATTAATCCAGCTTTAAGCGACATTCCACTGACTTGGTCAGACCAACAAATGCTATGCGCACTTTCGGCAATGCAAATCCGTTATGGCCGCCCTGCAGAAGCAATTCCATATTTAATGATGATTAGAAAAATTAATCCATCAAACATCGAGGCCACACGCTTACTTTCCTTAAGCTTCATGCGTATGGGGCGCTGGCATGAGGCAGAAGCCATGATTGAAGAACTTGATTTCCTTCAACAATCTTCATCTGGCGGCACAGTTAATGGGCTTGTTCTTCTTTATCGTAGCCTGGTTTCATACAAAATAAACAAAATAGCTGACGCAAAAGCTTGGTTCGGTAAATTCCGCAAATTCAATAAGGCAAGTTAAAATGAAATTCTTAAGTTTATTTAAAGGTCGTCAGGACTTAGCGCTTGTAACCATGTTGATGCTAATCGTCTTGGTAATGATTATTCCATTGCCAACGGTTTTGATCGATTCTCTTATTGTTTTAAATATCGCCCTCACGATCATGATTTTGATGGTAGCTGTTTATCTGGAAAGGCCAGATGATTTCTCAGTTTTTCCTGCGGTAATCTTGATTGCAACCACTTTTCGATTAGCGGTTTCGGTTTCAACAACCAGAATGATTTTATCCCAGGCTGATGCGGGTGAAATCGTAGAAACATTTGGTACATTCGTAACACAAGGCAGTGTTGCGGTTGGTTTGGTAATCTTTTTGATTATTACAACCGTGCAGTTTGTTGTGATTACAAAAGGTTCAGAACGCGTAGCAGAAGTTGCTGCCCGCTTTACACTTGATGCCCTGCCCGGTCGTCAAATGAGCATTGATTCCGAACTTCGCGCTGGCGACATAACGTCAGAAGAAGCAGCTTTTAGACGCCGTAAACTTGAGAAAGAAAATCAGTTTTTTGGCGCCATGGACGGATCAATGAAATTTGTGAAAGGGGATGCAATTGCAGGCTTGATTATTATTGCTATCAACCTTGTTGGCGGTATTTCAATTGGCATCTTGAGTAAAGGCCTGTCTGCAGGTGAAGCTGCTCAGGTTTATTCAACACTTACGGTTGGGGATGGTTTGGTCAGTCAGTTACCTGCGCTTATCATGGCAATTTGTGCTGGTACAATTATCACACGTGTTACAACAGAAGATCAAAAAGACCTTGGTAGCGACATCACAGAGCAATTAGTTGGAAAGTCAAAATCACTTTACGTTGGCTCTGTTCTTGTTGCCCTAATCGGATTTATTCCAGGTTTTCCAACAGAATTATTCTTCGCAATGGCAGCAGCGCTTGCAGTCAGCGGTTACTTTATCAGCAAACGTGAAAAAACAGCTATTGAAGAAGATGAAAAAGCCAAAGACAAAAGTGCAAAAGGCCTTCCCAGCAACCAAATGGAAAGTGATGCCTCTATTGCAACCAATGAAAATGACATCTTTAAAATCTCTGCCGGCTCAGAAGTTTTTGTAGAGTTTAACCGTGAAGAGTTTTTCATTGAACGTGAAGCATCCCTGAAAAAAGGTTTTTCACGCACAGGCATAGACCTGCCAAGCTTCGGTGTTGAAGAAGATAAAAACCTAGAACCCAATAAAATTATTCTGACGTTGGACAATGTTCCAGTATTTAACGCAGAAATTCCGACAGGCGTTAAAATTGCTATTTGTGATCAAGATATATTGGAAATTAATGGCTTGCCTGTCATCGCAGTTGATCCTCATTGGCCATTGCGTTCTGCTTATTGGATTGATGAAGCAAACGACCATATATTTGCTGATGCAGGTATTGAAACCATTCCAATGGGCGAGTTACTCGCAAGGCTTGGTTCTCACTTCCTGATAACAAAAGCATCGCGTATTTTGGGCTACAAAGCAGTTCAAGACATTATCAAAGACCTTGCTTTAGAGCATGACCAACTTGCAACACAGGTTTCTCAAACCTTGTCACCAGTGCAATTGCTTAATGTATTGCGCAGTCTTTTGGATGATGGTGTCCCACTATTACCACGTCGTATTTTGTTTGAAGCGCTTCTTGAAGGTACATTATCGGGTGGTAATGCTGCTAACCTTTCTGAACAAGCTCGCTTCGCATTAGCACGTCAAGTATGTGCAAATTATTCAGACGAAAACCGTCTGATTGCTGGTTACGTCATTGAACCAGAAATGGAAGCAGCAATCATGAACAGTATTAATTTTTCTCAGGAAAATAATAACTTCCATCCTGATGCAGTTCTGTCTGAAGCACTTTTAAAAGATGTGTCAGAAAGACACCAAATTGAAGAATTAAACGCTAAACCACCCGTAATCATGACAAAAACAGAATTACGCCGCCCTTTGGCACAATACTTGAAAGCACATAATTTAGCATTCCATGTTGTAGCATTTCGGGAATTATCTGGTGAATTTAATTTTAATCCAATTGGAACCATCGGATCTGAATATGGACAACCACAGGAATATCACGAAGCAGCAGAATAAAGAGAAGCAGTTCACGAATATGTTAGATATAAATCATTGAAAACAAACAACAATAATAATCAAGAGCTAATAAACTAAGTAGTTTTTACGCTATTACGCAACGGCACAATATGGTAGGTTCAGTAATTACTAACCTTTCTGAATGGAGACTTAAAATGGAAGTTAACAACGTAGGTGCACAAATACCTTCATTGCCAATTACGTTAACCAGCGATGCTGTTGCAGGCGATAATATAGCTGGTGATGGTGTGGATCTTGCAGATCAAGCAGACCAGCTCAATGAAGGCGCAGAAGCTGCATTTGCTTCTGTTTTCTTCTCGTTACTAAGAGACATACTAGGTGAAGCACAAAATAACTCAGGCGCATAAGGAAAAAGATAATGACAATTGCAGCAATAGGCGCAGTAGGCGCTGAACCATCTCAAGCTTTGAAGCAGACTGCTGAACTTTCAAATGCATCGAGCGGCTCTGCAAAAACTACAGGAGCTGAAAATTTTACATTGGGCAATTCAATTCCTTCATCCTCTGTTGAAGTTGCTCAACAGGCATCTAGCGCACCATCGCAACCAGGTTTTGCAAATTCAATTCTTGATGGTGTTTACACGCAGATTGATAGAGTTTCGTCAAAAGTACCAGACACATCAAAAGCTGCATCACCTATCGACACTTATAAAAGCAAGATTGTCTCTGAAATTGACAGTCTAAGCCCTTCTGAAACAACCGGGCCAAAGCTTGAAAAAGGGGACACAATCCAGGCGCTATCAAAAACATTTGACCACGCAATTTTTATGGCGATGGTCAATCAAGTTGTAAGCGGCGTATCTGATACATCACGCACATTAATCAAACAATCTTAACCCCAAACTTCGTAATTATTATCCGGCTTTTATAGTATTGAGTGGAAAGCAAATGAAAAACGTACAAGCAAATAAACCAGGGAAGAAATATGCAAGAATGAGTATCGTTCTTGCAGCAGCTCTCTTCTTGGTGGGTTGTCAGTCTGAGCTTTATTCCAACTTGAAAGAACGCGATGTCAATGAAATGATTTCTGTTCTTGCAGTTAATGGTATTCAGGCAAACCGCACAACTGATGGCAAAGGTACTTTTGGTCTCACTGTTGACCGCAGTGATTTCAGTTTGGCTATTTCCAAGCTTTCTGAAAAAGGTCTGCCACGTGAACAGTTTGGCTCACTTGGTAAAATCTTTAACTCTGAAAAACTGGTCTCTACTCCGTTTGAAGAACGCGCCCGCTTTATGCATGCATTGAACGAAGAATTATCAAACTCTATCTCAAGAATTAACGGTGTTGTTTCAGCTCGTGTTCACTTGATGGTGCCGGAAGATAGTCCTTTTGAACAAAACAAAACGCCACCAAGAGCGTCTGTTTTCATCTATCAACAAGGTGGTCAGGATCTTAGACAACAAATTCCAACGATCAAAAACCTTATCGTCAATAGTCTTGATAATCTGGAATATTCAAACGTTGAAGTTGCTTTATTTGAAGACAATACAGCGGCAACAGCAACCAGTTCAAATCATACAATATCAAGCATAAACAACAATGGTCTATGGAATGTTTTCTTGCTTGTTTTATTGGGCGCAGTTGCTTGGTACGGGTTTAATTTCACAAGTGCAGCAAGCAATAAAAAGCAACGTCAAAAAGCGCTTACATCCAAGAGTAAAAGCTAATGACCCAATTTTTACCTAATCGTGACGAGATAAATCCGCGTTGGTTTAGCCGATGGGGTGAAACTTTCGGCTCTGCAGAACTGGCTCTGCAAATGACAGGCAATGACCGAATTTTTGAGCGTATGCGCGGTCGCATGTTAGAGGCCTTTGGCATAAATCTTAAAGCTGAACTAAAACAGGAAGATGTTTGGGCAGCACAAGCTTATGGCACAGATCGTAACCGCTTGGCACGTATTTGTGGCATGGTTATTCATGGCGAATTTCTACGCACATGTATTTCCAAAGAAGACTTTAACACGATAGCCAATGTGTTTTCGCTAGAAGATTTAAAAACTGCGGTATCGTTAAATCATCTGCACCCAAAGCAATCAGATTTTACAACGGACGCATCCAAAATTGCGACTTTGATTGAACGCTCTGGTAAAAGTTGCATCCATGCTTGGAAATCAAGTCTTGAAGAAGAAATCGGCATGCGTGTTTATCTAATGGAGTCGGATGGAGAACTTGAAGAAGAAATAACCAATTCAATTGATGTTGGCTTGGCCAATTCAATTATCACAGCTGTAAGTATCGCGCTTATGAATGAAAGTAACGAGAGCCCTGCAGTAGCGGCATAAGGCAAAAAAATGTTTGATATTTCTGAATCATATACAGGCGCTATGGTGCCAAACGAAACGCCTACTGATGGGAATAGCGATCCTGCAATAATTGCTGCACAAAAAAAACCAAAAACCAGTGAAGAAATTTTACAGTACGCTCGTGAAGAAGCAGCAGAAATTCTTGAAAAAGCGCATGAAGAAGCAAAAGAATTAATTGCACAAAAAGAAAAAGAAATAGATGATCTGGCTGAAAAGAAACTCGCTTTAAAGATCGATGAGAGTTTCTCTGCATTAGGCGAAGACTTATTCTCAGCACGCGCAGGTATTTCCCAGATTGTAGAGCAGTCAATACACCTCATGCTGGGTGCAATCGGTAGTGAAAAAGCTTTTGCGCTTGCTGTTCATAAAGCAACCAAAATCTATCTCAATAATAATAGTTTAAAAATCCATGCACACCCTGATAGCGCTAATCGTCTTCGATTATACAATATAAGCGCTGCAGGTTCTAAAGAAGCAACTCACTATGAAATCATAGATGACCCTAATCTTGAGCCAGAAAGATGCTTGCTGGATACAGGTGAAAAGCAAATTGAAATCAGTTTGGAAAACCAAATTCAGGCTTTAAAAAAATCATTGGAAGCTAGCCTGAGTGAGAGCAATTCATAATGATAAATGTTAGTGATACAACAATTAATAAACGCCCTGATTTAAATTCAGCATTATCAGCTATCTCAACCGGGATTAAGCACGCTAATCTTTATAAAGAGATCGGCGAGATAACAGATGTATCTGCAAGCAGAATTGTAACAACCCTTACAGATGTATTTGTAGGTGAAAAATGTATATTACGCTTACCAGACTCTGGCCGTGAGGTTAATGCGCAAGTTGTTGCAATCGAAAATGAACGCGCAATTCTCTCACCAATGGAAGATATAGAAGGCCTATCCGCCAATACAGAAGTCATTGGCACTGGTGAACCTTCCAAAATTTGGGTAGGACAAGGCTTGATTGGCCGCGTGTTGGATGGCCTTGGACGACCTGTGGATGGGGAGGAATTAAAGACCTCTAACATGGAGCAGATCAAAATAACGCCACCGGCACTAGATGCACTTGATCGTCCTATTATCAATGATGTTTTTGAAACCGGCGTTAAGTCAATCGATGGGTTTAACACTATTGGCAATGGCCAACGTTTGGCTATTTTTGGTGAAGCTGGTGCAGGTAAATCCACATTGCTTGCCATGCTGGCGCGTCATTCTGATACGGATGTTGTTATTCTGGCTATGATTGGCGAACGTGGTCGTGAAGTAAACGAATTTCTGGAGCGTCAATTACCAAAAGAAGTAAGAGAGCGTTGTGTTGTCGTTGCATCAACGTCAGACCGCCCCGCTATGGAACGTATCATGGCAGCACATAGTGCGGTGACAATGGCTGAATATTTCCGCTCAAAAGGTCAAAAAGTATTATTACTGTTTGATAGCGCAACACGTTTTGCGCGTGCATTACGAGAAGTCGGCCTGTCAGCTGGTGAAAAAGCAGTTAGAAGTGGCTTCACCCCATCCGTTTATGCAGAGTTACCAAAACTGATTGAACGTACTGGCAAAACCTCAAAAGGTGCAATAACAGCTTTCTTCACAGTTTTGGTCGAAAACGACGGCGTCAATGACCCGGTTGCAGAAGAAATTGCAAGTTTAACAGATGGCCACCTCGTGCTAGATGCTTCACTTGCAAGAAGTGGTATTTATCCCGCAATTAATGTGTTGAAAAGCAAAAGCCGTTTGATGAACGAAATATGCAGCGAAGAGCATATTAATGCTTCTAACTCACTTAGAAAACTAATGGCCAAATACATAGATCTGGAACTGCTTATCCAAGTGGGCGAATATGTAAGCGGCACAGACCCTGTTGCTGATATGGCTATTGCCTGCAACGACCAAATACAGACCTTTATGACCCAACATACCCACACGCATGTATCCCATCCGCAAGCAGTTCAAAGTATGAAAGAGATTTTAGGTGAGCAAGCTTAAAAAAATAGATAAATTATTACAAGTTAAAGAACTGCGGCGACGACTTGCAGAAATGGAGGCAGCACGGGCAAAACGAGAGGTTGCGATTGCAAATAACGCACTGATAGAGGCACAAAATGAAGCGCTATACATAAAAGAAACAAGTGTTGAAAGACGACATGAACGCTTAACACAAGTAGTCCAAGCAGGACAAAATCCGGCACTCCAAAATGCCAGACTCGTTAATGTTTATGCGATTACAGACGAAGAAATACAAAATGCAAACTTTAAAACTACCTTGCACGCTGAACAATTGAGCGAGGCCGCAGAGCGTCTCAAATTGGAACAACAAAAATTGGCTCGTTTCTTGCAACTTGAAGAGCGTACGAGAAAACTATGCGATCGCTTGATTGAAATACAGAAAGTCGAAGCTGCCCGCGCAGAGTAATCTCATTACGTAATTTAAGTTTGCGGAGTTAGCAAAATGCGGGAAGAGATTTCCAACATTAATAAAAACAGCAGTAAAAAGCTTTTCCAGCCTTCTACATTTGAAGCTAAAAGCAACAGTTTTGCATATGACAAATCATTAATTGCCCTGTCGTCTTCATGGGGTGGATTAATTGCAAACCTTGGCGTGCAAATTGGTAATTTTTACACAATCATCGAGACTTTAGATACTGCGCCCAACATTCCGCTAAATGGTAACTGGGTACAAATTGTCGGACAAAGTGATCTGGGTGGTTTTACTATTTATATATCATCAGACGCAGCAGCTAGTTTCTTAAAACTTTCCCATGATGAACTTGATGTTTCAAAACTTGAAGGCAATGACGCAGCTTTAATACTGGAATATCTGTTCACAGGTCAGCTATACAGTCTGGAAGAAATCCTTGGCACAAATTTAAAACTAAATACCGTAACGGACATTAATACACCTGTTATGGACGAGGTTTTTGGGTTTCAATTTGAATTAAATGGCAAATTTGAAAAAGCAGCACTCAGCGTTGAAGGCCGCCTTCACAATGTATTGGAAAGTGTTATTGCACCTTTAAGTTTTCCTGACGAAAGAAAACTCGACAATAGACTAATTGTTCATTTGGGTCCTGTTGTGGTGCCTGCAAGACAAGCTTACCTAGCGCGTATTGGTGAAATGATTGACTGCGGCGTTGAGCCTTCAGACGTTATCAAAGGCGTCTTGATGCGCTCAGACAATCGCTACTGGCCTATTTATATTGAAGATGAAAAAATAGAAATCGTAGGCGATTTAGCTGGTCCCGTAGATTTCTCACAACAAGATCCCAATCAGGAAAATATCTTTGTAACCTTTGGTTTGGGGGAAGTAACACTTTCTGCTTATGACCGAAGCACAATTGGTATTGGTACGGTAATCAACATCGCCCGCTTGGAAAACAATAGCGCGAATATTTATTATCAAGCTCGCCCTTTTGGCAAAGGCCATCTTTCAATCCTGGGTACGAACTTAGCTGTAACACTCGATAGTGTCGGTGCTTTTAAACCATAAGCTGCAAGGCAGATAATTTAAAAAACCTGAAATTTAGGAAGATAAAAATGTTTGGTGAAAATTCTTTTGGTATTTTAGTTCTCCTATTGGGAACAGCCTTCCTGCCAATGCTCGCAGTAACCGTAACAGCCTTTGCAAAAATTGCAGTGGTTATCTTTATTGTGCGCCAGGCGTTAGGCATTCAGCAATTACCACCCAACATTATTCTATACGGCCTAGCCTTAATTCTATCGGTCTATGTTGCCATGCCCGTTATGAATGAGATCTATACAATTCTTGAAAAAGACGGCTTTAATTACGAAACCCTAGAGGATTGGACGACTGCCGGTGAAAAGGCAATCGTTCCTCTTAAAGAATTTTTGCTGAAGCATACAGACCCTAAGCAACTTGAGTTCTTTAATTCATCTACTACCCAAATATGGGGAGAAGGATTAGCCAGTAAGGTTGATAAGGAGTCGATCGCTATTTTAGTACCGTCTTTCCTTTTATCAGAACTTACAAAAGCATTTGAAATTGGCTTTCTATTGTATCTGCCATTCATGGCGATTGATATCATTATCACAACATTGCTTGTTGCACTTGGCATGATGATGGTCCCACCAACAACAATTTCAATTCCTTTTAAATTAATGTTGTTCGTATTCCTCGATGGCTGGACCAAACTGGTTCACGGTCTAATATTAACCTACGTATAGGAGAATAATTTTATGGATGAAGCTCTTTTAGTTTCCTCGCTTTATAATATCTTTTATTACTCAGCAGTTGTATTGGTACCGCCGCTTTTATTGGCAACAATCATTGCGTTCATTGTGGGTTTGTTTCAAGCAGTAACACAAATTCAGGAACAAACATTACCGCAAACAATCAAGATTATGGTGATTGGTTTTATGTTAATTGCCTTTGGCCATGCATTAACAGCACCATTATATACAGCATCAGATCAAATATTCTCTAGTTTCCACGAATTCTACAAATAGGATTTTTCATGCCATTCGGAGAGTTATTCAATAGCGTACTGGACATCTTTGCAGATTATACCCCTTGGGTTATATTAGCTGTTGCTCGTCCATTTGGCTTTACATTACTCTTTGCAGTCTTTGCCTGGGCAAAGCTTAGCACGGGGCTAATGCGAATGGTATTTGCGCTTGGCATTACCTTGCCTCTTCTTGCAGGTGGCGTTCCATCTGCAGAAATTCAATTGGAAATGGGTTTCTTTGCTTTATTGATAAAAGAAATGCTTATCGGTTCTATATTGGGTTTTGCCTCTTCCGTACCCTTGGCAATTGCACTTGCAGGTGGCGGCATCATTGACATCTATCGCGGTGCATTCTTGGGTGCAGGTGATCCTGCTGGCGGCGAGACAACGCCTTACGGTAATCTTTTTGCCGTAATAACCCTTTGGCTATTTGCATCAATTGGCGGATTCCAAATCATTACCAGCACAATTTACACAAGCTATAGCATCTGGCCTGTTAATGCGACCTTCCCTACTTTTGACCCAGGTGCTGATGCACTATTGTTAATTTTAGAAAAAATACTACTCGGCAGTATTGTACTGGCTGGTCCTATTTTAGTTATCATGTTCTTGTCAGATATGATCCATTTAATAGGTGCTAAATTTGGCAAAAACATTGACGTTGGACATTTAACATTTTCAACAAAGAATATGGTTTCAGTCATGGTGCTACCCTTGTTTTTGGTAATTTCCATAAGGCTGTTTAAGAGTAACCTTGAATTCTTGGCCGGTGTTACGGAATTCGTCAACGCTATCATTAGATAAGGAAAAGACATGTCAGGTGATAGTGAAGAAAAAACCCTCCCCCCATCGCAACACAAGCTAAAAGAAGCGCGTAAAAAAGGGCAAGTTGCACAAAGTAATGACTTCGTACAAGGCATGACGACCGTTGCAGGTATTTTTTATATTACCTTAAACTGGGAAGGTTTCTTCGACACATTTTCTAGTTTGTTCCAGCTAATCGTTATCTCTTTCAACAAAGATGTAACCGATGTAGGGTTATCTTTATTCCTAACTGTCATTTTTGACATAATGTATGCAATCGTCCCATTTGTGGCGATTATTATTATGCTAGGATTGGTAACGAACATTCTGGATAAACAGGGCATTCCGTTTTCGCTCGAGCCTTTAAAACTGGATTTTAATAAAGTAAGTCCAGCAGAAGGTTTTAAAAAGCTTTTTAAAAAGCGTAACTGGGTTGAATTTATAACCGCCCTTGCAAAACTTGTATTTTGGTTCTCACTCACAAGCGTTTTTGTATGGCTATTTTTTCAAACAATACTTGCCAGCATATATTGTTCTTTGGGCTGCGTTATTGATAGTGCAACGTCTGTTGGGACATTAATTTTGGCAACTGCAGTTGTAATGCTTTTATTCTTTGGTTTGCTTGATATGCCGCTTCAAAAAATGCTCTTCAGTGATGAACAGAAGATGGGGCATAACGAAGCTAAGCGCGAACAAAAACAAATTAATGGCTCACCTGAATTTAAACAACACCAGAAAAGTGAACACCGTAAGATGATCGCTGAAAACCTTGGTGAGGCACGTGGTAGTGGTCAAATCAGGGATGGCTCAAATGGTATTACGCTCATCTTAAGAGGGTCAGAATCTGCCATCGGCATTTATTTCCACCCCGAACATGCAAAAGTCCCTGCTCTGGTAAAAATTTTCGAAGGCGTGCGCTTTGCCAATGATATGAAAGCTGCAGATAACAAGAATATTCCAATTGTATTCGACCAACCGCTTATGAGTGATATCGTATCCTCAGTGGAAAAAGGTAAAGCAATTCGTGAAAGACACTTTGAAAAAGTAGCCAGACTACTAATTGATATTGGTGCTTTTTAGGCTACAAATTTAAGGTCTGAAATCAATTATAATTTTACTTATAATTGCACCTAACAAATATATTATAATCCCGATTCTGTATAAATATTTTGTTAGGGGATTCCTAAATCAGTACTTTTCTGCCTCAGTTTTGTTGCGAAACGAAACTCGAGGAAATCCCCTATGAATATACATAAAGAAGCCTATTCACTTGTCTTGCCGATTTTTGTGTCGTCTACTAAGAATGGGAACACATCACTTGATCCCAAAGACCAGGCAGTGCAACCGCAAAGGCAAGCTTTGCCTGTCCAAAATGCTGTTTATCATGGTATTGTTTCATGTGAGCGGCTTTCGCTGTTTCAAACCGTATTATCTCTACGGTGTGTGTGGCCATTATCGACACCTGTTTCGCGACCTGCCAGGCTATGGACGGTTAGGGACGTTACAACTACGCCTGTTCATGCTGCTATGCATGTTGTTGCATCACCTGTCAGATGAGAGGACGGGTATTTATATTGCCGACAGTTCCCATCTGCCTGTCTGTCACAATCGCCGAATTAATAGAAACCGTACATTCAAAGGCTTTGCTGAACGTGGGCGTTCAACCATGGATTGGTTTTTTAGGATGAAACTGCATGTGGTTATCAATAACAAGGGTGAGATTGTTGCGCTGAAGATTACTCCAGGCAATGTAGATGATCGGGCTGTCATGGCAACCATGACCAAAGATCTGACAGGCAAGCTGTTTGCGGATAAAGTTTATATCTCGAAGAAACTGTTTGCTGCGCTGTGGAAACTGTGTTTGATGCACCCAAATCCCAATTCGAACTGGTACATACCCGACACCGCTCAACAACAAATGCCATGGTGCACATCCTGTTATACAGCGCAGCATATCAACTAGGCTCAGGACCTATTAATTTGATTGAAATGGCGTTTGTTAT
>CALDZF010000256.1 GCA_937944165.1 uncultured Rhizobiaceae group bacterium | reverse complement strand
GAAGCGCGCGTCATACGCATCATTTGTGCGGTTACAGCCAGTGTAAGCGTCAGCGCTGGTAACATGGTTGCATTAACCCGCTCCCAGAAAGACAATCCGTCATGGACATTGGAAACAGCAGGAAAGATCGGATTAATCACGGCTAATGCCAAAATCAGGATATAAGCCAGAAAAAACTCAGGCGATGAAATTGCAGATAATGTTGAGACGTTTACAATACGGTCATAGGCAGAGTTCCGGTAAAGGGCGGCAAGGATGCCAAGTGTTAGCGAAAGTGGTATTGAAATAATCGCTGCAACACTTGCCAGAAAAAGCGTATTCATAAAGCGGGGTTGAAGCTGTGCAGCAACAGAACCAATACCGCCCTTGCCGGTGTCAGAACCCGCAAACTCTGCAAAATTAGCCTGGGCAAAACTTGTGCCAAAGTCACCTGTAAGAGCGCCACCAAGCCAATCAAAATATCGAACAACTGGATTTTTATTAAGACCAAGGTCTTCTCGAATTGCTTCAACTGCCTCAGGTGTTGCCCCTTGGCCAAGAATGGCTTGAGCAAAATCTCCTGGTAATAGATTAACTGCACCAAATATTACTATAGAAACAACAAATAGCGTTATTAAACCCAAACCCAAACGCTGAAGGATAATCATCCCCACTGATTGCAAAACAAACCTCCCAAGCTGTTTTTTACTACTCCCTGGCAGCAAGAGCATTTTTATATGACACTATTATTACGCTCAATAAACAGTGTAACGACTGCTGTGTGTTTGTCAAAAGAACAGATGGCTTTTTATAATATTGTTCGCAAAAAATTTAGTCTTGAGCCGATACAAAACGCAGTTCCACATCTTTCATTTCATCAAGGTGCGTAATGCCAAGCTGGTGCATGTTGTTGATGATGTCGTGGTATAAAAGTTCATATACGTGATTACCGCCCTTTTCACCCAGTGCCGCAATGCCATAGATAAATGGTCTGCCTAAAAACACAAAATCTGCTCCCAAAGCTTTTGCTCTTAAAATATCTCCGCCTGAGCGCACGCCACTGTCAAACAGGATTTTGGCTTTATCACCAACAGCTTTTTTAATATCGGGCAAAACAGAAATGGGCGCGGGTGCCGCTTCAAACTGGCGCCCCCCATGGTTTGAAACCCAAACGCCATTCGCACCCGCCTTAACAGCAAGCTTTGCATCTTCTGTCGAAAGAATGCCTTTCAAGACAATCGGGCCATCCCATTGGTCTCTGACTTTTTTAAAGTAATCCCAATCAAGACACCCGCCCAGTTCAGAACCAACAAAGCTGACAATCTTTTTTAAATCACCATCCGGGACATATTTTTTCATGACATCAAAATTAGGCTGGCCACGAAACAAGGTTCGAAGCGCCCACTCAGGTCGCATGCAGATTTGTGCCAGAATTTTTGGGCTCAGCTTTGGTGGAATGGAAATCCCTGCCCGGCGTTGGCGTTCGCGCATCGAAGGCCAAGGTACATCTGCTGTTACAACAAGCGTATGATAGCCATTGTCTTTTGCCCGCTTGATGATATCGGTGCGAATTTCTTCTTTGCGTGGCGGATAAAGCTGAAACCAGCCATAGTCACCAGAATGTTTGCCGCAATTTTCAGGGGTGTCGGAAGCAACTGTACTCAAACAATGGGGAATGCGCTTTTTGCTGGCAAGCTTGGCAAAAATCTGCTCGGCATAAGGCCACATTAGAGAGGTATATCCAATCGGCGGAATACCGAAAGGTGCTGAATATTCAACCCCAAACATTTGCGTTTCAATCGAGGGTTCAATAATACCCTTCATGAAACGAGGCACCATCGTAATTTCTGAAATTACTTCGCGGTTGCGATGCATAGCACGTTCACCACCAGTGCCACTGTCCATATATTCCCAGGCAAAATGCGGGATGCGTTTCTTGGCTTTTTTGGCCAAATCCGAAATAGCAGGGTAACGATCATCAGGCAGTTTTGCTACGCGCACAGTGTCTACTCTTTATTAAAGAAATCAGGCCTCATCTTTAGTCCCAGTTTGATTACTACGCAAGGCAAACCAATTAGCTATAATTACGCCAATTGCCACAACCACGACAATAATTGTGGCAAGCGCATTAATCTCAGGTGTGACACCAAGACGGACTTTTGAAAAAATAACAATCGGCAAAGTAGACGCACCAGGACCAGACACAAAGCTTGCTATGACCAAATCATCAAAGGAAAGTGTGAAGGCCAGCAACCATCCTGCGATGATTGCTGGCATTATAACAGGCAGTGTAATCGTGAAAAATATATAAGGCTGCCGCGCGCCTAAATCCATGGCTGCTTCTTCAATCGAAATATCCAAATCTGATAACCGCCCTTGAACGACTACTGCAACAAATGCCATTCCAACGGTCGCATGGGCAATGATTACAGTTAATAGCCCCCGCCCTGCTGGCCAGCCAATCAGGCTTTCCATTGAAATGAACAGGAGAAGAAGCGACAGTCCCATTACAACTTCTGGCATAACAATAGGTGCTGTCGCCATGCCGTTTAAAAAGAGTTTGCCCTTAAACTTTCTAAAACGGGCAAGTGCATAACCAATCATGGTACCGAAGATTATACCAATTGTTGCAGACCAGAACCCTACTTTTAGACTAATCCAGGCGGCATCAACCAATTGGCCGTTGGTTAAAAGCTCGCCATACCATTTTGTCGACCATCCGGCCCATACGGTGACCAGTTTTGATGAATTAAACGAGTAGATCACCATGATCAGAATAGGGATATACAAAATCGCATAGCCAAACCCTGCCAACAAAAGAACAAGAGGATGACGCTTTCCCATGATTTAACCCTCCGCTGCTCTTTGCGTATTACGCAAGAACATCATTGGAATAACAAGGAAAGCAAGCATGATCATCGCAACAGAAGAGGCGACAGGCCAGTCGCGGTTGTTGAAGAATTCTGTCCAAAGTGTCTTGCCAATCATTAATTGATCAGGCCCGCCAAGAAGTGCGGGAATAACAAACTCTCCAACTGAAGGAATAAAAACCAGTAATGAACCTGCAACAATACCAGGCATGGAAAGTGGTAATGTGATACGCCAGAAAGTGGCAAGCGGTGTTGCGCCCAGATCACTGGCAGCTTCCATCAAATCGCCATCGAGTTTTTCAAGCGCTGAATAAAGCGGCAAAATCATCAACGGCAAATAGGTAAGCACGATGCCAGAATAAACCGCAAAATCCGTCTGCATGAGTTGCAACGGCGCATCAATAACACCAAACCAAGTGAGCGATGAATTAATAAACCCGTTTGGTGAATACATGCCAATCAGCGCATAAACCCGCAACAAGCTGGAAGTCCAAAACGGCAGGATAACCAAGAGTAACAGCGTATTACGCATACGTGCATCAGCGCGCGCAATCAGATAAGCCATTGGATAGCCTATCAACAAGCAAACCAATGATCCGTTGGCTGCAATTTTTAGTGAGTTTACATAAGAGTTTACGTAAAGACTGTCTGATAAAAGAAATTCGTAGTTTTCCAAATCACCCAAAAAACCTGTTGGCCATAAGCCATTCCAGCTAAATATGGCAGTATAAGGAGGGCGACTTAGCGCAGGGTCTGAAAGTGAAACTTGAAGAACAACAAAAAACGGAATCAAAAAGAATAACGCCAGCCATAACATTGGTGGCATAATAACCAGATAACGCTTGAATGACGCAAAACCCATCAGTCCACCAACAATCTTGCGGCACGTTTTTCAAATGAGATTTCTACCGCATCATCAACTTTGAGTTTGGCTTCATCTTCATCCCAATGTTCAGAAATTGTAATACGAACAGGATGTCCACTATCAAGTGTTACCTGAATATGGGTTATGCCGCCAAGATACATAATATCAGTGAGCTTGCCGTTAGCCTTGTTAGCCGCCTTTGCAGCGCGACCTTTTGGTTTGGTTTTCAATAAAACACGTTCTGGGCGAACAGCAATCCAAACGGTATTCCCATCTTTAACGCTTATTTGATCTGATGTCTCAAGAGTACCATCAGTATCAATACTGATAATTTTTTGTAATTTTCCAGCGCCAGAAACCTTGCCCTCAAACAGGTTAACTTGCCCGATGAAACCAGCAATCAT
>CALDZF010000255.1 GCA_937944165.1 uncultured Rhizobiaceae group bacterium | reverse complement strand
AGAACCTGGCAGTGTGGCACAACGCAAGTTGACTTTAATCTGCCAGAACGCTTTGGCGCATTTTACATCGACAGTGATAGTAATAAGAAACAACCAGTTATGATCCACCGCGCAATCTGTGGTTCCATGGAGCGGTTCTTGGGAATTTTGATCGAAAATTTCGCAGGCCACTTCCCGTTATGGCTTGCACCAGAGCAAGTCGTGGTTGCAACCATCACAGGCGAAGTCGATGACTATGCCCATGAAGTCGTTGCCAAACTAAAGAAGGCAGGGCTTCAGGCCAAGGTGGATACACGCAACGAAAAAATCAACTACAAAGTGCGTGAGCATTCACTGGCAAAAGTGCCGGTTATCATGGTCTGTGGCATGCGAGAAGCAGAAGAAAACAGCGTAAACATCCGTCGTTTGGGTTCGAAAGACCAAACGTCGATGAGTTTGGATGACGCAATTGCAAACCTGGTAGAAGAAGCAACGCCGCCTGATTTACGTGAAGATTGATAAAGTAATGTACTCACACTGATGATAATAAGTCAGAGTTATTTCGCGGTTTAATAGATACTGGGTCTAAATACTCTGGCTCTGGAATTTTAAACTATTTGCAATTTCCAGACACCATTTTCTAAAGCTATATAATTTACGTTCAAAGAAGTGAGCGAATATAAAACAGGTTATTAAGGTAGATGCTAATAATAAAATATCATTTACCGCGTTGTTATTAAAGTTGGGAAGAACGCCTTTAAATAATTGCAGAGCAGGGTAGTGTATCAAATAAATAGAAAATGTTGCGCCTGCTAACCATTTGATTTTGCCAGCCAATATCATTGGTGTAGTTGATTTTTCCATTATTATTTTTGCGCCATAAATATGTGCCGCAAACAATATGCCAATTAATGCATTCCATATAAATTCATTGGAAAACCGCAAAGTTTTATAGTAATCGCCCAATAAGGCATTTGTCATTCCACTTAATTGATTAGGTAATTCGATATTTAGAAATAATACATACAAAAAGATAGGACTTAAGCAAACACACCAAGGCACAAGCTTCGATGTTGTATTTTGGCTTTTGTTTTGTGTAAGTTTGTAAACCCAAGCGCCCAATATCCAGCTTGGTGCGAGCAAGAGGATATTTAAGCCAAATATTATTAGCCCAAGCGTAATTAATCCGATTCTCTTCACCCCTGTAGTAAAACAGAAAACTCCGAACAAGACATAGTATGCGGCTTCATAACTAATAGACCAATAAGGGCCATTCGTACCTAACCTTGTAGGCCAGGCTGTCCACTCATTTGAAAAGGTTATTCCTTTGATGAAAAACTCTATGGGTGAAAGCGGGTTGTACCACCATCCTGAATAAAGTTGTGGCGCGATTGTGGAGCCCACTCTATCCATGAGAAAAGTAAGCATTAATGCCGGTATTGCGACAGAAAGTAAGCGTGTACCCCTATTAAAGAAATAGGTTCGAGCGTCTTTATCTTTAGTGTCAGTGACAAACGCAATTACAAAACCGGATAGTACAAAGAAAACAACAACGGCATCACTGCCTAAATTGAGTTCTCTAATAAACAGATACGTACCATTGGAAAATCGCTCATATGCAAAATGTGATAGCAATACGATGATAGCCGCTAAAAACCTAATAAGATCCAGATAACTTGAAAGGCGAGCCGTCATCATTCACCAGGCACAATTTTATCAGTGGTTTTATTTTTTGTCGCTTTAGGCTTTGATTTTAAGGATTTCCATGACTGTATTATGGGTGCAAGCAAAGCTTGTGATAAATTTTTGTGGGGTTGCGCATCATCTTTTAAGCCTGCAATACCGAATTCAAGGATTTCTTTTTTCTGCGGTACATAAAGAGTTCCAAACATCCAATCCCATATTGCAAAGACTTCGCCGTAGTTTTTGTTCCAATGCTCTTTTGCTACACTGTGGTGAATTTGGTGCTGTGCTGGAGAGATAAAGATGTGCTCAAGAACCCGGCCATAACTAAACCAAATATGACTATGCCTGAAGTTTGAACCTAGTAAATTGAAAGTAGCATAAAATACAGTAGTCCCTACAAGTAGAAAGTATTCAACTTTACCAATGAATAATGCCAATAAAATACCTATGACAATACCTCTAAATACTGAGCTTATAATTGTTGATATCAAATCGTAAATCGGGTGTTTTCTGTAAACAGTAATAGGAGTCAGAACTTCAGCACTATGATGGACTGAATGAAAAGGCCAAAGTGTTGTTATTTCATGGTGCAGTCGATGTGTGCAATACGTAGCAAAGTCAGATGCGACAAGTATTATAAAGCCAAGAAGTAATGGTGGTAAATTAGAAGTTTCGTCTACATTGCCCTGTGCAAAATATAATATTAGGCTTATGATAAGTGGCGTGGCGACAAGATGATTAAATATACCAAAAACAACAATAACGCGGCCAAATATAAACAGCTTTAAGTCAGTTAGACTGGAAGCGTGCGTATATATTGATTTTGGAAATAGCCAACTGAAAAAACCAGATTGTTCTTTGTTGCTTCGATATATAAAATAACCAATTATTACCATTGTTAGTAAGTAAGCTGGAAATATTCGTAGCCCATAGTTTGTAAAAAAATTTAATGAACTCAATAAATCGATAAAGAAGGTTTGTATGGTTTCCATATAGTTTTGCCTTATTTTATTTAAGTTCGTATTTAACGTGTAATTATTTACATAATGTAACTATGAGAAAGTTTTATTTGCTGTTTGCTACATACTCGTGAATTGACCTTTCGGCAAATAATCTTAAACTCGGTGAGTATGGACTCAATTGGGAATTGATTTTTGCGCTTGAATAACGGTTTAAAGACTGAAAAGTTCGTGCAGAGCGTAGTTCAGCTACGGTCAAAAGAACTGCCGATGTATTTAAACCATTTCCCGCATCGCTTCTCGATAGGGTTACTTTTTTTTGCCTGGCATCGTTGTAAAGCCTTGCAAGTCTAGCTTTAGGCTTTAGGGATGAAAGGTCGTTCATGTTAAAGAGAAGTTGTTATTTCTATATAGCTTTTTTGCTGCTTACACTTGGATCCATAACCATTACCAAAGCCTGCGAGGTTGCGCTTGCTTTGACTGTTGATATTTCAGGCTCTGTTGATCAGGATGAATATGCACTTCAAATGAACGGTGTTGCTGGTGCGTTGCGTGATCCAACCGTGTCGGAAGCATTGGTCAATCGGAAGGCAAAACTGATGCTGGTGCAATGGACAGGTACATCCAGACAAATAATCTCTGTGCCTTGGCGTCAAATAGAAGATTATGATGATGTTGAAGCCATGGCGGAAGCGGTTGAAAAAGCACCACGTGAGTGGCGAAATTTTTCAACGGCCATTGGCGATGCGCTGGTTTTTACATCTGGCCAATTCGCCCAAGTGCCAGAGTGCAAGCGCAAGGTAATTGATGTATCTGGCGACGGATATTCGAATGAAGGCGTGGCGCCTTTGGGACTTCGCAAACATTTGGTTGATGATGGTTTTACAATTAATGGCCTTGCAATTGAAGGGTCTGCCGAGGATTTAACAAGTTATTACCGCGATCATGTAATTGCTGGTAATGGTTCATTTGTCATGACGGCTAATACGTTTGATGAATACCCCAAACGCATAAAGCAAAAGCTTTTCAGAGAAGTGACCAATCAAATTGCAACCTTAAAAATACCGGTTAACCGATTCTAATGACTCTGGTTTTTCTCAATTAATTCTGCTTTTTTAACCAGCATTTCAGCTTGGCGCACATTGGCATAATCAATCATTCTACCTTCAAATGTGACCGCACCTTTGCCTTCTTTGGCACCTTCTTCCATAGCCTTTAGTATGCCTTTGGCTTTGGTTACTTCAGCTCCTGATGGCCCCATAATTTCATTTGCCAAATTAATTTGTGAAGGGTGAATTGCCCATTTGCCTTCACACCCCAAGGCGCGTGCGCGCTTGGCTGAGGTGATAAAGCCTTCATTGTCTGAATAATCCCCAAAAGCTGAATCAATTGGACGAAGCCCATTCGCACGCGCTGCAACAATAAGTGTTGAAAGCGCATGATGATGAATATCACTGATATAAGTTTTGCGTTCGCCTGCCTCATTAGCATCAGCCAAGACAGCATAGTCGTTGTTCACACCGCCAATATGCGTGGTATGAGCATGAAGCGAAGCGCCATAATCACCCGCACCAAAGTGAAGCGATTCCATACGAGAGCTGGCAGAAGCAATTTCACGAATGTTCTGCATACCCAAAGCAGACTCAATCATGATTTCAAGGCCAATCCGGTTTGTGAAGCCCATGGCTGTTTCAATTTGCGTAAGCAGCATATCAACGGCATAGACATCGCTGGCAGTGCCAACCTTCGGTACTAGGAGCAGATCAAGTTTTGCCCCACAGCCCTCGACTACATCCACGATGTCGCGGTACATGTAATGGGTATCCAACCCATTGATACGGACGGAAATTGATTTATTGCCCCAATCAATATTATTTACTGCTTCAATAACATTAATACGCGCTTGTGGTTTGTCATCAGCGGCAACTGCATCTTCAAGATCAAGAAAGACAACGTCCGCTTTTGTGCTGGCAGCCTTTTCAAACATACGCGTTTGAATGCCAGGAACTGCCAATTGGCTTCTGTTAAGCCGGGCAGGGGCTTCTCTTGGTGTTGTAAAACTCATAATTTCCCCAGATTGTCCAAATTGGGTTTAGACCTTAATTAGGTGCAAGAACTTCAACGTCCTTATTGAAACCGGAGCGAACTTTGAAGTCTTGGCTATAAACTTTATCATCATGCTTTGCGATTGCGGTATAACTGCCTTCTGAAAGAACCATTGTCGGAAAAGTGCTGTTACTTTCTTTAATCACTTCGCCGCCATCCGTTAAAATAGACCATGCAGTATTAGCAACTGCATCCCCTCCGTTTGAACGTACCAAACGGAAAGTAATAATAGCAGCACGATGTTCAAGGCTGGCTTCTGTTAGTTTTCCTGCTTGAACGATAAGATCTGCTCTAACCGTTGCGTTTAATTTTCCGAATGTGGAAATGACATGGTATGTGCCAGCTGGCAAAGTCGTAATTTCGCTTGGCTTAACATTTTGAGCTATCAATTTGCGAGAACCGTTTTTTCTAAGTTCACTGTCAAATATATTAAATTTAAGCATGCGCTTTGGAATTCTTAAATTACCAGTAGCGCTTGCTTTGAGCTTTAATCCACCCGCATTGAGGTTTATTTCTTCGCGAACGGCTTCATTGCCAATCGTTATTTTTTTCACAACTCCCGCCAGTCCATAAGCTGCATGAATAATATATTTTCCTGGCTGTATATTAAATGCCTTTGAGCCGCCTTTTGCATAAGCAATTTCTTCTATGTTTTCCGGATTGTTTTCATTTAACGGAAAAATACGCCATTCAAGTCCATCGCGTATAATTGGACCTTTTGTACTTAATTTTGCCTCAAGGAGAATATTTTGTGTAGCGGCGCCAGAAGAAGACTGTGCATTAGCCATGGTCACAAATGTGAAATTTGCCCAAGCCATAAATATAAAGAAGCTTAAGAATTGACGCAGCATTTTTAGATTCATTTCCTTTTTACAAGGCAAAGCGTAATTTTATGTAGATTTCAAGGCCATAGATTGATTTACAGGCAAATTATACCTAATTCTCTTATATATGATTTAAACAGAAAGTGTATTCATGTTTTATATTCCAGAAAATCGCGATCCCAGCTTAAAGCATGATCCTGTGAAGGCGATTGTGGCTCCGCGTCCTATTGGTTGGATATCTACGCTTTCAAAAAAGGGTGTAGCAAATTTGGCACCTTATAGTTTTTTTAATGCAGTTGGTGGCCAACCACCAATGTTAATGTTTGCATCAGAAGGATTTAAAGATAGCGCACAAAATGCGGCAGATACTGGAGAATTCGTATTTAATTATGCCAGCAAAAATCTTTCTGAGGAAATGAATAACTCAAGTTCTGATGCACCTCATAGTATCAGTGAGTTTGAACATTACAATATTGAACAAGCCCCAAGCAAGATTGTTGCGCCGCCTCGTGTTGCAAAAGCCAATGCGGCAATGGAATGTAAGGTAACCAGCGTTATTGAGACAAATGATGTTGAAGGAAATCTAACTGGCGCGATTATTATAATAGGACAGGTTGTTGGTGTTCATATTAATGATGCTGTTATTCGCGATGGCTTGTTTGATATAAATTTGGCAGAACCCATTAGCCGCCTTGGCTATATGGATTTTGGTCTTACAAGCGATTTGCACGAAATGTTGCGACCAGAATTTAAAGAATAAGACTACTAGGGTCTAAACACATAGGTATTATTGTGCTTCAATAGCTTATTTATTTGATTCGAGGATTGTAAGCTGTGTCTCACCTTTTTTATCTTTCTGACGCTCAATGGGCGGCCATTCAACCCCATCTTCCACCAGACCGCG
>CALDZF010000254.1 GCA_937944165.1 uncultured Rhizobiaceae group bacterium | reverse complement strand
GTGCTTGGATATCTGCCGCATGAATTGGCGGTAAAAGGCAATATCTTCCTCATGGATTACATGGGTAAGGATTATCCGATTGAAGTTGCTGGCGTTGGTTATGAGCCGCTTTATGATCCAGAGAATTTGAAACCAAGATCGTGATTACGTAGGTAATTACGTAGTCAATTTACGTGGTTTAAAGCCTGCATCCGTAAGGATTGCGGGCTTTTTTATTAATTGTTTTAACAGCCTGTTACAATTGAAATACACTGTGTTTTGAATGACATATTTATGACTTTATTCGGCCTCTAATGCAACTTAAGAAATACTTAAGTTAAGTAAAAGGAAATTATTTATTCGCGCATGCATGATCGGTGTTTGTCTTATTGCAAACCCCTTACAATCATTCCCTAATTCCAAGATATGCGCAGTTTAAAATCTAAGGAACATCTCTTGAAAAAAATTATCAATTGCGCGCAGCGTTCGCTGCTGGCTCTTACTATGTCGTTTGGCCTATTTGTAGGTTCATCTATAATTGCAGAAACATCTGCAAAAGCGGGCACATACAGCATTGCCAAAAGATATATAGGATTGCATGAACGCAAACATACTGGAAAACTAAAGAAATATATCGGCGTAAATCCACGCAGTACGCCTTGGTGCGGAGCTTTTATGGCAACCGTATCAAAACGTGCAGGTAAGGCTGTTCCTGCCGGTCATTTGCGTGCTGCTAATTGGAAACGTGTTGGCAAGGGCATTTCCCTCAAAAATGCACGCAAGGGGGATATTGTTGTTATTCGCACGAAACGTGGTCATCATGTTGGCTTTTATGCTGGTCGCAAAGATGGGCGTGTGCAAGTATTAGGTGGCAATCAATCGAATATGGTGAAGGTGTCCAACTTCAGAGTTGGCAGTGTTCAGTCTGTTCGCCGCTATTAAGACGTGATGTGCTAATATCTTGATAATACGTAGATATTAACTTTTTGAAGATAGCCAGCTTGTGGATAAGTCTTATCGGCTCTATGTTGATAATATGGATATAAGCATATGGATTCGAAATTTACTTGTTAGGCTTGGTATTACAACTTTATCAATACTAATGATGCTTGCTTGTGTAAACTTGTCTAATGCAGATACGCTGAAGGTGCCGCCTTTATCTGAGCAAATTGTGATGTTTCTTAATATTTCACAATGGCAAGAACTTGAAGCTGGATTACAGGTTATTAGAGCTGCCACACCTGAAGGTGTGGAATTGACCGCCTTTAAGCTTTCCCCAGACAACTTTGCATTTTCAATTGAGACCCAAAGTGATAGCTCTGGCTCGCGTGTTAGAGAAATCGGTGAGCGTGAAGGCGCTGTTATTGTAGCAAATGCAGGTTTTTTTGCCATTTCCAATTCAGGCAATTTCTTTCCTATTGGATACCTTAGATTAAACAACAACGTTCTATCAAAAGGATGGCAAAGCGATGGTGGCGTTTTGTCGTTTAAAGAGGATGGTTTGCACCTCACGCCAACTCACGAAGGAATACCCGCTGGAGAGTTTGATGCTATTCAAAGCAAACCCATGCTCATTGAACCAGGCGGTATTTGGGCGATGGGTAGTAATTTTGGGTCTGCGAAACCACGAACAATTATTTGTAAGCTTGCGGATGGTGATATAATCCTGTCAACGGTTACGCGTGCAGGCTTGAGCTTGTTTGAAACTGGATGGATTATGCGTTCAAAAGAAAATGGCGGTTTTTTTGGGTGTGATTCTGCTATTGCCTTCGATGGTGGGCGCTCCACTCAAGTTTGGTATTCAGGTGATGAAAAATATTCATCAAGCGGTATTTCGCCAGTCCATAATTTTTTTGTTGTACGCAACAAAGATAATTAATCTTCTCGTGACAATTACTTCGAATTAAGGTATAAATTACACAGAACACGATGGCGTCGTGTTTCGTGAATACTGGATAGCTTATCTATCTTTTTAGTCCTGAACGCCCGGATATCTTTTATTTCCGGGTTTGACAAATCCCGGGTAAAAACGGAGATATGTCATGCAGAGACCTGATTTTTTTACTCTACATAATGGTGAAAAAGCCAAATTACCATTTTCTAATACTGAATATGAAAACCGCTTAAGCGCGTTGCGCCAAGTAATGGTTGAACAAGATATGGAAGTTGTTATTTTTACTTCCATGCATAATGTTGCCTATTATTCGGGTTTTTTATATTGCGCATTTGGCCGACCTTATGCTTGTGTGGTTACGCAAGATCGCAGTGTTACTATTTCTGCGAATATTGATCTTGGCCAACCTTGGCGCAGGTCATACGACGAGAACGTTATTTATACAGACTGGCGCCGCGATAATTATGTCCGCGCACTCCAATCCGTTGTAGGAACTGCAAAACAGATCGGCATTGAATTTGACCATTTAAATTTGGAAATGCATGGAAAGTTCAAAGCGGCCTTTGAAAGTGCTCATATCCGTGATGTTGCTCCCGCTACCATGAAATTGCGTATGTTAAAATCGGCGGAAGAGATCGTCTTGATAAAAGAAGGTGCCAGAATTGCTGACCATGGAGGCGAAGCTATTCGTGCAGCAATTAAACAAGGTGCTCGCGAAGTTGATATAGCAATGGCGGGGCGTGATGCAATGGAATTGGAAATTGCCCGTTCGCATCCTGATAGTGAAATTCGTGATAGTTGGGTTTGGTTCCAGTCTGGCCTCAATACGGATGGTGCTCATAACCCTGTTACAACGCGTAAGCTGGAGCAGGGGGACATTCTTTCGCTGAATACGTTCCCGATGATTTCAGCCTACTATACAGCGCTTGAGCGCACGCTATTTTTAGGAGAGCCTGACGCGCGAAGCCTGCAAATCTGGCAAGCAAACGTTGAAGCGCATGAGCTTGGTCTGAGCTTGATTAAGCCAGGTAGTAAATGTTCTGACATTGTTGCTGAGATTAACGAGCTATTTGCATCTCACGATCTTCTTCAATATAGAACTTTTGGTTATGGCCATTCATTTGGTGTCTTATCGCATTACTATGGCCGTGAAGCGGGTCTGGAACTGCGCGAGGACATCGATACAGTGCTGGAGCCAGGCATGGTTGTTTCTATTGAACCCATGCTGACTATTCCTGAAGGTCAGGCAGGCGCGGGCGGATATCGTGAACATGATATTCTGGTTGTCGGTGAAGATAGTGCTGAGAATATCACGAGATTCCCATACGGGCCTGAGCATAATATTTGTTAGTTATCAAAAAGTGTCTGGCGACTTTGCTGTCAGACACGCTCTTGTAATGGGGATTTTCCATACATTTCTCGGTAGCACTTTGAAAAATGTGAGGCGGATACGAAGCCACACGCTATCGCTACGTCTACTACGGCCATGGTAGACTGCATCAAAAGATGCCTTGCGCGGTCTAATCTAATTTCCAGATAGTATCTTGCTGGCGACCTGCCCATATGCTGCTGGAAAAGGCGTTCAATTTGACGGCGAGATAGGCCAACAAAATCTGCAATTTCTACCAATTGTAATGGCTCAGCAATATTGGCTTCCATAAATTCTATGATTGATAATACTTTCGCGTTTTGTACGCCCAAACGTGCGCGCAATGGTAGGCGCTGTCTGTCGTTAGGGTTTCTGACACGATCTGTAAGTGCTTGCTCGCACACGCGGTTTACAAGGTCTTCACCAAGATCATTTTCGATCATAGATAACATCATATCAAGGGCAGCAGTTCCGCCTGCGCAAGTCCAGGTATTGCCGTCCATCTCATAAAGATCGGCATAAACATCAATATCGGGAAAGTTTTCTGCAAAGCCTGGCAAGTTTTCCCAGTGAATGGCACAACGTTTACCTTTCAGGAGACCAGCGGCAGCAAGCAAAAATGCTGCAGTACAAAGCCCGCCAATCGTCACACCGCTGTTTTTATTTTCCCTGATATAAGCAAACAGTGATTTATCCGCTGCTTTCTCGACACTCATTCCAGAACATAAAAATGTATTTGATGGGCGACGTGAAGTTGATAGTGCTTCACGTTCGGCTTTAAGGCTGGATTGCACGGAGACTTCAACGCCGTTTGAGGCTGGCACTGGCTCGCCGTCCATAGATGCCAAGCGCCAAGTATAATATTCTTCGCCCAGCATTCTATTGGCTATGCGTAAGGGTTCAATAGCGGTTGCAAAGGCTATCATGGAAAACTCTGGAACCAGAAAAAATACAATTGAGCGACTATCAACGTTCGCTGCTTTTTCTATTGTTCTGTGTGAGGCTTGGGTTATTTCCATTTTTCTTTACTCAAGAAAACTATCGTCTCCGCGACATTGGCAGAAAATTTTATGATTGCAACAGGAAAGTTTATTGTTGGAATGTTTTTTGTGATTTTTTATAAGGTGCTAAGTTCATTGATTGTTTTGATAATGTAATCCCAATCACCTGTTGGTTCTAAATCGATTGTTTGATCCTCGCCATGTTCTTTTTGACGTGGAATAAATGCGGTTTTTAATCCGCAATTGCTTGCTGCAACCAAATCATCATTGTGCGCTGCTACCATGACTATTTCATGCGGACTTAACCCAAGTGCAGCAACGGATTTTAAATAAGCATCAGGATTTGGCTTATAGGTTTGAGCAATCTCAGCACCAAGAATGCAATCCCAAGGTAGGTTACCAAATCTTGCAAGCCGCGTCATGAGTGCGATTGAGCCATTGGAGCATGGGGCAATTATGGCATTTTGTTTTATTGCGGTTAGTCCTGCAACACAGTCTGTCCACGGGGGGAGCTGCTCCCAGGCACGGTTCAAAGATTGTTTTTCCTGCTCGTTAAATTCATCAGATAAATCCAGTTCTGCAAGAACTAGATTAAGGTTTTCACGATGTAGGGTATCAAGCGCAACAAATCCGCGATTGCCAGAACGGATGCGTTGCATTGCAGGTTGATATTTTGCTCGCCAACTGTCTGCAAAAGCATAAGGATTTTGCTTAATGTTTTTCTGATTAAAGAACCGTTTTGCAACAGTTGCTACACCTTCACGCCAATCGACTATTGTTCCGAAAACATCAAACATGAATGCTTTTGGTTTAATCATGATTTTCCCCGATAAACTGCAATTGACTTGATAAAGTTAGCCTGATTATTGATTGTAAAGCAATTACACGATAGCGATAGTTTTTTAATTTGGAATAAAGTAATGGCGCCTAATCAACCTACGCAACAAGATATTCAAGGGCTTATGCTATTGATGCAGGCAAGTAAGTTTGCTGAAACAGAAAAGCGTTGCCGAAAATTTATTAAAAGATTCCCAGGTGTACTTGGCTTTTATGATATGATGAGCAAAGCACAAATCGGACAGGAAAATTTTCAAGGTGTCGTTAAAACGCTGGAGCAGGCTCTTAAGATAAATCCAAATTTTGTTGATGGCGAATATAACCTTGGTGTTGCCTATATGAATTTAAACAAGGCAGAAAAGGCGCTTTCCTGTTTTGAAAATGTCATAAAAAAACGACCTGACTATTTTGAAGCCTTTAATAATCTGGGTGGTTGTTATGTAGAGTTGCAGCGCTTTGATGAGGGTATTGAAGCTTATGAAAAAGCGGTTGCAATCAAGCCTGATTTTGTTCCTTCACTAAGAAACCTTGGTACCGCACTCAGGGATATGGGACGCGCTGAAGATGCGGAAGTAATCCTTGAGAAAATTCCATTATTACAACCGCGCTTTACTTTGGGGCATTTAAGTTTGGGCGTTACAAAAGCTGAATTGGGCAAGAATGAGGAAGCAATTGCTTGTTTTGAAAAAGCCCTCGAATTGCAGGCTGATATGCGTGGCGCTCATTATGAATTGGGCAAGGCGTATAAACAGGCAGGAGATATGGAAAAAGCTTTCGAATGCTTTGACAAAGTTGATAACCTTGTTGCCCGGGTTCAAACATTAGAATCCTTGCACGAATTAGGCCGTAAAGATGAAGTGTTGGGCCGTCTAAAAGTTTTAAACGAGAATGAACCTAAAAACCTAAGAGCTGCAGCGTTTAGCGCGTATATTAGCCATCAGTATAGTATTGAAGATAACCATCCGTTTTGCCCTGATCCGTTGAGTTTTGTTTCTGTTCAAAATGTTTCTAACTATCTGAATGAAAATCCAAAGATGTTGAGTGATCTGATGATTGCAGCGGACGAACTTTCTACGGTTTGGCAGCACGCAACTACCAAAGGTGGTACTCAAACCCACGGCAATTTGTTTGATCCTTCATTGGAAAACAAGCGCTTCTCTGATCTGGAAAAGCTCATACGCAAGGAATTGAGAAATTACCGTGATAACTTTAAAGGCAAGAGTGAAACGTTGATTACAGCTTTTCCTAAGAATTTTTCACTTCGTGGGTGGCGCGTAAAACTAATGAAAGGTGGGCATCAAAAGCCTCATATTCATTCAGCAGGATGGGTAAGCGGTGTGCTTTATCTGCAAGTGCCTGAAAAAATGAAAGGCAATGAAGGTTCTATTGCGTTTAGTTTGCATGGTTATGATTACCGCAAAGAACGTGAAGATATACCTTATAAAGAGCATACACCAAAAGCGGGTGAATTGGTGCTTTTCCCATCCTCGCTATTTCATTGGACAATACCTTTCGATAGCGACGAAGAACGACAATGTATTGCTTTTGACGTTATTCCTGATCAATCTGGAAGTTAGCTGTATTTACAGTTCTCAACTCTTTCGATCCAAAAATCGCTTTTGGTTGCAACAAAATCATACCCTACGCGCGGGTTGAACTTAACTTTTGCAACTTCTTCGATGCTTTTAAGTTCACGGCAACCGTGTTTTTCAGAATAAAAAATTCGCATGCCAAGCTCTTTCATAAGATAAGTGCTTACCTCATGTGTTTTGTCTGAAGCATGATCTTCGAACATTATTAAGATATTTTGGCCAAGCAGCGCTGTTGCACCTTTAAGAGCATCAATCTCTACGCCCTCAACATCAAGCTTTAAAATCAGAGCTTCTGATTTTTGGTGTTTTAGCCAAGTTGATAAGTCATCCAGTGCAAGCGTTTCCACATTGCCGCTGCCACGGTTTCCTTCATCATCCAAAATTGAGCGCGCTTCATGTTTGTCGCCATGTATGTTGACCATTTCACCTGATTTGGAAAAGATAGCATTATGGCGGATTTCAAAGCGATTTTGATTAAGTTCAGCGTTGTTTTCAAGAATTTTAAAGGTGTTAGGATCGGCCTCAATCGCGATGGCAGGTTTTTCGCCGTATGCCTTGCTTGATACAATTGAAGACATATAACCAAAGTTTGCACCACAGTCTATATAAGCATAACTCACATCACGCATTGCCATGAGGAGGTCTTCCTCATTTTTTGCATAAACATCGCCGTTATAGACAAGACGCGACCAGTAGCCATCTGCGTAAGGGTATTCAAAGAATGTATCTTCAAATAACTGCGTGCGTACAGCGCGTTTGCTGGGGAGGAAAACTCCTACTAATTGCGCCGCCTTTGAGTAACCTACATAATCTATTGGGTGGGTCATCCAGCTGGCAGAACGAAGTGCAAACATACCAAGCTTCTCCACGAAACCTGCATTGTCTACGTTGCCCGATTTAAAGTCATGTGCGATGGGATCATGATCGTGAGGCATGTACTAATCTCTTAAATTCTTTGACGCCAATTTATATGTAAAGAATTAATTGCAAGTTTAATGCCAATTCACAATTGATTTATGCTTAAGAAGCTAAGATTGAAGAACAGGATCTAGAAACTAGGGTCTGGACCCAATTGGGAGTTGGTTTTTGCGCTTGGAAAACGGTTTTAAACTGTTTTACCGCGTCGCTTCGCGATAGGGACACTTTCCTTGCCAGACATCGTTGTAAAGCCTTGAAAACCAGACGGTTTCTTGCGATTTACGCCTTGTTGGCAAGGAAATTCTCTCCTACAAAAATCTAACTCCCAATTGAGTTCAGCCCCTAACATAGCTTGATCCTGTGCTCATCAGTTATTGTCTTGCAATGCCTCTTGCAGATGCAATATTTGCTGCACGAATTTTTTCAAGTTCTCTGGATGCATTTTCATGCATTGCCAGTTTTGAAGCATAGATAATGTCATTTCGCGTAACACCAATATCCCGTAAGCTTGCTTCATCAAGATTTAATAAAGTTCGAAAAGCATCGCGGTCAATTCTTCGTTGCTTATGCACTGCATAGCTTGTTTTTATTTTAAGAAGAATGTTGCTGATGAAACCAGAATTTTTTTGGTTCATTGCAGCTTTGCGGCCGCAATCGTATTGACTTGCGCAGCTTGTTATATTTGTCATTTTTACTCTCCTTGTATCATGCCAATTTGGGAGGATTGGCTACTAACTGGACAATGACGAATTTATATGTTTCAATCAAACGAATAGATTTTATACTAACTGTCAGAAAAACTGAAAGACGGTCATGACTGCTTCTGCAAATACCCAGCTCCCTTTACTTGAATTGGATCTTTTAAAAACACTTGTTGCTATTGCGGAGACGGGTAATTTTTCGTCTGCGGCTGAAGCAGTATTTCGCACGCCTTCTGCTATTTCCATGCAAGTTAAGAAAATTGAAGAAATTGTAGAGCGTCCTGTTTTTGTGCGTGACAGTAGATCTGTTTCACTGACGCCTGATGGGCTTTTATTGCTTGAGCATGCCAGGCGTATTCTTGCGCTCAACAACGAAATGCTTGCGAGGTTTGTAACGGCAGACATTGCGGGCGTTGTTAGGATGGGGGCGCCGGATGATGCCGCAGAACGTATGTTGCCCGAGATGTTGCGTCGTTTTGCGCAGAGCCATCCTTGTGTGACGGTTGACGTTGTTGTTGAAGAATCTGTTGTTTTAATTGAGCAAGTTAGAAATACATCGCTTGATCTTGCATTAATTACTTGCGAAGCAGGTTTCGATGGGGACCAATGTGCGGAAATATTAATGCGTGAGAAGCTAGTTTGGGCTGGTTTGAAATGTGGTGTTGCTGCCGAGAAAACTCCCTTGCCTGTTTCTGTTTGGGAAGAGGCCTGTATTTGGCGAGAAGCTGGTATTAACAGTTTGAAAAAACAAGATATTGAACATCGCGTGGCTTTTCAAAGCGCCAATATTTCTGGCCAAAAGGCTGCCATTCTAGCTGATTTGGCAGTAGCGCCTATACCAGTTTCTGCTATTGGAGGCGATATTGTTAAAGTGGCAAAGCTTTCTAATCTTGCTCCTTTACCGGATTATGCCATGGGATTAATTGTGGCTGATAATCTCTCCAGCCCTGCGCAAGCAGCAGCTGAGCATTTGCGAGCTTGCTTCGCGTTAGAGCGGACTGCCTGATTACCCTCGTGTTCTGCGCCTTCTTCTGCGTCCGACACTTGCAGTATCATTGCCTCCAGATGGCGCTTTCTTTTGTGGTAGATTGACCTGCTCTCCAAGCTTGGGGAAGGGCTCAATTTTGTTTGGTAGTGCCATCGCATTGACGAAGTGATCTTGAAATTTTGATTCAAGCGCTGTCTCTATCTTCTCGATATTAGTGACAGTTTCCTCAATTTCGCGTCTGTAACCACGGTTGAGTAATGCCATTTTTGCGCCGTAGCCAGCAGCATTACCAACAGCTTTTACTTTGTCCAAATCACAATCTGGGATAAGCCCCAGCACCATGGCGTATTTTGGGTCTATGAAGGTACCAAATGCGCCTGCAAAGGAGATTGAGTCTACTTGTTCAATTTCTAGTTTATCCATCAGCAGCTTGATACCTGCGTATAGGGCAGCCTTTGCAAGTTGAATGGCGCGAACGTCTGTTTGCTGGATCATGTGTGTTTGTTCACCACGCCAAAGCACGTAGGAGAATGTGCGGCCATCTTCTATGATGCGGTCTGATTTTGTAGCCATTGATCCATCAACAACGCCATCTTCGGAGATGATGCCTGCAAGGTACATTTCTGCAACTACCTCAATGATGGCAGAGCCACACACGCCAGTTACACCGATTGACTTTACGGCCTCATCAAAGCCTTCTTCGTCAGACCATTTATCGACACCGATCACACGAACTTTGGGTTCGAGTGTTTCAGGGTCGATGCGTACACGTTCAATGGCACCAGGTGCTGCGCGTTGGCCGCAAGAAATTTCTGCACCTTCAAAGGCGGGGCCGGTTGGTGAGGAGGCGGCAACGGTGCGGTTTGAGTTGCCCAAAACGATTTCTGCGTTTGTGCCTACGTCAACGACCAGCATCTGGCTTTCTTGCCTGTGTGGGCCTTCGCAAAGTGTTACGGCGGCTGCGTCTGCACCCACATGGCCTGCAATGCATGGCAAGATATAGACGCGAGCGCCTTTGTTGACGGAAATATCCAGATCAGATGCCCAGGTATGCACCGCGCCTGATACTGCAAGTGCAAAAGGAGCGCCCCCCAGTTCGGTCGGGTCAATGCCAAGGAACAGGTGGTGCATGATCGGATTACCAACGAATACCAGATCAAGAATATCCTGCGGGTCTACAGCAGCTTCTGTGCAAACGTTTTCGATGAGACCGTTGAGTGCTACGCGAACCGCCGTCGTCATGCCTTCGCGGCCATCCGGGTTCATCATAACGTAAGAGACACGGCTCATCAGGTCTTCACCAAACCTGATTTGCGGGTTTGGTGCGCCGGAAGAGGCAACAGTTTGACCCGATAGAAGTGATACTAAATGCATGGCGATAGTCGTTGAACCAATATCGCACGCAATGCCGTAAGCTTCGTTTTTAAGGCCAGGGTAAAGCGCCATGATGGAAGGACGCGCTGTTTCCATATCCTTGTGAATAACGGCTGTAACTTTCCATTCGCCTTTGCGAAGGATTGACTGCACATTTGGCATGAGGTGACTGTCGACCATCAGGTCTTCCCAACCCCAGTCCTGTTCAAGCGCCACCTTTAGGCGATCAAGATCACCTAAAGGCTTGTGCATGTCAGGTTCTTCGACTTCAACATAGCACAGTTGAAGGGCAGGGTTTCGCTCGATGATACGCCCATCATCTACCTTGCGCACGACGGCTGCATTGATTTGTCCGTCTTGTGGGATATCAACTACCAGATCGCCTTCAATGGTAGAGGAGCAAGAGAGGCGACGTCCTTCTTTCAGGTCACGTTTTTCTGCATAGCGTTTTTCTTTGGCACCAAAGGCTGAGATATGATCTTTTGAAGAGGTGATGCCATGTTTTGCAAAATTGCCTTCCTGAATATCAATCTGGCAACGTCCGCAAATACCGCGCCCGCCACAAACAGATTCCACATAAACCCCAAGCTCTCGCGCGGCATCAATAACAGGCGTGCCCTTGGCAAAACGCCCACGTTTGCCTGATGGCATGAAAAGTACGAGAGGATCTTGGGTATTTGTCATGTGTTACCCCCTCGAACGCCCACGGCCTGCACGACGACCTCTTGCGCCTGCTGGGGCTGCGTCTGGGTCGCGGTTGAAGTTGATCCATGCAGCGCCACCATCGTCTTGGTTAAGCAAGAAATTTGCAGCTCTAATGGCTTCCATTTCTTTGCCTGCACGTGGTTTGGTTGAGCCCATGCCGAATAGTTTTACGAATGTTTCATCGTCCATATCTGCTGGAATAACAATACCT
>CALDZF010000253.1 GCA_937944165.1 uncultured Rhizobiaceae group bacterium | reverse complement strand
GAGCGCTGGACTGCCAATCATGTGAATACATTGCTCAAGCCTTTATCTGACCTTGAAGCTAATCAGGAATTAAACGGAATAGCGCGCGGCATTGCTTTTAGAATGGTTGAGAACCTGGGCATATTAGCAAGAAAAGAAATTGCAAATGATTTAAAGAACCTGGATCAAGACATGCGTGGCATCATGCGCCATAACGGTGTTCGCTTTGGTGCTTATCATGTTTTTATTCCAATGCTTTTAAAACCGGCACCTACACAATTGATCTGCCTTCTTTGGGCTTTAGCTAACGACAGGCTAGAGAGTGCGGGTCTTACGGAAATTCCAAACTTATCTTCCGCAGGACGAACTTCTGCACCAGTTGACGAGACTTTTGAAAGAGAATTTTATCGCCTTTCAGGATTTAAAATTCTGGGAGCAAAGGCAGTTCGTATAGATATTCTTGAGCGTCTTGCAGATTTAATCCGCCCAACCACAAGCTGGAAACCTGATAGCGGCAATGAAAAACCTGAAGGCAGTGTTGATGGACGTGCGTTTTTTGTAACACCTGCAATGATGTCTATTCTGGGTGCCACACACGAAGACATGGTGGTTATTCTAAAAGGCCTTGGCTACAAGGAAGAACAACGCCTTGAAGCTGATATTAAACCTGTAGAAGACAAACCTGCTGAAACAACCCCACCTAAGGAAGTCACACAAGAAGTACCCGCTAAAACTGATGAAACGCCAACGCAAGACGAAGAACCCGAAACGCCAAAAACCATATTAATCTGGCGTTATGGTGGGCCTGCAAATAAAAAAGCCGCAAGTAATAGACCTGCCAATAAAAAGTTTGCTGGCAAGCCCCAAAACAAGAATAATAAAGCCAATAAGCCTAATTCAAACCGTAATAATAAAAACAGACCACAAAAGGCTGAAAAACAGGCAGACCCTGATAGCCCATTTGCTGCCCTGGCCGCATTAAAGGACAACATGAAATAAAATATGAACGGGCAAGAAAACAAGCAAAAAACCCAACGTATTGATAAATGGCTCTGGCATGCAAGATTTTTTAAAACCAGAAGCCTTGCGCAAAAACAGGTTGCAACAGGCAAAATACGTGTCGACAAAGAAAAAATAAGCAGCCCCAGTCGCAAAATCCTCCCAGGCAATATTCTTACCATAACGCGTCAACGTGATATAAAAATCATTGAGATTGTTGAAATAGCAGACAAACGCGGCCCCTATAAAGAAGCACAACTACTTTATAATGATCTATCACTTCCAAAGCCTGAGATTGAAAAGCAAGAAGCCACAAAAGAATCCATGTTCAGAATTCAAAGTGAAGGGCGTCCTACAAAGCACCAACGTAAACAAATCATGGCTATGAAACGCAATTCTTCAGAATAACTTCATAATAGAAATTTCTATTCACCATGCGCTAATTAGTAGTGGTTTAGAGTCTTGTAAGAAGCTAATAAAACTTGTATCCGACTTATATAAAATTTGACTGACAGCCGATATGGCGCCGGAGTAATGTATGACTTATATCGTCAATGACAATTGCATCAAATGTAAATACATGGATTGCGTGGAAGTGTGTCCTGTTGATTGCTTTTATGAAGGTGAAAACATGCTTGTCATTCATCCAGAGGAATGCATTGACTGTGGTGTATGTGAGCCAGAATGCCCCGCTGAAGCCATTAAACCTGATACAGAGCCAGGCCTTGATAAATGGTTACAAGTTAATACCGAGTACTCAGAAAAATGGCCAAACATCACAATCAAAAAAGAACAACCTGCCGACGCAGAAAAGCATGATGGTGAAGAAGGTAAGTTTGAGAAATACTTCTCACCAGAACCTGGCGATGGCGACTAAGCTACTTAGGCTCAGCGCATGAACTTAAAAATTAACCATTTATTAATATTTCTTAATTGAGATGCTTCTCAAGCGGCATATCAGGTTGAAAAAACGCTAATTTTATGATATACATGGGGCTTATCTAGGATAAACCTTTAACATTCATAGAAAAAAGCAGAGTTTTCCAATTAATAATATTATCAAAAACAATCGGTATAATCAGCAACTACCGGGCATAGTAGCCTTGTGTCGAAAATATAATTTCTAAAAAATCTGTAACCAATCAGCATATACCTAAAGTTTTAGGTAATGCGTATTTCTGTGGATGATAAAGATAGGCATCGGTTCATCCGAAAAGTAAAAAGGGAGCCATTACATGGCAACAGCAAAGAAAACAGTTCAGCGTCAAGGCTTTAAAACAAGTGAATTTATCGTTTATCCTGCACACGGCGTTGGACAAATTATTGACATTGAAGAGCAGGAAGTAGCTGGGTATAAGCTTGAGCTTTTTGTCATTAATTTTGCACAAGACAAACTTACACTTCGCGTACCAACAACAAAAGTTGAGTCTGCGGGCATGCGCAAACTTTCCGATGACGCACGCATTACAAAGTCTTTGAAAACAGTTCAAGGCCGCGCTCGTATTAAACGCACAATGTGGAGCCGCCGCGCCCAAGAATATGAAGCAAAAATCAATTCAGGGGATATTGTCTTCATTGCGGAAGTCGTTCGTGACCTTTTCCGCTCTGAAAACCAACCAGAGCAATCATATTCAGAACGTCAACTTTATGAAGCAGCACTTGATAGAATGGCGCGTGAAATATCTGCTGTGAACAAGATTTCATCTACAGAAGCTGTAGCAGAAATTGAGAAAAATCTGGCAAAAGGCCCAAAGCGTGGCGTTAAAACAGACGATGAAGACCAAGCAGAAGCTGCGGCATAATCAAGCCCGCTTCATCAACCAATAATCAAAGGCTCGCATATTTATATGCGGGCCTTTTAACTTTTTTGTTACATATTTTGAAACAAATTACGCATCTATAACGTTAATAAACTGTATAGTTAATTAAATTTAGCCTGCAATAGTACTTAAACAGTATATGGATAGAGTTATGGTAAATCAGGAAAGTCTGGGAAAAAGCCTCGTTAAAGCTGCTAAAAAAGCGCCATATTTGGAGCGAGAACACGAGCACCAACTTGCTTTACGTTGGGCAGAGACCAAAGACCAAGAGGCTCTTCATCAGCTCACAACAGCTCATATGCGACTTGTAATTGCCGTTGCTGCAAAATTTCGCCGTTATGGGTTACCAATTTCTGATTTGGTTCAAGAAGGCCATGTAGGCTTATTAGAAGCGGCAGCAAGATTTGACCCTCACCGTGAAGTACGATTTTCAACCTACGCCACGTGGTGGATAAGAGCATCAATCCAAGATTATATCTTGCGTAATTGGTCCATTGTACGCGGCGGTACAAGTTCTGGCCAAAAATCCCTATTTTTCAATCTTCGCAGGTTAAGAGCACAAATAACAAAACTGGACAGAAACCTTAATAGCCACGAACTTTACCAAGAACTTTCAAACGCTATTGGCGTATCAATAAAAGATGTTGCAACCATGGATGCCCGCTTAAGCGGCCCAGATATTTCATTAAACGCACCTGTTGCATCAGATGATGACAGCACCACCGAGCGGCAAGATTTTTTACCAAGTGAATCGCCAACGCCACATGATAATGTTCGTGAAATGGTGGATGGTGAAAGACGCACAAAATGGCTTAAATCCGCATTGGGTGTTTTAAATGAACGTGAATTACTGATTATCAATGCCCGTCGCCTAAGTGAAAATGGCGCAACACTGGAAACACTTGGCAATGAATTAGGAATTTCCAAGGAACGCGTTAGGCAGCTGGAAAACAGGGCTTTAAAGAAACTTGAAGAAACTTTGATTACCGAAAACCCTGAAATCAGACAACTTATTTAAAGTCGACACTTCTAACGCATAAAAACGCATAAACTTGGTGACACTGCTATGCGCCAAGGCTTAAGGGCGATCAGTAATTATCTTCACTTTTTGCCCGGGAGAGACAGTCTCACCAGGTTGAAGACCGTTTATTAATCTGAATAACTCTGCAGGGTTTGAAGAACCACGCATACTCGTAATCAAGGCGCCTTCTTGTCTATCGTTTCCTACAGTCACAATTTTAATGGAAAGCGGCTTTAAATTACCAATCTCCTGTTCGGACAAAATTCGAAAGCTCTCTGTAATTCTTCTAGAAACAGCATCAAGATTTGTATTGGTTAAAGGTGCTGCGGTTATAAAACGGTAAACCTGAGTATCGTTACGGATAACACGAACCTTGAACCGCCACCCCTCGCCACGCGCAACAGCGGTTGCTGACGGTAAGCCATTAATCGTCTCTTCGCGTATCGTTTCATCAACAAGTCCCGTAATCCAACCACTGTTTAAATATTCACCCAATGCAGTACGCGTTGAAACAACCGTTGCATCAAATCGCGTTGCAATATCACTTGGGCCCGAAACAAGTACGGCTTTGGACTGGTTATCAATTACAAAACCTTTAGGCGCTTCAAAAGTAACACCTAAACCAGCATGCGAAAATCTTTGTCCTCTGACAAAACCCTCATCTGCAGTATTGCCATACAAAAGGCCATCTATGCCCTGCAGGTAACGTTCACGGTCACGGCTACCCACACCAGGACTTCCAAAGTTGCGCGCATGACGACGCGCTAATTCAATTCGTTTTGGCGTAGAAGGATGACTTGAAGCAAAATTATCCGTATCATCAAAGTCTTTACCACCTGAAAGGAACTTACGATAGGCATCCATCGTTTTAAGAAAACGTTCAGAAGCAAAAGGGTCAAAGCCAGCACGCCCCGCCATCCGTATGCCAATCGTATCTGCTTGCAACTCTTGATCTTGAGAAAATTTAGTCAGCTTTAATTTATTTGCGGCCAGAGCAATTTGCCCTGCTGCACTGCCTTCCAAAACGTCTGTTACAACTTGTTCACCAATCTTGGCGGAGTTTTGTTTCTCACGGCGGATGATTGCATGATTGGAAGAAACATGCGCCATTTCATGGGCAATAACTGCGGCAAGTTCTGAAGAGTCATTTGCCAGCCCCAAAAGCCCTCTGGTTACATAAAGAAAACCACCCGGCAAAGCAAAAGCGTTTATTTCAGGGGAATTAAGCAAGGTAATTTTATAAACACGCGCAGGATCTTCAGATTGAGCGACAAGCTTACCCACGATAACAGCAATAAGCCGCTCTGCCTTAATGTCTTTATATACACCACCATATTTGGCAACGACGATAGGATGCTCTTTGGCACCAATCTTTTCTTGCGGGTCATCAGGACGCACCCAACTGGACTGCAGTGTCTCATCTGTATCAAGCCCACCAGAAGAATTAACACAAGAAGTTAATAAAATAGATATAAAGCCAAGTGCCATAGTCTTTTTAAAACGTGCAGATTTAATACGGGTTTTATTTAAAGAACCTGATTGATTAAACCTTCGAATTAAATAGTTTTTAAAAGACAGCCCAAAAATCCAATATGTAATTTAGCAATATGATTATTATAGCAAAAATGGCACGTAGTAATGATCAAATTTGACTACAAGTTCTTACATTATGGTTAAATAACAATAAATTATCAACCGGCACCCAATCACAAGCATAAGTTTAGGCTCAAGACCAAGGCTTTGGGAACAAACAAAAACTATTTTTGTTACGGTCTCACTCAAACCATATGCTTATGCCTTGGGGCGGCCAATTGAATGATAATCCAATTCACCCACTTCATCGAGCGGATAAATATTGCGCAAATCTATCAAAGTATTAGAGCTAAGAGTTTCTGTAACGCGCTTGAGATTTAAAGCTCTAAACTGGTTCCATTCAGTAAGAATTACTGCAATATCAGCTCCTGTCATTGCATGATACGCATCGTCACAAAATTCTACGTTTTCAAACATATCTGCAGCTTCTTCCATACCTTCAGGATCATAAGCGCGTATATTGGCGCCTAATTCTTGAAGACCTGGGATAATTATAAGACTGGGTGCATCTCGCATATCATCGGTATTAGGCTTAAACGTGAGGCCTAAAATTGCCAGCGTCTTGCCTTTAACAGAACCGCCACATGCTTTTACAATCCGCCCAATCATCGATTTTTTGCGTTTCTCATTCACCTTAATCACTGTATCAACAATCGAAACAGGTGAACCATAGTCTTGCGCTGTTTTTGACAAGGCAAGCGTATCTTTTGGAAAACAAGAACCACCATACCCTGGCCCTGCATGTAAAAACTTCGAGCCAATGCGGTTGTCAAGGCCAATGCCTTTTGCAACTTGTTGAACATTAGCACCAACGGCATCGCACAAATCAGAGATTTCATTAATAAAACTGATCTTGGTAGCTAAAAAAGCATTCGCTGCATATTTAATAAGTTCAGCGGTACGCCGTTCAGTTTTTAACAATGGCGTTTCATTGAGGTAAAGCGGGCGGTATAACTCATGCATTGCAGTAAATGCTTCTTCCGTTTGCGCGCCAACAACCACGCGATCAGGGCGCTTAAAGTCATCAATCGCTGCACCTTCACGAAGAAACTCAGGGTTTGAAGCCACATCAAATTTAACATTTGGATTTGTTTTACGAATAATGTTTTCCACTTCATCGCCAGTGCCTACAGGAACCGTCGACTTGGTAACAACAACTGTATAATCCTTAATATACCCGGCAACTTCCTCTGCTGCGGCATAAACATAAGTTAAATCAGCATGTCCATCACCACGTCTAGCAGGCGTACCAACCGCGATAAAAACAATATCAGCCTCAGCAATCGTCTCACCTGCATCAATTGAGAAGTCCAAACGTCCTGCTTTGACATTTTCCTTAACAAGTACATCAAGGCCAGGTTCATAGATTGGCATAATGCCATCTTCCAAACGCTTTATTTTAGAAGCATCTTTATCAACGCAAGTTACGTGATGGCCAAAATCTGCAAAACATGCCCCGGAAACAAGCCCGACATATCCTGTCCCTATCATTACAACACGCATAAAACTCTCCTAAACACGAACGCCAACACTGTAAAACATGAAAAGAGGAGAGGATAAAAGCCTTTTTCTTATTTATTCAAAAAGATTATTAATTCAGCAGTTAAACCAAAAAGTCTTCGCCATGGATAATTTCATAAAAACGCTTATCAAATATGCAGTTATTGAAGAAAGTATTGAATTACTAGAATGGGTGGATTAATTTTATTTATTAGCTTGAATGGTCCCGTAGCTCATCAGGATAGAGCGCAAGATTCCTAATCTTGAGGTAATAGGTTCGAGTCCTATCGGGGTCACCATTT
>CALDZF010000252.1 GCA_937944165.1 uncultured Rhizobiaceae group bacterium | reverse complement strand
CATTGGCCAATAAAAGAAGCCCCTGTGGAGCGCGGAGTAACGGCTTGACTATTGGTTGGGATCAAGTATGGCGCATGTCTCTGTGCCATGGGCAATCAGTTTTCCATCAAGGGTTTTAAGTGTTGCCTCTGATGTTGCGATTTTGCGCCCCATATGGACAATACGACCTTCACAGATCACCTCGCCGGTCTTATCAGTCATCGGGCGGATGAGGTTAACTTTGAACTCGGCAGTCGTATAAAACATACCAACAGGCACCATGGTCCAAACGCAACAGGCAAGAGAAGAATCCAGTATAGCAGAAGCCCATCCACCATGCACTGTACCAGCAGGGTTATAATGTTCATCCAGCGGTGTGCCTTTAAAAATCACTCTGCCCTCATCTGCTTCAGCCATGTAAAAATTAAGCGCCTTGCCCATCGCAGGCGCAGGCAATTCAACTGCCACAATTTTGCGGGCAAGTTCTAGTCCCGAAGTAGACAAGAGAACATCTTGAGGAATTGTACCAAAATGCTGATTTTCATCGTACCAATATTTATTCACGCAGTCTCTCCTCGTGTTAATTTGGTAATAGCTTTAATAAAGCCATTGCGTTCATCTGGATGTTTCATTCCCCTTGGTGTGTAAATATGGCGCTCAAGAAAGAATGTTGAAAGTTGGAAACCTTGCTCAATTTGATCTACTTGAGGAACAACACCCCAACCTTCTTTATGTTTGTTGAGAAAGGCTGGAAGTATAAGCATTTTATCAGCCCAGGGTTTGCCTGCTTCTTGGCTAACTGCCCGGCCCGATTTTGGAGAAATATATGCAAGGTCGTGAGTTTGACCCGTTGATGCGCAGTTTTCAAAATCAAGCCCGAAGCCAAGTTCTTCCAGCAATACAAGTTCAAACCGCACCATTAAACTTGCAGCAATTTCTGCATGTTCAAAGTTTTCCATCAAAACATTCGCTGCATTATATAGACCTATATGAGGATCACGCTCAGGTAAAAGACGTAAGTGGGACGCTAATGTTTGGATACCATAAATCCCCAGTTGACTGCCCATGAGGTTTGCAGCGCGTAATTCGCCTGCTTCAACTGTAAATGTGCCCAACTGTTCTTCAAGACGCGCACGCCATTGTAATGTAGCAGAATTGCCTGGTTGTAATATCGGTCTCATGCGTGAAGAACGCCCACCGCGCACAAGCCCAAGATGACGACCATGCTCAGCAGTCATTGCCTCTACAATACTGCTGGTCTCGCCATGTTTGCGAACGCCAAGAATCAATCCTTCATCATGCCAATCCATTTAATCAGAGTGACCTAACCAACAGGAAATTCAAGTCCCATTTCACGATATCGTTCTGGATCATCGCCCCAATTTTCACGCACTTTTACAAACAAAAAGAGATGTACAGACTGCTCTACCAATTCTGTTAAATCCTTGCGCGCGGCGGTTGAGATTGCCTTGATGGTTTGGCCGTTCTTACCGATGATGATTTTCTTCTGGCTTTGTCTCTCAACATAAATTACTTGCTGAATCCTCACTGACCCGTCTTTTTTATCTTCCCATTGTTCCGTTTCCACATGGGATGCATAGGGAAGCTCTTGGTGAAGACGCAAGTAAATTTTCTCGCGTGTTACTTCGGCGGCTAACATGCGAAGCGGTAAGTCAGAAATCTGATCTTCAGGATACATATAAGGCCCTATGGGCAGATTGGCCGAAAGATATGCCATAAAATCTTTGCAACCATCGCCATTCAGTGCTGACACCATAAAAGTTTCATCAAATTTGTACAGTTCATGCAATTTTGCAGTGAGTTCTAAAAGTTGGTCACGTTGAATTTGGTCAATCTTGTTTATAAGCAAAATAACTGGGACATTAACGGTTTTGAGTTTAGCGATAATGGTTTCAAGGTCATCGGTAAGACCGCGTTCTGCATCGATTAGAAAAACACTAATGTCAGCATCTTTGGCGCTACCCCATGCAGTTGTTACCATCGCCTCATCCAAACGGCGGCGTGGCGCAAAAATTCCTGGTGTATCTACAAAGATAATTTGGCAATTATCTTCAATCGCAATACCACGCATAACCGCTCGGGTGGTCTGAACTTTATGCGTAACAATTGAAATTTTTGAACCTACCAATTGGTTCATAAGGGTAGACTTACCTGCATTCGGCGCACCAAGCAGTGCAACAAAACCAGAACGCATTGGTTTATTTGTTTCAGTCAATCTGTTTTCCTTCTAGGGCGTCTTCTTGCCAGACCCCTTCACGCACCAGCATTTTGGCTGCTGCTTTTTGTTCTGCGATGCGTTTTGAGCGCCCGTTTCCAAAACATGACAATGTATTTGGCAATTTTACGCAGACAGTAAACTCTGGATCATGATCGGGGCCTGTGCGGTCTGTTTCTTTATACTTAGGTGTACCCAGGCTTTTTGAATGCGCCCATTCTTGAAGTGCGGTTTTTGAGTCACGTTTAGCAGATTTACTGTCTATGACACGTTCAGACCAAAATCGCTCTATGAAATCTTGTGCAGCGCTAAGACCACCATCCAGATAAACAGAAGCAATTAACGACTCCATTACATCTGCGCGTACGCTTTGCATGCGCTTACCTGTAATTTTCTTTAAATCTCCGCCTGTACGAATAAATTCATGCAAAGCGAACCCATCAGCAGTTTCGGCCAATGTTTGACCACAAACCAATGAATTTAATCGAAGGGATAATTCACCTTCATCTGCTTCAGGAAACTTAAAATGAAGCATATGCGCTACACATAATCCTAAGACGCGATCGCCTAAAAACTCTAATCTTTGATAATGAAAGTTATCAGTATTTTTCTTACGTACACTGGAATGCGTTAATGCACGCTCGAGGTTCTCGTGAGATTTGAAACTATACCCAATGCGATCTTCAAGAACACCAAAACGGTTCTTACTTCTCTCAATTTGGATATTTTCTTCGCTCATATATTTAAAGGCCTGTAAATAAACGATCAATTCGCAAGTTTGATGGCCACTCCCAAACAGCTAAAGGATGCTTGCCATTGCGAATTGAGAAAAATATTACGTTTGCTTTTCCAACAAAATTCTCAAGAGGAACAAATCCAACACTTAATCGGCTATCTGATGAATTGTCGCGATTATCCCCCATCATAAAATAATGCCCTTCAGGCACTTCAAAGACGCGGGTGTTATCTGTGCTGCTCAAATTAACATCTAGCGTTGAATATGTAATACCGTTTGGAAGTGTTTCTTTATAACTTTGCACAATTTGACCTGTCTCATCGTCTGTAAACAAGCCAGCACGTTCACGCTTAACAGCCGTGCCATTAATATATAACACACTGTCAATCATTTGAATTCTATCACCTGGCAGACCGATGACGCGTTTAATATAATCAATATTGGGATTGGGTGGAAATTTAAAAACAGCAATGTCACCACGTTCTGGCTCATCTGACCATATACGGCCACTAAAAAGGTCAGGTGCAAAAGGCAGTGAATGTTTGGAATAACCATAACTAAACTTTGAAACAAACAGGTAATCACCAACCAGTAATGTATCTTTCATTGAGCCTGATGGAATACTGAATGGTTGAAATAGCAAAGTGCGCAAAATAACAGCTAATAATAGAGCTTGTACAACAACGGATATTGTCTCACCAATTGCGCCGGGTTTATTTTCAATCTTTTCTTCTGACAAAGATTTTATCCACTTCAATATTAATTTTTAGGCCTCTTGCGCAATCGCCTCGATAATAACAAATGCCTGCGCAAGGGGGAAATCATCTGTAATTGTTACATGCACTAATGGTTGGTATCCATTGGGCATGATTTCTGCAAGTCTTTTTGCAGCACCATTTGTTAACTTCATTGTGGGTTTGCCGTTTTTATCATTAATAACGCCCATATCACGCCAAAAAACTCCATTAGAAATGCCAGTACCTAATGCTTTACAACAGGCTTCTTTAGCTGCAAATCGTTTGGCATATGATGCGGCGCGGTTTCTTCTCTTATCTGATTTTAATTGCTCTACATCCGTAAAAATGCGTTCAACAAAACGTTCGCCATAGCGGTTTAATGATTTTTCAATCCTTCGAATATCAATTAAATCACTACCAAGACCGATGATCATAAGAATGCCTATTGTTATAAAATAAGCTATTCTTTTACTGCATTAAGTAATTATTTGCTAGGCAAGGATTTGGCGTTAGAAGCAGCTTTTTGGGCTTTCATAGCAATCCGTTTACGTCTTGCTTTGTGAAATATACCTGCTGACCATCTGGTTAGAATATAGCCTATAATGCCAAAACAAATGCCAAGTGGTATCCCGCCAATCAACATTGGTTTTAAAACAGGCTCCCAAAGACCAATAATAGCATCCCATATGCCTGAAATACCATTATCCATCAAATTTACATCTTCAAGTTCACTTGTAGTGACATCCTCATTTTCCAATGATTCACCTGAAAGTATAAAATTCCCCAATTTATAAGTAGACGTCCAAATGAATGGAAATGTTAAGGGATTACCAAAGAATGTGCCCGATGCTGCAGCCAAAAAATTTCCGGCTATGATATAAGCAACAATAAAAGCAATAATAAAATGCAATCCCAATAGGGGTGTAAAAGATGCAAACACACCAGCAGCAACACCAGCAGAAATTGCGTGTGGCGATGCTGTCAGGCGTAAGACACGTTTTGAGACATACTTAGCTGATCGCGTCCAACTACGGCGCGGCCAAAGTGAAATTCTTATCTTTTCACTCCATGATATCGGATTTTTTCTACCAAAAAGCATGAATTACTGGTTTGTTATTTGTCTAAGATTTTATGAAGCTAACACATAGCGATTAACATCTTATTTCACTATGCGAGGTTTTTTATAATATTTTAGAGATTTCTACTACCAGGTTTGATTGCTGTTATGGCAGCTAATTCTGGTGGTAATTTGTCCGCTTCATAGGCAGGCACTTCATATTGCGCCAAAGCAATTAATGGCACTCCAACATCAGATTTACCTGCAGAACGATCAACCAGACAAGCAGCAGCTAAAACCTCTGCACCAATATCCTTTAAGGATTTAACAGTTTCTCTAATAGAAAGGCCTGTGGTTACAATATCTTCTATAATCACAACCCTAGCGCCTTTTTCTATTTCAAAGCGACGTAATTTAAAGACACCTTCTTCGCGCTCAACCCAGACGTTCGGAATTCCCAAATGACGAGATGTTTCATAAGCAGGTATAATGCCACCAACCGCAGGCCCAACTACATAATCAATACCATCCGGGCATTGTTGTTTAACGCGTTCTGCCAATGCCTTACAAAGTAGTTCTGTTTTATCGGCATGCATAAAAACGCGCGCTTTTTGCAAGAAGACCGGGCTTCTCAATCCTGATGTTAATATAAAATGCCCTTCCAACATAGCACCGCATTCACGAAAGATATTGAGCACGTCTTCGGTTTTCATAATTTATACCTTAGCCTGTTATTCTATCTACTTTAGAGATGACAGATTTTTCACTTAGTTGTTTTATAATCTGGGTTAAATGACTACGCCCCCAGACATCAATATCTATTTTCATCTCCATGAATTCATCCACGATAACTTTCATGGAAAGATTTTGAATATTACCATCATTTTTAGCAATAACATCTGCTACCAAAGCCAAGGTTCCAGGTTTATTATCAACAAGAACATAAATACTTGCTGGGAAGCGTTCCTTGTTTGCAGGATCCAAATCCCAGCGAACATCAATCATATGTGCGCCATCATCTTTAAATTTGGCCAAGGTTTTAGACTCAGATGGATAAATCGTAATGCCCTCACCTGGCACTAATATGCCAATAATATTATCACCTGGTACGGCGCCACCCTCTTTTGAAAATTTAACAGGCAAGTCACTGTTTATTCCACGAATAGGAATTCGCCCCGGTTTTTTATTTTGAATTAAAGCGGATTTTCCGTTTGATTGGGCATCAACTTCTTGGTTTTCCACCTGATATTCTGGATAAATTGCAACGACAACATCGTCTGGTTGCATTTCTCCACGGCCTACCTCAGCCAATACATCATCAACACTATCACGCGCTAATCTTGGCAATGCTATTTCCAATAAGTCTTTATCGTAAGTTTGTTTTGCCTTATCAAAATGGCGTTCCAATATTCGCGCACCCAGTGTTGAATATTGTTTATAAACAGCTTGTCGGCTGGCACGGCGAATGGACGAGCGTGCTTTTCCTGTTGCAACGACAGATTCCCATGCTGCTGGTGGGCTTTGTTTTTCTGAGCGAATAATTTCAACTTCATCGCCATTTTGCAATTGCGTAACCACTGGCACAATTTTACCGTTAAGCTTGCAGCCGATACAGCTATTGCCGATATCAGTATGCACGGCATAAGCAAAATCAATTGGCGTTGCACCTTTTGGCAAGGCAATGATACGCCCTTTGGGCGTAAAGCAAAAAACTTGATCGAGAAATAATTCAAGTTTTGTGTGCTCTAAAAACTCTTCGGCATTATCGCCTTCTGCTAATTGTTCAATTGTTGCGCGTAGACTTTCATAAGCACTACTTTCAAGATAGTTTTCATTATTGCGATAAGATGCATGTGCAGCAATTCCATATTCTGCAACCTTATGCATTTGCTCTGTTCTGATTTGCAATTCAACGCGTTGTCTTGCCGGCCCAACAACTGTGGTGTGGATCGACTGGTAATCGTTTTGCTTTGGGACAGAAATATAATCCTTAAAACGGCCAGGCACCATTTTCCATTCTGTATGCACAAAGCCCAGTGCCTGATAACAGTCTTGTTCTTTTTCAACGATCAACCTAAATCCGTAAATGTCTGAGAGCTGTTCAAAGTTTAATCCTTTGCTCTCCATTTTTCTAAAGACTGAATAAGGTTTTTTTTGACGGCTTGAAACTCTTGCCTTTATGTTTGCCTCTGCAAGCTTACTTTGCAGGTTTTGAGAAATCTCTTGCGTCAGCGATTTATTCTTTTCCGCAAGTACGTCCAAATGGCCTATTACAGTTTCATATGCTTGCGGATTTATATATTTAAAAGAAAGCTCTTCAAGCTCATCGCGCAAATCCTGCATACCTATACGACCAGCAAGAGGTGCATAAATTTCCATAGTCTCCGTTGCAATACGTTTGCATTTATCAGGTCTCATCGCGCCCAAGGTACGCATATTATGAAGGCGGTCTGACAGTTTTACTAACAAGACACGAATATCGTCTGATATTGCCAATAACAAGCGGCGTAAGTTTTCGGCTTGTTTTGCTTTTTGAGATACCAAATCCAAGCGTTTAAGTTTGGTTAGCCCTTCAACAAGATGCCCAATCTTACTGCCGAAGACTTCGTCAATCTCAATGCGGGTTGCATCTGTGTCTTCGATTGTATCATGCAATAAAGCAACCGCAATGGTTTCTTCATCCAGATGTAGATCTGTAAGAATTGCAGCAACTTCTAATGGGTGAGAGAAATATGGATCGCCACTGGCACGTTTTTGTTCCCCATGCTTTTGCATTGCATAGACGTAAGCTTTGTTAAGCAATGTTTCATTGGGGTTTTCAATATAGCCTGCAACTCGTTCAACGAGTTCGTACTGACGCATCATTATTTTGATCACACAATAAGTTTCGTGACCTTAATATGAAACATCTGGCAAAGCTTTTAAACCTGCCAGATGCGAATAAAACAATATTTTTGAAAAACCTGGTCTCAGAACCTAGTAATCGTCGTTTTTCTCAGGTGGTACCAAGCCCTCAATACCTGCGAGCAACTCATCTTCCGACAGACTATCGAAAGTTACCTCTGGCTCCGCAGTATCAGGTGTATCAGTCATCATGGTAGGTTCAGGCATTTCAGGCACTTCTGGTAAAGCTTCAACTTCAACCATTTCGCCTTCTGGCTCATCAACTTCGACTTGTTTTTGCAATGAATGAATTAAATCTTCTTCCAGGTCACCTGGGGATAAAGTTTCATCTGCTATCTCACGAAGTGCAACAACTGGATTTTTATCATTGTCACGCGGGACAGTGATTTCTCCACCACTTGAGATTTGACGAGCGCGATGCCCTGCAAGCAGAACAAGCTCAAAACGGTTTTCGATCTTGTCTATACAATCTTCGACTGTAACACGTGCCATAATTATAGCCCTCATTGTTTGGAAATTTGAGTTTTGTCTAACGTCTTACATGAAGGAATTCAAGGGAATTCTTATTTATCTCATTAGTCAGTGCAATAACGCACACTATGAGCCATCCACCTGGTCAGTTTTATGTGATTAAAAGTTAAAAGCCACTTAGATAATAACGAGTTATATTAATTGATATTGTACTACACAAATAAAATTTAAAAACCATATTAAACGAAAGCGTTAAAATCTTTTAACATTAAAGGCCATATTTATGTTCGACCAACGAGAAAAAATTGCCCTCTTTATAGATGGAGCTAATTTGTACGCAACCTCAAGAGCATTAGGGTTTGATATTGATTATAAGAAAATGTTGAGGTTTTTTGAAAATCAAGGCTATTTATTGCGAGCGTATTATTACACTGCACTGATTGAAGATCAGGAATATTCATCCATTAGACCCCTCATTGATTGGCTTGATTACAATGGTTATCGTGTAATCACAAAACCTACGAAAGAATTCACAGACGCGTCAGGGCGCCGTAAATTTAAGGGTAATATGGATATGGAACTTGCCGTTGATGCGATGGAACTATGTTCTACTGCCGATCATATGGTTCTATTTTCAGGCGATGGTGATTTCCGATATCTGGTAGAAGCACTTCAAAGGCGTGGGCGCAAGGTTACTGTAATATCAACAACCAAAACCAATCCGCCAATGATATCTGATGATTTAAGAAGGCAGGCAGATAATTTTGTTGAGCTTACAAGTTTAAAAAGTGAAATTGGTCGCGACCTATCTGATAAACAAGATTATAATCATGATTCTGTAGAGGATGATGAGTATGAATATGATTATGATGAGGTTGGATGAAAACGCAGCTGCTTGATCCAAAACGCGATTGTAAAATCTGTCCGCGTTTAAAAGGATTTATTAACGAGCAGCGCAAAAAATATCCCGAATGGCACAATGCACCTGTAGATACTTGGGTATCTGCAAAGGGTGATGAAGACGTAAAACTTCTAATTATCGGATTAGCACCTGGGCTTCGAGGTGCTAATAGAACAGGCAGGCCTTTTACAGGTGATTGGGCTGGTGATTTACTTTACGCAACATTATTAAAGTTTGACTTTGCCACGGGAATTTATGGTGGTGATACAGACGATAGTTTAGAGCTTAATCAATCAGCAATCACAAATGCTGTTCGTTGTGTTCCGCCAGAAAACAAACCCGTTGGTGTGGAGATTAATAACTGTCGCCCCTTCCTGCTCAATACATTAAATCGCTTTCCCAATTTAAAAGCATTGGTAACATTGGGCAAAATTTCACATGATTCAACAGTTCGCGCCTTGGGTGGAAAAGTCTCTGCAACGCCTTTTGGGCATAACCTAGCGCAGGAAGTGAATAAGTTTACACTATTTTCCAGCTACCACTGTTCACGCTATAATACGAATACAGGACGGTTGACTGAAAAGATGTTTGAAGATGTGTTTGAAAGTGTCAGAGACGCTTTATAAAGCTTGGTTATTCACCCGCTTCACGCATTAAATCTGATACCCAATTTGTTTCAGAGCCCAAATTGCTGGTTTCCACCGCATCAGCGGCTGCAAGTCTAACAGCATCTGGTTTGTTCTGTGACAATTTCCAAGTGCCATTAATTTCGCCAACATCCATTTTAACAGGCACAATTTGGCGGAGCATTTTTTGATATATCTCTTCATCCATCTTATCAGATGTCCATGGTGTTTTTGGCAAAAGCCTTTGCTCCATGCTTTGTGATAAACGGTTTAAAACTTCATGTATTTCGTCTTGCGGTAATAATGAAACCCTTCCACGAATATGAACAGCAACATAATTCCATGTTGGCACTTGATCGTCCACCCCATACCAATCAGGTGATACATATGCATCACCGCCTAATACGGAAATCACTGCGTTTAGAGGCTCGGAAAGAAGTTTCAGAATTGGGTTTGAACGGATAAGATGTAATTCAACATTTTTGCCGTTTTCAGATAATACAAAAGGTATATGACTTAACAACGGCCCCGTCGCTGCGTTTATGGCTAAAGTCCCGAAAGCACGTTCTTTCGCAAATGCAATATTATGCTTATCAGTCTCTTTTCTAAAATGCTGGTTTGGATGCATAACTACCCTTTGTCACGCATTAAACGCGCCTTTTCGCGATCCCAATCCCGCTTTTTGGACACTTGGCGTTTGTCATGAGCCTGGCGGCCTTTTGCCAATGCAATTTGCAACTTTGCAATGCCCCTATCATTGAAATAAAGGCGATTAGGTACAATTGTCATGCCTTCACGTGCAACGCCAATCATCAGCTTCGACATTTCTTTTTTATGCAGTAAAAGCTTTCTGTGCCTGCGCGGATTATGGTTATTACGATTACCTTCAAGGTATTCGGGTATATAACTATTGATTAGCCATATCTCACCATTTTCCTCAGTAGCATAACTTTCTGCAATGTTAGCTTGGCCGTTGCGCAGAGACTTAACTTCCGTCCCTGTTAGCATTAAGCCAGCTTCAAGCGTATCCAGAAACTCATAATTATGACGAGCTTTTCGATTATCCGCAATCAGCTTTCCAGCAGAAGTATCCTTCTTTTTAGGAGCCATTTTACCAAAGCATTTCTATTAATTTATCAAACCTGCATGCACCATAGCATCACGAACAAGCGTTTGTGTTGAAGCTTCGATTGGAACAAGTGGCGAGCGTTGAATATTTTCACATTTACCAAGAAGTGACAAAGCGTATTTTGTGCCGCCTGGATTTGGTTCAACAAAAATTGCGTTATGCAGAGGAATAAGTTTATCCTGAATTTCTTGTGCAGTAGCGTAATCTCCGTTAAGCGTTGCTTCTTGCATCTGCGCACAAAGACGCGGGGCAATATTTGCCGTTACAGAGATGCAGCCTGTACCACCTTGTGCATTAAAACCAATTGCGGTCATGTCTTCGCCTGATAATTGGATAAAATCTTTCCCAACTGTATGGCGCTGTTTTGAAGGACGACTTAAATCGCCTGTAGCGTCTTTAAGTGCTACAATGTTCTCGTATTGGTCAAATAATTCAGACATCGTCTCGACACTCATATCAATTATAGACCGCCCTGGAATATTATAAATGATAATCGGCAAGCTTATTGCCTCTGCAATTGCGCCAAAATGGGCTTTTAGGCCACGTTGATTAGGCTTATTATAATAAGGTGTCACAACAAGCACACCATCAGCGCCTGCTTGCTCGGCATGTTTTGCAAGATCAATTGCCTCAGCAGTATTATTGGAGCCCGCTCCTGCAATTACAGGAACGCGTTTATTGGCTACTTCAACGCAGATTTCTATCACACGTTTATGCTCATCGTGCGAAAGTGTTGGGGATTCACCTGTTGTACCAACAGGCACAAGACCGTGGCTACCTTCTGCGATTTGCCATTCTACAAACTCGCGAAATACCTTTTCATCAAACTCACCACTTTGATTGAACGGGGTAATAAGTGCGGGCATAGAACCTTTAAACATGGGAACTCCAAAATACTCAGATAATAAATTATAGTTAGATAGTTTTCATTTGCCGCATTTCAGACATGAAAAACGTCAAACTACAGCAAACATTATCTATCAAGTCTTTATGAAGCAAGTAAAGAAGCTATTAAGCAGAAAATTTAAGATTTTGTTTATCCTATTTTCACCACTTTGCCCTTTAATATGGAATAGCAATATCAGAGTGGATAAATATGCGACCTAAAATTTACTTATCAGCAGCCTTTTTATCAGGTTTGGCAGCAATAGGCTTTGTCGCAACACAGCCTGTTAATGCAATTGGTATTGATCTTTTGTTAAAAGAGAAAATTGCCATTCCTTCGCCTCGTCAAAATGCCGTAGTAACAACTACGGCAACGCTAAAACCAATCAAAGCTTCGCTTATTTCAAGCGGCACTAAAAACTCTGTTTCTGCTATCAAAGGCAATTTAAAAGACGGACTTCGTGCATTAGGAAAAGGCGACACACGCCTTGCGCTTGGCATTCGTGCTAATTTAGCGCCCGGTAGTCTTGATCGTAAAATCCTGGCTTGGGCGATTGCACTTTCAGGACAGGATGGTGTTTTATCCGGTGAAATTTCCGGTATTGCAAAAGATCTTTCTAAATGGCCTGGTCAAAAAACCATGCGTCATAACGCAGAAAAAGCACTGGAAGATGAAAACCTTTCTGCTTCTCAAATTATAAATGTTTTCGGAAACAATAAACCTTCAACTGTAGAAGGCGCAATTTTGCTCAGTGAGGCTCTTTTAAAACAAGGGCGCAAGTCACAAGCAAATCGTGTAATAGCTCCCTTCTGGCGCAATGAGACTTTAAATCAAAATACCGAAACTAGGATATTAAATAAAGTTGGAACTGCGTTAAATCGTTCAGACCACCGTTATCGCATGCATAAGCTTTTATACAATGATCGTGTACGTGCAGCACAACGCATTGCTTCAAAAGCTGAACAATTTAGCCTTGCAAAAGCGAGAGCTGCAGTTATTCGCAAACAATCTAATGCAGGCAGCTTGTTAGAGGCAGTTGCTGCTTCATCAAAAAAGGATACAGCCTATCTTTTTGCGCGCATTGAGTATGCAAGACGTTTAGGTAAATACTCAAAGGCTGCAAAACTATTGTTACAGGCGCCTCGAGACAGAAGTAAACTTGTCGATGGTGATGAATGGTGGGTAGAGCGGCGTATTGTTAGCCGTGAGATGCTTGAAGCAGGCAATCCAAAACTTGCTTATCGTATTGCAGCAGAACACTCAGCTCAATCTTCTGTTGATATTATTGATGCAGAATTTCATGCAGGATGGTACGCGCTTCGTTTTTTAAATGACAAGAAAACAGCGCGGGTTCACTTTGCCAAATTATTAAAGCAAGCAACTAGACCAATCAGCCAGTCACGCGGCCATTATTGGATGGCACGCGCTTCATCTGGCGGGGAAGCAACTGCACACTATCAAAAGGCTGCAAAACATTCTGGCACTTATTATGGTCAATTAGCTGCAAGAAAGCTTGGCGTCAAGAAACTTAAAGTTACGCGCCCCTCGCCTACTCAAGCTGATAGAAGCAATTACAAATCTCGTGAGTTAGTGCGCGCGATTAAACGTCTTGAAGCCATTGGATATGGTTCTCGTGCTGATGTTATTTACAGGCATTTATCTCAAACACTTTCATCACCTGGCGAATTAGCCATTTTGGCTGCTGATGCGGAACGCAAAGGAAATTACCCACTTTCATTGGCGGTTGGTAAGCTTTCAAATTATAGAGGCTTACCAGTTGATACACTGGCATGGCCATTGGGCGCTATTCCAAGCTCAGCAAAGATTGGCAATACAGGTCGTGCCTTAAGTTATTCTATTGCGAGACAGGAAAGTACATTTAACAAGGCTGCAGTATCGCCTGCAAATGCACGTGGTATTTTGCAATTATTGCCCGGCACAGCAAAAGCAATGGCGCGCAAAACTGGTTTGAAATATTCATATAACCGTCTTACACGCGATGCGGGCTATAATGCTACTTTAGGCTCTGCATATTTATCTCAGCAACTTTCAAATACCGATAACTCTTATGTACTGACTTTTGCAGGGTATAATGCGGGGCCGGGACGCGTTGATGAATGGATAAAGCGTTTTGGCGACCCTCGCAGAATGTCCTTGAATGAGGTTATTGATTGGGTTGAAAAAATACCATTCAAGGAAACTCGTAGTTATGTTCAGCGTGTTTTGGAAAATTACCAAGTGTATAAAACACGCATTGGCGGTTCTGCGTTAAACATAGAACAAGATTTAACACGAGGCAGGCGTTGATTCCTCTTTCCCAACGTAATACATCATTTTGAAAGTATTATAATTCAGGATCAATTGACCAGTGGACTATATCGCATTTACATGCACTGCCCGTGATGGTTTACGTTTGGCCGTAAGAAAATACGGCTGGCATAATGATGATGCACATCCTGTATTTTGTCTTGCAGGCATTACGCGCAACTCAAGTGATTTCCACGATCTTGCAAATTATCTTGCAAGCCCAGAAGGTGGAAACCGTCGCGTTTTGACTATGGATTATAGAGGTCGGGGTGTTTCTGAGTATGATAAAAATCCAGATAATTATATACTTGCTATTGAAGCTGACGATGTAATAGACGTGATAACAGCCCTTGGGCTTGGTAAATTAAACATAATCGGTTCTTCACGTGGTGGGCTAATTGCCATGATGCTGGCTTCTTCCAGACCAGGTGTTTTAAAATCAGTAATACTAAATGATATTGGGCCAGTAATTGATGCAACTGGGCTTGTACGCATTTGGCGCACTTATGAGACAAGCAATAAGCCTTCAACTATTCAAGAAGCAGCACTCTTGCGTGAACGCCATGGCAAAGCAACCTCACCTGCTTTTTCCAAAGAGGAGTGGCAAAAAGAAGCCAATAGACTTTATAAATCAGAAAAAGGAAAGCTGGTTCTTAAATTTGATAAAAAGCTTTTAAAAAGCTTGCGTTCAATCAATCTTGACGAACGCTTGCCTGATATGTGGCCTAATTTCGGTGCCTTAACCAGAATTCCAACAATGGTAATTCGTGCTGAAAACAGCGATATTCTTTCAAAAGAAACACTTGAAACCATGAAATTACTACACCCTAACATGTCTGCAGAAGTAGCTCTAGGCCAAAGCCATGCACCTATATTGAGCGTTGGAGGGTTACAAGAAAAGATCACAGTGTTTTTAAAAACTCAAAAATAAAAAACTTATCTCCAAGATATTAAAAAAGCCCGTTTGAATTATCAAGCGGGCTTTTTTTAATATGTTTAAATGGTTACTTACGCTTTGGAGTGATTGAACCGCGTTCAGAACTCTTCGCTTTTGAAGCTCCTCCTTTAGCAAGTTTCTTAGCTTCAGAAACCCAATTCTCACGCTGAGGGCGACCCGGGAAACCTAATTCGTTACCAATCCAAGTTTCGTTGTCTTTTGTCCATTTCGCGATTTGATCATATTTGTAAACGCCCATTGCGAAGAGTTTCTTCTCGAGCGCATTACCAATACCATCAATTAGTGTCAGATCATCACCACCATTTGCGGGTACTGATATAGTAGTTGGTTTTTTACCCATATCACCTGAATTAGCCTTGCCTTTTGATGAATCTACTTCACCTTTATCTACACGCTTAGCAAAATCTGTTGTACCACCTTTTGCGAGAACTTTGGCTTGTTTCACCCATTCTTCGCGCTCAATACGACCAGGGAAAGCTAAACGTTCACCCATATCACGTTGATCTTTTGCTGACCAAGCTGCAATTTGCGAGAATGCAATTACACCAACGTCGTTTAGGCGACCTTCGTTTTGTGGGCCAATACCTCTAATACGCTTAAGATCATCCTTAGTTACAGGCTTTGGCTTTGGTTTTGCAACCTTAGCTTTTGGTTTAGATGCAGCAGCGGGTTTTGGAGCTGGCGCTGGTGCTGGTTTAGGAGTTGGAGCAGGTTTAGCAACTGGCTTTGGGGCTGGTGCCGGTGCAACCTTAGGTGCTACAACAGCAGCTGCAGCAACCGGTGCCGCAACGACAGCAGCAGATTCAGGCTCCACAAATAAACGACGCAAAATACACCCTAAGATACAGCCTAAAATATAAGCAATTGCCATAAGCAATAGCGACTGGATAATAAACATTGTCATAATACTAGTTCCAATCTCTCTTAGTGTTGTTTTCTGTGTTCAGAAGTAACCCATCCCACGACTAGCCCTATAATAAAGGCTATTAGCAGAAAGAGGAAAAGTTGTTCGATTAAATAGAACATGTTAGTCTACTCCTTACTTAATCACGTTAAATTCGATGCGGCGATTTTGTGTGCGCCCATCACTGTTATCATTAGATGCAACTGGTTGTGTTTCACCAAAACCTTTTGCATCAAGCCTTGCAGTATCCACACCAGCATTAGCCAAGTATGTTTTAACTGCATTTGCACGAGCTTCACTCAGTTCCTGATTATAAGCGTCACGACCTCTTGAGTCTGTATGACCACCAATTGCCATGCGAACATTGGGACACTCAGCCGCTGCTTTAGCAACAGCGTTTAGCACACCTTCTGATTCCGGCTTGATGACTGCTTTATCAGTTTCAAACAGAATTTTCTGACCACCAATCGCATCTGTAATGAGCTTCTGACATGCATCCGCATTTACAGATTGAACTACAGGAGTAATCGGAAGAGGCTCGGCTTTCGGGAACAATATATTCGTAGTTCCTGTGTAACCAGCAGGCAGACGCTTTTGAACAACCTTATCAATCAAGTTTTTGATATTTTCGTTCTTGGCACGACCTGACACAGAGAGTGTTTTACCCACTACATTACCTTGCCCAGC
>CALDZF010000251.1 GCA_937944165.1 uncultured Rhizobiaceae group bacterium | reverse complement strand
CATAAAGTCTTGTTTTGAAGGAAGCTCAGGCGCAAACTTATCCCCTTCCAGGGTTTCACGCAGTTCCTCCTCACTCATTTTCCAGCCGTTGACCAGAAGAGAAAATACAAGCGCTTTATTGCCTTCACTACCAGCAAGATAAGATAGTGAAAGCTTTTGACGTAAGCAATCATAAACCAAATTGCCAATCGCAGCACGATCGCCAGACCCTGCAAACCTGTGCGCCAAACCCCAATCGCGCAACGCATCCCCTGCAGGGCGCTTGCGGGCATCAATATCATCCAGAACTTCAATGGCTGCTTGCAGCCTGCCACCTAAACGCATTAGGAAAATCACCTATCAAAAAAGAAAGCCTGCAATCTATGTTAACATTGCTGGATTTATATGAGTACAAAAGTAGAGATTACCAGCTCAATAACCATGAGCAGAAACACCCGCATCGAATTTATAAATAAGCCACGACGCTTTAAAACATCATTTTCGCCTAGCATTTCTCTTGCGTGGAGAATACGAATAATCACAAATAAAGCGCCAAGAAAAATTGTAATCAAACTTGAAACACCAAGCGCAATACCGCTTAGAACAATAACATAAAACAATACAGGAAGCTCAAACTGATTTGCAAGCGCTCTTGTATAAATTGCAAGTTCTGGCGGTTCATCACCCACCACTGCATAATCTTCAGGTTCAATTGTACCTGTTTTACGTGCGCCACCACGAGCGTTACTCATTTGAATGTAAAGCCATACAGTCAACGCTATTTGCGCAACAATAATAATCATAAGCAGCTTTAACTTCCACAAAGGGGCGGCTAACCAGATAAATTCAATATCCATTTTAAACCTGTTTAAGTTGTCCTGTGATAATTAGGACTTTCACGCGTTATTGTAACATCATGCGCATGGCTTTCACGAAGACCTGCACCCGAAATACGCACAAAAGTTGCTTTATTTTGATAATCAGTAATATTTTCACCACCTACATACCCCATGGCGGCTTTTAAGCCACCAGCAAGTTGATGAATAACTGCGCCTGCAGGCCCTTTATAAGGCACTTGTCCTTCAACCCCTTCCGGCACCAACTTTAAACTGTCTGTAACTTCTGCCTGGAAATATCGATCGGCAGACCCACGCGCCATCGCGCCCACAGACCCCATACCACGATAGGATTTATACGAGCGACCCTGATGCAAATAAACCTCGCCCGGGCTTTCTTCTGTGCCAGCAAGCAATGAGCCAACCATAACCACAGAAGCACCTGCAGCAATTGCCTTTGCAATATCGCCAGAAAATTTAATACCACCATCTGCGACAACCGGAACATCTGCCTTTTGCGCAGCTTCTACTGCTGCCATAATGGCAGCCAGTTGTGGCACGCCTACACCTGCCACAATACGTGTTGTACAAATTGAACCTGGCCCAATGCCAACTTTTACTGCGTCCGCACCTGCATCAATCAGAGCTTTGGTTCCGTCAGCAGTTGCTACGTTACCAGCAAGAATCTTCACAGAGTTAGAAAGTTTTTTGATATGAGAAACTGCATCCAGGACTTTTTGACTATGGCCATGGGCTGTATCCACGACCAGCAAATCAACACCTGCATCCATTAAACGCTCCGCACGCTCTATGCCATCATTACCAACAGTCGTTGCGGCAGCTGCCCTTAGCCTACCCTGCTCATCTTTGGCAGCATTTGGATTAAGTTTTGATTTTTCAATATCCTTGACGGTAATCAAGCCAACACATTGATATTTGTCATCAACAACAAGCAGTTTTTCAATACGGTGTTGATGTAATAGTCTTTTAGCCTCATCCTGATCAACGCCATCACGCACCGTTATCAGATTTTCGTGCGTCATTAATTCACGGACTTTTTGATCAAGATTGGAGGCAAATCGAACATCGCGGTTTGTTAAAATACCGACCAGTTTGCCAGTGACATATCCACCCGCACCGCCTTCTTCGACCACTGGAATACCAGAAATATTATTAGCTTTCATTAAAGTTTTGGCATCTGCAAGGGTTGCATCAGGTCCGATTGTCAAAGGATTAACAACCATGCCTGATTCAAATTTTTTTACTTGGCGTACTTCTTCTGCTTGTTGGGCAGGCTCCAAATTGCGGTGTATAACCCCCATGCCGCCTGCCTGAGCCATGGCAATTGCCAATCTTGATTCTGTAACCGTATCCATCGCAGCAGATAAAATTGGCATGCTCAACCCTATGCCTTCAGCAACACGTGATGAAATATCAACTTGTCCTGGCATTACATTTGAAAGACCTGGTTGTAACAACACATCATCAAATGTGAGTGCCATTTCTCCAGAAGCTGAAGTAACTATTTTTGACATATTTTTCTTGGCTGACGCCAATCCCGACTTAAAGACTTGTGGATGGAACTATCCGTTACCCGTCCGTTAAAAAAACATATGGATTGACGATTGCTGTTAACATGCAGAATGAGGCTTGCAAAGGGCTTTTTTGATTTACGGCTATTTTACCACATTAAAAGGTAGTGATTCTTAAATACACGTCAAAATGCCTAACCACTTAAAGCTATTAATTTTAACGAACAATCTTCAAAACTGCCAATGATGCGTTTGGCTTAGAAACCCATTGCAACCATTCTGGTAATTTATTTTCACCAATTGCATACAATAAACTAAGAGCATCATTTTTTTGATTTAAAAAAGGCTTTCTACAAATAACAACGTAATCGGCACTTCTGTTATCAGCTATATTTTTAGCTTCTTCAATACTGCCTTCTAAAAAATCAAAAACATTTAAAATGCTTTCAGCATTACGATGATAAGAAGCACCTTCAACACTGTGATGGGTATGAACGAGTAAAGCAGTTGACGTATTTAAATCAGAAAGTACATGCCCTTTTTTCAGTTCCTTTAATTCAACCATTACCTGCTCACTTGTGCACGCAACAACTTTAGATGCCTCGGCCTTATTTGTCTTAGTCTTAGCTTGAGTATTTTCACTCAACAAACTTGCTGAAATAATCACAGTCATTGTAGTCCAGAAGAATGAAGTAAGCGAAATGCATATGACACTTTGGATAAGGTATTTTGCAAAGCTGTTATTTTTAAATTTTTGAGATAAGAACTCCCAAGTCATACTGGCAAAGATCACACAGAATGGAATTACTGTATAAATTCCTGTTCTGATAATTCTTGTTTGATAAAATGCGCCAAT
>CALDZF010000250.1 GCA_937944165.1 uncultured Rhizobiaceae group bacterium | reverse complement strand
TGAATTTCAGCTTCCACTTCTAATGGTCCATCCTCACCAACACATTCCAGATCAACATCATCATCAATCTCATCCAGCAGTTCAACTTCTATTTCTAGTTCATTTTCCAGATCATCTGTTGCTTCGACTGCTTCGGTAACTTTAACTTCATCCAGTTTCGCTTGCGTCTTCATTTTTGAGCGTTTTTTGACTTTATTTAAAACACTATCTTCGTTGGTTTTTAGAACTTTCGAAACGGAGTTCTTTAATAGCGGGTTTGGTTTGATGATGCCTTCCGCAATCATTTGGCTTACGTATTTTTTCGCGTCCGTTGCAGAAATATTGGTCATGGCCTGTAAGGCATGGGGAGGGCACTCACCGTGCAGGGCTGACATATAGATGCCCCAAAAACGAGCCTGTGTCGGCACGGCAGTCGCTGCTGGCAGTGCGGCTGTGGCCGAGCCTAATGATAAAGATGGTGCAGCTGGCAAAGAGACCATTGCAACCAAAGATTGAATAAATTTGCGTCTGTTCATGATTTAGATATATGAAATATCCTTGCAAATACAAGTTTTAACCAAAATTACCCAGCTGTCTGCAAGCTGGCTTTTGCATCTTTCTTATCGTCGCGTTTATCAATCCATGCCCATTTTGGACGGTTAAAGAAGAACCCAAACCAGCCTGTTATTCTCGTAAATTCATAAGCAATAACGGGGCCTATGACACTAACTATCAGAACGATTAAAGATATGGTTCCAAGATCAAGATTAGGGACAAACTTAAACAGAACTTCTCTTGTGATAATCATCGGCAGGAAGAATGCCAGATAAACCACAATTGAATGTTGACCCAAATATTTTAGAAAGCCTGCAACCTTAAACCTTGATAACACCGCACAAAGACAAACAACCGCAACTGCACCGGCAGCACCTAATGCAAGAGAGACAATTGGTAATTGCGCCATATTGGATGGAATTTGACGGTTTGCTGCTGCAAAGACACTTTCAAAAACCTGCGGCATTGCAGTAAATGTAAAGATACCATTGATAATTGCCCATACACCTAGATATCCAAGCGCCTTGCCGATATTATCTCTTGCCCAAGCAGCAAGCTTAAAGATCGGTTGTGCCAAAGCATACCCTGCAAAAAAGTAGACATATCGTGATGCAAATTCATCAACCAGAACACTGCCTGTATGAATAGGGGCAACTTCCAATAAAGCTGCAACCAACAAGACGGCTAACCAGTGTATGTTGGAAACAAAACGCGTTACCAAAAACATAACGGGCAACATATAGATAAACCAAAGCGTGCCATAAGGCTCAATCAATGCAAAGCCAAAGAAACCTAAAATATCAAAGGCACCATAGCCTTCACCTATCCAGCCGATAGAACGAAACGCAAATTGTATGAGTAACCATAGAACATAAAAATAAGCAAAATGCACAACCTTGCGGTCAAAGTAACGAAGCCAGCTGCGCCCAATCACAAGTCCTAGAAAAAGCCCCGAAATCATGAAAAAGTCAGGCATTCTAAAAGGCTGGGCAAAAGTGACTATATAGTTCATCCAACCAGTTGCGCCTAATTCCGCAAGTCCCTTGGTTACTGCATGTTTTTCAACGCCAAGGGTTGAATGCATCATAACAACAAAAATGATACAAAAACCTTTTGCATAGTCTACCCAGTCAATGCGGTTACCACCTGTTTGGAAGCCTGGTTGTAATGCTAGATTTGCCATTGCCAATACCGATCCTTTGTCGCGTGAATGCACGTTGATATGCATAAATCGTACCATAATTTGGTTAAAATCACTTTGCCAAAACCACTCCATCCTTAATTACACTCTTGGAAGCATTGTTTTTAAAGGTATTTTCAAAGAAATTTTGAAAATTTACGTCCCATTAAATTGCCTCATTTATTGTTCATTTCATATTAACCCTGTAATAAGCAGTGAAGTCCTCATGGCAAAGCGTAGTAAACCCTCCCGAATTGAGCCTAGTTTTGATAATCCCAAGCAAAGTAAATCGCGGGGTGGCTTGCGTGTAACTGAAAAGGATCGTGCTGTCGTATCTACTCGTAAAAAGAAAAAAGCAGTAAAATCTGGTTCTGCTCGCAGGATAAAAAACAAACGCAAACAGGTTAGAAAACGCGGGCTTTTATCAAGGTTTATTGGCGGGTCAATTTATTGGTGCTTGGTGCTTGGCCTTTGGGGTGCAATCGGGGTTGCTGGCATTGTCGGTTATTACGCATCAAAACTGCCACAATCATCCAGTTGGGCAATTCCTGAACGCCCACCCAATGCACGCATTGTTTCAAGTGAGGGCAATTTAATTGCTAACCGGGGACTAACGGGCGGCGCTGCCATGCGACTTGGTGAAATGTCGCCTTATATTCCCATGGCTGTTATTGCGGTTGAAGACCGTCGCTATCAATCACACTTCGGGTTTGACCCAATAGGGTTTTCGCGCGCAATGTTTAGAAACATACGCGCTGGCAGGTTGGTTGAAGGGGGTTCAACGATTACACAACAACTTGCAAAAAACCTCTTCTTAAAACCTTCACGCACACTCGAGCGAAAAGTCCAGGAGTTGATTATTTCACTTTGGCTTGAACAGAAATATAATAAAGATGAAATTCTCGAACTTTATTTAAACCGGGTTTATTTTGGTTCTGGCGCTTATGGTGTTGATGCTGCTTCAAGGCGATATTTTTCAAAATCAGCAAGGGATGTAAATCTGGCTGAAGCAGCTCTTTTGGCTGGATTATTAAAAGCTCCTTCCAAACTGTCTCCTGCAAAAAATCCTGAACTGGCTGAGGCGCGCGCGCAAGTTGTATTAGGTACAATGCACCGTGCAAACTTTATTACGGATAGTGAAGCAGCAAAAGCACTTACCATGCAGGCAAAGAAAGCAAAACGTTTTTGGAGTGGCTCAGAACATTATGCTGCTGATTATGTGATGAAACAATTGCCAAAACTTATTGGCGAATTGCGCACTGATGTTATTATCGACACAACTATTAGAATGCCATTACAAAAACAGGCAGGCAAAGTAATTGCTGATACGCTGGCAGAAAAAGGCAAGAAACGAAATGTGGGACAAGGCGCATTAGTTTCCATGTCGCCTTATGGCGCAATTCGTTCACTTGTTGGAGGTCGTGAATATGCTGATAGTCAGTTCAATCGGGCAACTGATGCAAAACGTCAACCAGGTTCTGCTTTTAAACCCATAGTATATTTATCAGCTCTTGAAATTGGCCGAACGCCACAATCAATCCGCAATGATGCACCCATTAAGATTGGTAAATGGAAACCTGTAAATTACGACCGCAAGTATCGAGGCCGCGTTAGTCTTGATACTTCCTTGGCAAAATCTTTAAACACAGTTGCTGCGCAACTTGTAATGGAGGTAGGTCCTGGCAATGTTGTTAAGACAGCAAAACGCCTTGGTATAAAATCCAAATTAACCCCAAATGCCTCTATCGCACTTGGCACATCAGAAGTTACCCTATTGGAATTAACGGGAGCATATGCGCCATTTGCAAATGGTGGGCAAGCAGTTTCACCTTATATCATCAGGCGTGTCACAGACCTTGACGGTAATCTTCTTTACGAACATCAATCTGAAAATAACACACAGGTTGTTGGGTCGCGTGAGTTGGGCATGATGAACTCCATGCTTTCTCATGTTGTTACAAAAGGTACAGGCAAGAACGCAAAACTTGGCAAGCGTCAAGTCGCCGGCAAAACCGGTACTAGTCAAAACTCACGTGACGGACTGTTTGTTGGTTATACCGCTAACCTGGTAACAGGTGTTTGGTATGGTAACGATAACGGAAAGCCAACCAAGAAAGTTACGGGCGGCTCTTTGCCTGCCATCACGTGGCAGAAATTTATGGAACCTGCGCACAAAGGGCTTGAACTCTCGTCATTGCCGGGGAATTACCAACCACAAGTTGCTGCCGTTCCAACACCACAGCCGCAAACACAATTACAACAGCCAACCAACTCTAATATTCAAAGCAATCAACTCTCATCTGAACGCCCGCAAAGAAAGCCCCTATCACAGATTGATAACAACCCAAGGCCTTCTGCCAACGTTGGTGGGCAAGAGACACAAAAAAAGCCCAGAACTATTCTGGACTTGATTTTTGGTGGATAAACTATTCTATTACTTTTTATAGTAATAAATAATGGGATTTTTAATGATTTTTAACTTAAGAAATAAACGTAGGGTTATTCATTCGCCAAAGTATAAAATTTTTAAAATTTACCAACAACTCGAAAAATTCACACCATATTTCCAAAGTTATTACGATTATGAAAACTTAAGTAGTTTTGAGAAATACGTTCTAGTAATCGAAGATCGCAGATTTTTCAATCATAACGGTTTTGATACCAAAGCTATCTTACGCGAAGTTTTTAAAGCTATTATTACTTTTAAAAAACCATTTGGCGCTAGTACTATTGAAATGCAATTTGTGAGAACAATTTCTAATAACTATGAAATAACTATCAGCCGTAAGTTAAAAGAAATATTCTATGCATGGCTTATAAATTTTCATGCGTCTAAAAAAACCATCCTAAGATCATACCTAGAAAATGCATATTTTGGAACTGGGCTGATAGGATGTGAAGAAGCAAGCGGCGAACTATTTGGTAAATTTAGTAATGAACTTAATGATGAAGAAGCTGCATTTTTAGCTGGGTGTTTAGTAAACCCAATTCCTAGGGATATGAATATAAAGTGGCAGGAAAAAGTAAGAAAGCGATCAATGCGTGCACTAGCTAATCGACAGCGGCTTGAAAATATTTTTCAAGATGTAGAACGTGGTTAAATCATCATAATTACGCTCTATGATTTCTGGGTTTTCTATAAATTCCCTATCGCGATCTGCTATTTTATAAAGACAACCAAAATATTCAGATGAATACTGATTAATACGTCTAATATTTAGGCCAATATTTTTAACTCGACCTTTATCTATAATTTTTTTCTGCTCAACCAATTTCCTAGTAACCATCAGGTCGTTTTCAACCTCAACTAGAAGATGCGGAACGTAATCATCAAACTCATAAATTGGTTCTGTTTTAAAATCAGCCTTTAGTTTATGGAGTATAGCAGTGAAATTAGCATTCCAATCAAACACTACCGCTCTGTATTTTTCTCTTTCATCCTTAATCGCGTCTAAGTTTTCTGTTTCTAATATACTAAGGTAATTTTGAGATGCGATAATACGAGTAACAAGAATTTTCGACAATTCGGATGCATTTGTATATCTTGCTTCGAATAATTCTTTTTTTTCAATTATTTTTTGTTGGTATAACCAATTTTTCCTTTGCCAGGCCGATATAATACCGTACCCAACTGCGCTTGACAGTAAAATAGTAAAAAAGGTTTTTAGCAATACGTACCTCTTATGTAGTCTATCCAGCCAACGGTGCTGCATCGCGTACGTCTTGGTCGACGTGTTCTGCGAATTGTTCAAAATTTGCTATGAACATGCCAACCAGTTTTTGAGCTTGTGCGTCATAGGCTGCAGTGTCTGCCCATGTATTACGCGGTGTTAAAATAGATGTATCAACGCCAGCAACTGCTTCAGGAACCATAAAGCC
>CALDZF010000249.1 GCA_937944165.1 uncultured Rhizobiaceae group bacterium | reverse complement strand
CAGATTGAAGCGAAAGCGCTGCGCAAACTCAAGCACCCATCCAGATCACGCAAACTGCGTTCATTCCTGGATAGTTAGGTTTAAAACAAAAATTCCAAAGCCCGCTCATTTGTAGCGGGCTTTTTTTATGTTAAGATTTTGAAAACCTATTTTGTCTGAAAGTATAAGCTTATGTCCTTCCTGAAAAACCTTTTCGGTGGTGGTGATAAAAAACCTGCTTCAAGTGCGCCTGTTGAAGAACTTGATTACGAAGGCTTTCATATTGCAACCACGCCGATGGATGAAGGTGGGCAGTTTCGTGTTTGTGCGCAGGTGACCAAGGAAGTGGAAGGCGAGATGAAAAGCCATACCTTAATCCGCGCAGACATGTGTTCGACAAAGGAAGAAGCCTCCTCAATCGCCATCCGCAAAGCGAAACAGATGATTGATGAACAGGGGACACGGTTTTTGGGCTAAATCTTTTGCCACGCATCTTAATGCTGACGTATAAAAGCAGCGTTGAATTTATTTTAACTCTTCCATTGTGTGTTTAAGGTTTTGTTCAATTGAAATTAAAGTAGTTTTTTGCCATGTTGCAATTAGGTAAAAGGTTAGTGCATGGAAATTGAAGATATTCGAGGCCACGAAAGTCTTGAGGCTTGGTTAGAGGGGCAGCCTATTGAATGGGCGCGAGTAATTGCAACAAGAATAGCTCTGCGGGTTGTACCAATAGCATGGTCTATTGCTGTCTTGCCTGATGATGTTTTGGAGAAAAAATTTCGTGAAAATTTAATACTTTTGACATTTCGTGCTAATTTTTTATCTTATGTTTATTGCAAATATAATACCAACAATGTCACGATTGTTCGCGGCAAAGATGCGTTAATATCTGCGGCTAGGCTTGGAGATATGTTTGCTGAAACTGTGGGGTTTTCTAAACCAGCTCTATCATCTGCTAAAGTTAGTTTTTCTTCTGTACGGTCTTTGGCGGTGGGCTCATCAAATGAAGTCGTTAAATCTGCTGCTAATGCATCTCATAAAGCTACCAATGACGTAGTTTTAGCGACTGCTATTTGGATGAGTATTAGGGCAGATTTGTATTTTTTGCAACAAGAACCAAGTAATAATGCCCTTGCAAATCCGGACAGCATTAATATGGGACGACGTCAGATTCAGACAAGAGAATTGATGAAACAACCTCTTTGGATGGGGTATTATAATCAAAATAATATTATACCTTTTCGGCCAGAAGGGGCATTGAATGAAAAGTTTAATGAATTTACAACTTCGAGATTATTTTATGAAACTAGCTTTGGCTTAATTACTGAGTGGTATAAATCCATTCAAGAAGGTAAGCCAAGTCCATTTGGAAAAGAAGCAGAAATCGCTATCGCCAAAATGTCACCTGCTGATTGGGGCGATGAAGATGACGACCGCGACTGCATTGCAGTGATGGATCTTGTTGCTGAGTCGGTTGGGGGGGCTAGGGGTATGAGGAGAGGCGATGATCTTGATCTTGAAGAAGATTACGAAGATGAAAAATTTAAAGCTTCTTCAAATAAGAATACGAAAAATTTTTTTTCAAAAGAAACTGTTCAAAAGTCGTTAGGTGAAAATCGAACAACACTTATTTTAACATGCCATTCTATTCTTTTACAAATTCAAGAATATAAAGAAAAAATTAGAGGTAACAATTGTCTCGATATAGAGTTTAAAGGTGGCCTTATGAGTTTCCTTTTAGGGATTGAAACTGATATTGCTGAAATAATCAAATTTATTCCGAATAAAAATGAACATCCAAGTGATGAAGATGCACAAGTAGTTACATCAAAATTAGAACGTTTTACAAACAAATTTAAAGATAATTTACCTAAGTATTTTGAACCAGAACATTTAGCCGATATAACTCCACCTATAAGTATTATTATGGGCTGTGGGGGCGTTGGCGCTCTTTTTGGTGGGCCAGTAGGGTTTGGTATTGGAGCATTTGTCGGCAAGCTTATTACCAATGAAGCAAAGCCAGGACATTCTTCTGAGAAAGTTAAAGAAATATTTGAAGAAAATGAATCAGGTTCGTTGTAACTCTTTCATTTGTTTTGTCTCATAAGCCTAAGGATGACGGAGAGATGTCTTAAATGCCCCAATCCCAGCTAATCATCTCCACAAGCGGCCAAGGCCTTTATGAATTTACTGAGCAAGTGCAAAGCTTTGTTCGTTCTAGCAATATCCCCATTGGGCTTTGCACCGTCTTCGTTCAGCACACGTCTTGTTCTCTCATCATTCAGGAGAATGCTGATCCTGAGGTTCAGGTTGACTTGAAGAACTTCTTTGCGCGTCTTGCGCCGCCAACCAGCGATCCTTCCATGTCTTATATCACGCATACCTATGAGGGAGAGGATGACATGCCAGCGCATATTAAGGCAGCGCTAACTCAAACCTCAATTTCAATTCCTGTAACAAATGGGCGCTTGGTGCTTGGGACTTGGCAGGGTATTTATCTGTTTGAGCATCGTGACCGTGCGTATGAGCGAAAACTTGTACTTCATTTTTCCCAATAAAGACCGTTGCAATTCCTCAAAATGATTGATTAAAATGGCTAATGGTATTTAAATAAATCTATGCTATAAAGTAAAAAGGTTCAATAATTATTATAATTATTGAACCTTTTTGACATACCCATACTAGACTTTGGGGCAAAAAGTTTTCGTAAGGTATTGTCGTAATATGGATGGGGTAAGCACCCATCCATATTACGACAATACTTTATTTTGAAAAATAAAAATACTATCAATACTGATAGTTGCCTTAAGGGAATTTATGTTAGAGTCAAAACTTATTGATTTAATTGATAATATTGATAAATGCGATGATGAAACCGCATGGCAAAAAGCGACTGAATTTTTTGAGCAATATGGTTTTCATATTACGAATTTCGGTCTGATTGATAAATCTTCTCAACAACTTTTAGGTTTTCATAGCAATATGAGAAATGAGTGGATGCAATACTATATGGATATGAATTATGCTGCAGATGATCCTTTTGTTAGTTATGTAAAAGAAAGCCATAATTCTCTTTTGTATTGCAATAAAACAAAGAATGACCTTGTAATTGAGAAGGGTTCCAGGGCTGAAGATATGCTTCTCGAAGTAAAACAGGAAGGTTTTGAAAGTTCTTATTGTATTCCAATACATAATAATCATGAAGACAGGGTAACAGGTTTTAATCTTGTATCTGAGATGTCGGCTATCGAGCTTCAAAAGATACTCTCAAAGCATGAAAATGAAATTAAACTGGGCGCAGCTTTAATCAATAATAAAATGAAAACGATTCCTATTACTGGAGTAGCCAAAGGACAATGGAAGCCTAATTTTCATAATGAAATTCTGATTTCTGAAAGAGAGATTGAGGTTTTAAAGTGGCTTTCAGAAGGAAACCGAAACGATCGGATTGCAGAAAAAATGAATATTGCAGCTGTAACGGTAAACTTTCATCTTTCAGAAATAAAACGCAAATTGGGTAGCAAAACACGAGAGCAGTCAGTCGCGATTGCTTTCAAAAAAGGTTTGCTGCGCTAAGTCACTTTTAAGTATGCAAATTAATACCCATATTACACTCATGGATGCCGATGATTATTTAAGTAATAGATTAAAAAACAAGAACCTGATCGTATTTGATGGTGAGTGCGTCTTATGTTCTGGCTTTTTTAAATTTATAACTAAAGCTGATAAACAAAAGCTGTTTTCTTTTGCAACTGCACAATCAGATCTTGGCGAAGCGCTCTATACTAAATATAATTTGAAAGAAGCCGATTATGATACGAATTTGGTATTCATTAATGGCAAGCTTTATGAGCGTTTTCACGGATTTTTTGCCTGTATGAGGTTAATAGGTGGGCCTTATAAGATTATAGCAATATTGGAGTATCTGCCAAATCGGGTTTTGAATTATATCTATTACAAGATTGCCCGAAATCGATATTCATTATTTGGCAAACGCGAAACATGTCTTGTTCCAACAGTTGATTTAAAATCAAGATTCATTGATGAGTAAACCTATTGTTTTAATATTGGGGGCTACTGGGCTTTTCGGTGGTTTGCTTGCTCAAAGGTTAATCAAACAAGCGCGGTTTGATGTTGTTTGTGCTGGCCGCAACAAGTCTCGATTGAAAACTTTTTGTGCTACATATGGCGGCCGATACAAACAGCTAAACCGTGATGATACTTTAAATGTCACTCAGGTTCTTGATGCGCTTAAACCTTTTGCAGTTGTTGATTGTGCTGGTCCCTTTCAAGCTTACGGTGATGCGCCATACAAGTTTGCGGAGGCTGTTATAAACACGGGATGTCATTATCTTGATATTGCGGATGCAAGCATTTTTGTAAGAAGTTTTGAAACCTTGGATGCTTTGGCAAAGTCTAAAAATAGCGTGGCACTCAGTGGCGCAAGTTCTACCCCTGCAATCTCTTCCAGCGTGGCAGATTATCTAACTAGAGATCTGGCCACAGTTCACTCCATTACGACTGTAATTATTCCAGGAAACCAGGCAAAGCGAACCTTGTCTGTCATGCGCTCTATTCTTAGCCAGATTGGCAAGCCCATGAAAATCAAGCGCCATGGTATTAATGAAACGATATATGGTTGGGCAGAAACTGAAAGTTTTAATTTGGATGTTTGGGGTAAAAAGAAAATTAAAGGTCGATTGGCTTCTTTTGTTAATACACCCGATATTGCTTTCTTTGGTGAGCGTTATAATGCGCAAAGTGTTGCCTTTAAAGCCGGGCTTGAACTTAAAATATTTCATTATGCGCTTGTTGTTGGGCGTTGGTTTGTATCGCGTGGCATAATTAAATCACTTGAACCTTTCGCGCCCGCTTTTAGATGGCTTGCAAGCTGGTTTGAAAGTGTTGGTAGTGATGAGGGCGGTATGAAGGTTAGCGTCCTTGGTTCAACTGCGGCAGGTGTTTATGAGCGTCGTGAGTGGGATTTGATTGCAGATGATGGTAACGGCCCCAATATTCCAACTTTGCCTGTGTCAATTCTTCTTAATAGAATATTGGATGGTAATGTGGCGGTAGGTGCAAGGGCGTGCCTTGGCGAAATGACTTTGGATGAACTGGATGCAGCTTTGGATGAATTTGATGGTAGAACGCAAATTCATCAAGGAGAGGTGAAAGGCATTTTCAAACAGGTTTTGGGAGAAAGTTTTGAAGCGTTACCTAAGCCCGTAAGCGCGTTTCATAAGCCTTTGGGTAGACATGTTTATGCAGGCAAAGCCAATATAAAAGGGCCAACTGGTTTGTTGGGAAATATAACTTCATTTTTAATTGGTTTTCCTAAAACTTCGAGTGATATTCCTGTTAAAGTAACGATTACAGGTGATGAGAAATCAGAAATCTGGTTGCGCGAGTTTGATGGTAAGCCTTTTCACTCTCATTTATCATTGGATAAAGAGGGGTTTATACAAGAACGGTTTGGCCCACTTTCAATTCGCTTGGGACTGGAAGCAAAAGCTGGCAAATTGCTCTATCCGGTTGTTAGGGGTAGGCTTTTTGGAGTTATACCGTTTCCAACGCTCTTATTGCCGCAAAGCATATCACACGAAGAAGTCGATGAAGAGGGCAGGTTTGTCTTTGATGTTTTGATAAAGTTCCGCTTTGGTGGGCGTATCGCGCATTATCAGGGTTGGTTGGTAAAACAAGATTAATCAGTCTACGGCTTAAGCACGATTGGTGAGTTTTAAAAAACTTTCATAGAGTTTTCGTGCTTCTTGGGCAGGCATTTGAGGGTCTATCAGTCGAAATCCGGTAAAGGCGGCAATTTCTATTTTTGCAAGGGCATGTGCTTCTTGTGGTGAATAGTTTTGAGTTGCCTCGTATTGTTTTCCAAGCCACTGAATTCGCAACCTATCTGCTTTTGATACGATTGTTTGAACATTTGGATTTATGGAAGCTAATTTACGAATCTCAGTTTCCAAATCAAGATCTAAACGGCCTGCCAGTTGATTTAAAAGGTCTTTGCGTTGCGTATTATCGGGGGTGTTTTGTATGATTTTTGTCGTATATGTTTCCAACCATTGTTGAGTAATTTGTATTAAGAACGCATCTATGGTTTCAAAATGAAAATAAAACGAACCTCTTGTTTTTAAAGCTTTTTCGCAAAGAAGTTCAACAGTCAGAGCATCTATCCCATTGGTTCGCATGGCTTCTAGGCCAAGGGAAGTCCAGTCAGATTTTTGAAATCGTTTTGATGCCATAGGAAAAATCCATATTACATACAGTATAGTATGGTGTAGTATTTAATAAAAATCAATGCTTATCATTGGCTCGTGATGTGAGTGAAATAACTTTAAGTTAATCGTATTGAGAATGTGGTGATGGTAACATACATTGCAGTATGTTTTAGATCTACCCGCCAGTTGTGCTCATGTGACGTGACACAGAAGGCGTTGCATTTCTGCCAATTACGAAGTCGTGCCCCTTGGGTTTGCGTCCAATGGCTTCGTCTATGGCTTGAGACACAAGTTCATTTCCGTTTGAGCCACGAAGCGGTTCGCGCAGGTCGACTGCATCATCTTTTCCCAAACACATATAAAGCGTACCCGTGCAGGTAAGGCGTACACGATTGCAGCTTTCGCAGAAATTATGCGTCATTGGGGTAATGAAGCCCATGCGTCCACCAGTTTCTTTTACCTTTACATAGCGGGCAGGGCCACCTGTTTTATAAGGAATGTCTGCAAGGGAATATTTTGCTTGCAAACGCTGGCGCACTAAAGACAGCGGTAGATATTGATCTGTTCGATCTTCGTCAATTTCACCAAGTGGCATCGTCTCAATAAGTGTAAAGTCAAAGCCTTCTCCATGTGCCCATTGCATCATGGTTTCAATTTCATGTTCGTTGACATTTTTTAGGGCAACAGCGTTGATTTTAATTTGAAGACCAGCTTTTTTGGCCGCTTCCATGCCGTTCATGACTTGAGGAAGCCGTCCCCAGCGTGTAATCTCTGCAAATTTTGCTTCGTCTAATGTGTCAAGCGAGACGTTTACGCGTTTAACGCCTGCATCTACGAGTTCTTGTGAATATTTTGCAAGTTGTGAGCCGTTTGTCGTTAGGGTTAATTCATCAAGGCCCCCGCCGTCCAGCATTTTGCCCAGATTGCGGATTAAATCCATAATGCCACGACGAACCAAAGGTTCTCCACCTGTCAGCCTGAGTTTACGGACGCCTTTTTCTACAAAGACAGTACAAAGTCGCTCCAGTTCTTCAAGGGTGAGTAATTCTTTCTTCGGAAGGAAAGTCATATCTTCTGCCATGCAGTAGACGCAACGAAAATCACAGCGATCAGTCACAGAGACACGCAAATACTCAACCATACGGCCAAAGGGGTCAATCATAGATGGGTTATTATTTTCCATAAATGAATTCTAGCAATAAGAAGTTATAAAAGACAATCAGCAAAATGTGTTTGCGCCAAAATATTTCGTTTTGATGAATTGAAGAATTGCCATAGTCTCTTCAAAGTATGACATATGATTTGGAGGATTATTAATGTCAGAGACACCAACAAGAGCGCGCCGTTCAGGGGGTAGAAGTGCAAGAGTGGCATTACGCTCGGAAAAACTGGCCGAAGAACTAAGGCCAGTGCATGCAGGTCTTGTTGGTGGGCAGTATAAACCCCTGACAGATGCTGCAGTTAAGCGTATTAATGAAGCAGCACTTGATGCGCTTGAACAAATCGGGCTTAGTGAAGCGCCTGAATCTGGTGTTAAAATTTTAACTGAAGCGGGTGCAATTCTAGGTGATGATGGTCGCATTCGTTTTCCGCGCTCTTTAGTTGAGGATATGCTTGCAGTCGCTGCAAGAGATATTACGCTTCATGGGCGTGATGAAAAACATGATTTAAATTTATCCGGTAGCAAGGTTCATTATGGAACAGCTGGTGCAGCTGTTCATATCGTTGATATTGAAAACAATGATTATCGCGAGTCTTATTTGCAGGACCTGCATGATTCTGCGCGCATCGTGGATAAGTTGGACAATGTGCATTTCTTCCAACGCACCATGGTAGCGCGTGATATTCTTGATAATTACGAAATGGATTTGAATACAGTTTACGCCTCCTGTGCTGGCACACGCAAACATATTGGAACAAGTTTTACTGAACCTGCTTTTGTACCAGGAGCATTCGAGTTGTTACATATGATTGCAGGTGGTGAGGATAAATGGCGCGAACGCCCGTTTGTTTCTAACTCGAATTGTTTCGTCGTGCCGCCAATGAAATTTGCTACTGAATCCTGTGAGGTTATGGAGCAATGCATTCGGGGTGGTATGCCTGTGCTTTTACTTTCTGCTGGTCAAGCAGGGGCAACGGCACCGGCACCGCTTGCAACAGCAATTGTACAAGCGGTTGCTGAGTGTCTCGCTGGTCTTGTTTATGTCAATGCTATTAAGCCTGGTCATCCGGCGATCTTTGGTACTTGGCCTTTTGTTTCTGACCTTCGCACTGGAGCAATGTCTGGTGGTTCGGGTGAACAAGCGCTTCTTTCAGCAGGTTGTGCTCAAATGCATAAGTTTTATGACCTTCCAGGTGGTGCGGCGGCAGGCATAGCAGATGCTAAAATGCCAGATATGCAAGCAGGTTGGGAGCAGGCAATCTCAAACCTTTCCGTCGGCTTAAGTGGGCTTAACATGGTTTATGAAAGTGTCGGAATGCACGCCTCTCTTTTAGGCTTCTCGCTGGAGTCACTTATTTTGGGCGATGATCTTCTGGGGCAGGTGCAACGCTGTATTAAGGGCATTGAAGTCACCGAAGACAGTGTGTCACTTGATGCAATGAAGTCAGTTTGTTTGGGCGGACCAGGCCATTATCTTGGGCATGATCAAACGCTGGCAATCATGCAGACAGAATATATCTATCCAGAATTGGCCGATAGAACCTCGCCAAAAGAATGGGCTGAAATTGGAAAACCAAATCTGATTGCAAAAGCGATTGAGCGGAAACGCAACATTCTAGATGCGCCAAAGGATGTTTATATTGATCCTGTAATTGATTTTGAAATCAGAAAGAAATTTAAAATTCATCTTTAGTTACAATGGATAAATATTGAACGATTTTTCAAAATAGGTCTTGTATTGCGTTTCAAGTTTCATAACTCCGACAAAGTGATATAGTTTCATTATCTTATTTAAGGTCTGTATAAATGAGCAGAATTTCCTATTTGCAAAATGTATTGTCGAGTGTTTTCGAGCGTGGACGGATATTTCGTAGTCAAGATGATTCCCGTGATATTAAAGCACTTTGCGATGCTATCTTTTCTGAAAAAGGCGAAGTTTCAGGTGTTAAGCTTGCCGCTTCCGTTTTGTCGAAATATGAAGCTTTGAATGAGGAACAAAAGCTTGATTTTTTCAGTCATGTCATCGAGCATTATGGTCTTGACCCTGATGCAATGATTGAAGCGGCTGAGGCTTACAAACAGGAGCGCACACCAAAACATCTTTTAAAACTTACCCAACAGGCTGAACCAAAACATCGTGAGTTGCTACGTCGTCTTAATCAAGTGCCGGGTGGTACGGAAAAGCTGGTGCACATGCGTGAAGATTTGCTTGATTTGTTAAAGCAAGAGCCGCAACTTGCAAGTTTTGATGCAGACTTTCAGCATTTGTTTTCCTCATGGTTTAATCGTGGATTTCTGGTTTTAAGTCCGATTGATTGGAAGACGCCTGCCAACATACTTGAAAAGATTATTGAGTATGAAGCGGTTCATGCCATTAATGATTGGGATGATTTACGCCGCAGGCTTCAACCCAATGATCGACGCTGTTTTGCGTTTTTCCATCCTGCAATGCCTGAAGAACCGCTTATTTTTGTTGAGGTTGCACTAACTAAGGGACTACCTGATTCTGTAACAGGACTGTTAGCAGAGGCGCGCGCTTCATTAGCTAACGAAAAAATTGATACAGCAGTATTTTATTCTATTTCCAATTGTCAAAAAGGATTACGTGGTGTTTCTTTCGGTAATTTTTTAATTAAACAGGTTGTCAACGACTTGGCGCAAGAGTTTCCCGATTTGAAAAATTCAGTCACACTGTCCCCCATTCCCGGTTTTCGAAAATGGCTTGAGGAAGAATATACAGAAACAAAACTCTCCACAGTTTTAGAAATTAAGGAAGCTTTGGATAATGAAGAAAGTTTCTTTCTGGATGAAAACACACAAACCCTTGAAAAAACATTTAAGGTGTTACTCGCCAAATACTTTCTGCATGCCAAGCGAAATGATGGTATGCCGATTGATCCTGTAAGCCGGTTTCATCTGGGCAATGGGGCTTCTTTAATGCGCTTTAACTGGATGGCAGATATTTCCGAAAAAGGCTTGAAGCAATCTGCGGGCATGATGGTCAATTATAAATATGACTTGGGGAGTGTTGAAGAAAATCATGAGAGTTTTGTGCGTGAGAAAGAAATCAACACAACACGTGAAATTAAAGCCTTGGCCAAGACAGAGTTGAAGTAGTTTTTTAAGCCTGTCCTGCAATTTCAATGTATCTTGCTTCCAATTCGGCCTGTCGTTTGATTGCAATAGGGTTAAGATCGCTTTCTGCTGGAATGTCAATTCCGAAATGGTTATATTTGTCTTCACCGCGGACCAGCATTGCTGTATCCAAGTTATGTTTGGTTTGTCTGATGTGAGGTGCCAAATACTGCACGTTCAAGCCTATGCGACGGTCGTTTGAATTATTCGGCATAGAGGCATGCAATGTCCAGCCATGATGGAAAGAAGCCTCGCCTGTGTTGAGTGTGCACATAACGGCTTTGCTTTCGTCTATGCCTTGGACTGTTTGTCCTTGTAGAAGTACATTGGTTTCATCTTGTGTTGCTTCGTGTTTGTAAACGCCATTTTTGTGGCTGCCAGGTATCATGCGCATACAGCCGGATTCTTCAGTTGCAGGGGAAAGTGCTAACCAAAGGGTTACCTGATCATCATGGCTCAAGCCCCAGTAGGTAAGATCCTGATGCCAGCTTACGTGACTGGACGTATTAGGTTCTTTAATGATATAAGTCGAATTATACAGCAGGATATCAGGGCCAATCATTTGCTCAACAATATCAAGCACACTTGGCATGGTTGCCAATTCCAAGGGTGAGGTTAAGAGTGTATGGATTTTGGGTTTATAATGTATATTGCCAAAGTCTTGTTCGGCGCTTTCTAGTCTTTGGCGATGCGCAACTGCCTCCTCATGATTTAGAAGTTCCAAGCCTGAAATATAACCATCACGCTGATAGTTTGATTTGATTTGCTTTAAATCATACTTAGTCATCACTGTTCCTTTTACTATGTTTAATCCACTCAGATTATAGACTTTGTTTTTTACCTGCTTCAATAGCATGCTTGATAATTTCAATAATGCCTCTGTGATTATATTAATTTTTAATTACGTGATAAAAAATGTAAAGTTTTATTTTCTTGGTCAATGTCTTGTTAACTTATTGATCCTAAAAGTGTTAATTATATTTTTAAGCTCTTTTTATACTTATTTTTGATAAGTAAGTTATTAAATTTGCAACATTTTAGATGATAGATGCGGATATGATGGAAGAAAGTAATGACAGGCGGTCTGCGGATAGGAAGCGTACCTTTAAGGGCGTCACTGTATCTTATAACCAAAGCTTGTCTGCCGTTGAAGGGGTTTTGAAAAATACTTCTGATACTGGCGGATTGCTGACTCTCAAAGACGGAATTATTATACCAGATGAATTTGTGTTGTTTAATGATCTCGACGGCTGGAAAGTTGAGTGTAAGACGGTTTGGCGTAAACCAAACTCTATTGGCTTTAAATATATTAAGGTGCCTGAAACATATACGCCTAAACGTCAGCAAGTTTTTGCGACGATGGATGTTAATTCTAATAATAGAAATGCACTACCGCAGACTGATAATTTAACAGTTAGGTCTAACAAGCCTGTCACTAAACCGTTTGGCAAGTTGGGTACTTAATAATCTTTTTTGGCTTTCTTATTGACCAAAACAATACCAATACCCACAAGTAAAAGCGCTGCGATAATATTCCATGTAAGTTTTTCATCCAGAATAAACCAGCCAAAAAATACCCCAAAGAGTGGTGCTAGAAAACTAAAGCTTGCCATCTCGGAAGCCGGGTAAACAGACAAAACCCAGAACCAAATTACAAAGCCAATGCTAACAACAAAGATGACTTGTATTGTAAAAATTAGCCAATGTAAGAGGCTTGGTTCGCGGAAACTTTCGCCAAACATGGACAAGGGTACAAGTATAATTGCGGAGATGAAGAGTTGGTAAAACAGTTGCGCTTCAGGTTTTAATGTTGAAAATTGTGTCGTCCGGGCAATGAGCGCAATTGCTGCCCACATGGTTGCTGCTAAAAGTGCCATGAGATCGCCTGTAAGAGAAGCCCCTTCCTGATTGCCTTGTCCGCCCAGAAGTGCAATTGCGACACCTGATATGGCCAATAAAAGCCCCAGAACTTTCAAGCCATTCAAGCGATCATCTGGTATCATAAAATGCGCGCCTAGAGCAACCCAGAAGGGCATAGTATAAAATAGAACAGAACTGCGCGCGACGGTCGTATATTCAATCGCCTGAAACAAAAGGGCAAATTCAAAAGCAAAGCAAAGTCCCGTTGCTATACCTGGAATTAAGACAGGTATTTTTAAATCAATATGGATATTACGCCAGCTGCAATACAGAAAAATGATGATACCTGCAGCAACAGAGCGCAATCCCGCCTGGAACATTGGCGCCATGCCCTCATTAACAATTTTAATACCAACTTGGTTAAGGCCTAATACCGCCATGAATACGGTCAGCACAATGGCGCCTGTTGCATCTATTTTCGATTTACGTTCCACTCAAATTCCTTTTCTCAATCTGACTTAGGGGATGTATGGAAAGCGTGCAATCTGTAAATTGAATTCTTTTGTTTTTCTTGACCTATCAAAAACGCAGGCTTATCAAACCGTATGTGTTGTTTTGATAATCCAAATGCTTTTTTGACAGAGCTGTTTCATTCAGCAGTAGATGCTGCTGATCCTGCCAAAATTATTACAGATTATCTCCCAATAGCGCCCAAAGGTCGAACTATTGTAATTGGCGCAGGCAAGGCATCTTCGCAGATGGGTAAAGCGTTTGAAGAAGCTTGGGAAAAAGAGCACGAGACGGCGCTCGAAGGTGTCATTGTCACGCGCTATGATTATGCTTGCGAGTGTGAGAATTTTGAAGTGCTGGAGGCGGCTCATCCAGTACCAGATGAAGCGGGTTTGATCGGTGCGCAGCGGTTGATGGATGCTGTTTCTGGTTTGACGGAAGACGATCTTGTCGTTGCGCTCATTTCTGGTGGTGGATCAGCTCTTTTGCCTAGTCCGCCAAAAGGACTGACTTTGGCTGATGAAATAGCGGTCAATGAAGCCTTGCTTGCGTCTGGCGCGCCAATTTCTGCGATGAATACAGTGCGTAAGCATGTTTCAAACATCAAGGGCGGGCGACTTGCGCAAGCAGCTTACCCTGCCAAAGTGGTTTCACTTTTGGTTTCTGATATTCCAGGTGACCATCCGCAATTTATAGCGTCTGGGCCAACCGTTGCTGATGCAGGTACGCGCGAGGATGCTCTGGCAATACTTTCACAATATGACATGCAATTGCCTATGGCTGTGATGGCTCATATCAATTCTGATGCAGCTAACGCGCCTTTGCCAGATGACGAACGTTTGGCGCATGCCGAGCATCACATATTTGCATCAGCCTCCAAATCTTTGGAGGCTGCTCAAGAGGTTGCGCAAGAGGCTGGTATTGAAGCCTACATCTTGTCAGATGCTATTGAAGGTGAAGCGCGGGAGGCTGCACGAACACAGGCTGCTATTGCCAAAGAGATTTTATTGCGTGACCGACCTTTCAAAAAACCTGTCCTTTTGCTTTCTGGTGGGGAGACCACAGTTACTTTGAAGCATAAAGGCAAAGGTGGGCGTAATACGGAATTTTTGCTTTCATTTGCAATTGAGATTGCAGGCGAAAAGAGCATCCATGTGCTGTGTGCTGATACCGACGGGATTGATGGTAGTGAGGACAATGCAGGGGCTTTTGTAAATGGTATGACTGCCTCATTAATGCGTAGCCATGGCGTTGACCCGGTTGTATATTTGCAAAACAATGATGCGTGGACAGCCTTTGAAAAAATTGGTGCCTTGTTTATACCAGGGCCAACAGGAACGAATGTAAATGATTTTCGTGCCATTTTGATTGGCGAATAAGGAGAGTTTTGATGACTGACAGGATTGTAATTGCAGGTGCCAAACGCACACCAATGGCAGGCTTCCAAGGGGAGTTTTCTTCTCTCACGGCTTCCGAACTTGGTGGTGTTGCAATAAAGGCAGCTATTGAAAATGCTGGCATTGATCCTGCTAAAGTGGATGAAGTAATCATGGGTAATGTACTGCCTGCAGGGCAGGGGCAAGCGCCTGCACGTCAGGCAAGTTTTCATGCGGGCCTTGATAAAAGCGTTCCTTCCACGACTTTAAATAAGATGTGCGGTTCTGGTATGAAGTGCGCCATGGTTGCCTATGACCAACTCAAGGCTGAGAACGGTGATATTATTGTGGCTGGCGGTATGGAAAGCATGACGAATGCACCTTATCTGCTTGAAAAAATGCGGGGTGGTGCAAGGCTTGGCCATGGGCAAGTGATTGATCACATGTTCCTGGATGGTCTTGAAGATGCCTATGACAAAGGCAAGCTAATGGGTCATTTTGCTGAAGATTGTGCCGAGAAGTTTCAATTCACCCGCGAAATGCAGGATGCCTATGCGCTAAAGTCACTTGAGAATGCCCAAAAGGCAGAAGAAGGAGGCAAATTTTCTAATGAGATTGCTTCTGTTTCCTTTTCAACGCGCAAGGGTGATGTTGAAATTACATCTGATGAACAGCCCAAGAATGCACGACCTGATAAGATTCCGCAACTCAAACCTGCATTTAAACGTGATGGTGGAACGGTTACGGCTGCCAATGCTTCGTCGATTTCAGATGGGGCAGCGGCTTTGGTAATGACACGTGAAAGTGTTGCCGAGCGTGAAGGTTTGGAAATTCGAGCAATTATTCATGGACATTCCAGTCATGCACATGAGCCTGGCTGGTTTACAACGGCACCCGTGCCTGCTGCCAAAAAGCTAATGGAAAAGATTGGATGGTCGAAAGATGATGTTGATCTTTGGGAAGTTAATGAAGCGTTTGCCGTTGTTCCCATGGCTTTCATGCATGAATTTGGTTTGGAACGTGATGTTGTAAACGTTCATGGCGGCGCATGTGCTTTGGGGCATCCGATTGGTGCTTCTGGCGCGCGGATTATCGTGACGCTTTTGAATGCGCTTGAAACCCATGATAAAAAACGCGGTCTTGCTGCCATCTGTATTGGTGGTGGTGAAGGAACTGCAATCGCAATTGAAAGGCCATAAACCTATGGAATTAAATGATAAATTATCTGCTGTTATAACAGGCGGCGGCTCTGGATTAGGTGAAGGTACAGCACGCATGCTTGCTTCTCGCGGTGTTAAAGTGGCTATCTTTGATGTTAACGAAGAAGCAGGCCAAAAGATTGCTGATGAGCTGGGTGGCATTTTTGCCAAGGTGGATGTGTCTGATAGTGCATCTGTTGGCGTCGGATTTGAGGCTGCACGCAAAGCACATGGGCAGGAAAGCATTTGTGTTAATTGTGCTGGTATTGCACCTGCAGCGAAAACAGTGGATCGCGAAGGCAATCCACATGATGCCGCGCTCTTTGCAAAGATTATTGGGGTTAATTTGATTGGTACATTCAATGTAGCAAGCCAATCGGCAGCAGGCATGTGCACGCAAGACCCTGTAACGGAAGATGGTGAGCGTGGTGTAATTATCAATACGGCTTCTGTTGCTGCTTTTGATGGGCAGATTGGGCAAATTGCTTACGGTTCTTCCAAGGCCGCTGTTGCGGGAATGACCTTACCGATGGCAAGGGATTTATCGCGTAATGGTGTGCGCATCATGACGATTGCACCTGGTATTTTTGGAACCCCGATGGTGAAAGGCATGCCGCAAGAAGTGCAAGATGCATTGGGTGCCATGGTACCATTTCCATCGAGACTGGGAGAGCCGGAAGAATATGCTAAACTGGCACTTTCTATATGCGAAAACCCGATGTTGAATGGTGAAACGATACGTCTGGATGGTGCAATCAGAATGGCGCCAAGATAA
>CALDZF010000248.1 GCA_937944165.1 uncultured Rhizobiaceae group bacterium | reverse complement strand
GATGTTGTTTCGCCATTTGATTCTAACTCAAAGGTCTATAAGTGCGCAGGTAATAAATATCGTTGCAAAGAGACTGGCAAATACTTCAATGTTAAAACTGGCGCTCTTTTTGATAATACAAAGATTGCATTACAGAAATGGTTTTTGGCTATATGGCTTGTTACCTCGCACAAGAAAGGTATTTCTAGCGTTCAACTATCAAAAGACATTGGTGTAACGCAAAAGTCTGCATGGTTTATGCTACAGCGAATCCGTAATTGTTTTGGGTTTGATAATGACAATGAGCTAACTAATGAAATAGAAGTTGATGAAACTTATATAGGCGGAAAAAACAAGAACAAACACGCAAATAAAAAAACTGGTGGAACTCAAGGTCGAAGTACTAAAGATAAAGCTCCAGTTTTTGGTATGGTTGAACGCGGAGGAAAACTGAACGCGAAGCATGTTTCTGATGTTGGCATAAAAACACTAACTGCTGAAATTGTTAAACATGCAAAAGATGCAACTATCTACTCCGATGAATGGTTAGGTTATAATGCTTTGAAGCGCATCTACCACCACCACTTTATTAAACATGGGCAGGCCAGTATGTTGATGGCAGAGTACATACAAACACCATCGAAGGGTTTTGGAGTTTAATGAAGCGTGGCATTTTTGGGATTTATCATTTTACCAGCGTCAAACATTTGCAGTTTTATGTAGACGAGTTTGTATTTCGCTATAACACTCGAAAAAGCAATGAAGGCCAGAGGTTCAATTTGTTTCTGTCTAACACAGAAAAACGCATTAAGTATCAGGATTTAATCAATGTCTAATAACGAAGATGAAAACAGAGACTTTCTTTTTTACAGCGCTGGCGAAGGCACGAAGGATATTAGAGTTTTCGTTGCTGACGAGGATACATGGGTAACTCAACTAGGGATGACCCAGATTTTTGATGTTAGTAAGTCAACTGTTAGCGAACATTTGATGAATATTTTCTCTAGCGGTGAACTTGATGAAGATTCAGTTGTCCGGAAAATCCGGACAACTGCTTCCGATGGCAAAAACTATTGGACTTCTCATTATAGTTTAGATGCGATCTTATCTGTGGGCTACAGAGCCAATTCTCCCAAAGCCATTCAGTTTAGAAGATGGGCTTCTACAATTCTTAAAGAATACCTCATCAAAGGTTTTTCAATGGATGATGACCGCTTAAAGCAAGGTAAACAGCTATTCGGAAAAGATTACTTTGACGAGCTCCTAGAGCGCATTAGAGATATAAGGGCATCTGAGAGGCGCTTTTATCAAAAAGTAACAGACATATATATTCAGTGTAGCTTTGATTACGATGCAAATTCTGATGTTACACATGAATTTTTCGCTCATGCTCAAAACAAACTTGAATATGCAGTTACAAGTATGACTGCGGCTGAAATAATAAATGCAAGAGCCGACCACAATTTGCCAAACATGGGCTTGACTACATGGAAAAATCAGAAAGGTGGTGGCAAAATACTTAAAAGTGACATCACGACCGCAAAAAACTATCTTGCAGAAGGCGAGATACAAGACTTGAACAGGTTGGTATCAATGTTTTTAGATTTTGCTGAAAACCTAGCCCAAAAAGGCAAGAAGATGTCTATGAAAGATTGGCATGTGAAGCTTGATGACTTTCTTAGATTTAATGAATATCAGATTTTGAGCAATTACGGCTCTATCAAGAAGAAAACTGCTGATAAGCTTGCATCTATTGAGTATGAGAAGTTCAAACCAATTCAAGAGGCGGACTATATGTCTGACTTTGATAAGGCTGTTGAGACTATCAAAACGACAGGTTCACTGCCCAAAGCTGAACAAGAAAAACTTAAAGCAAATATTACGGGATTTGATAAGAAATTAAAGCAGGCTCTTAATTACGACCCTAAGAACCTACAATAAAAAATCTTAGTCCTATTTGCATAGCAGTACTTTATCTGCTGGTGTAAAGAAATATATAGTTACCTAAACATATTTTAAGATACGTTGCCTGAATCAAATTATAATATGACTAATTACAAGTACTACATAGAGTTACAATCATAACAAATTTCGGTCATTATAGTTCAAAATTTTATTGACCTTTACGTAAAAGTAATTATTAAATATTTTTATCATGGTCTCATCGCTAAACATAATATGCTCATGGCTTGCCTTGCCGATATATATCATTCAAGGCTTGTATATTCGCAAAACTTCCATGCGTATGCCTCCGCCTGAACAATACCCATTTGTGCAGTTAAAGGGCAAAGGCGAACCATTACGACTACTCTTCATTGGCGATTCATCTGCAGCTGGAGTAGGCGTCAAAGACTTCAAGCAATGTGTAGCAGGTAGAACACCCTATCTCTTGGCAAATAAAACAAGCAAGTCAGTTACCACACGTACTTGCGGTAATAACTCTGCTACGGCAGGCGAACTTCGTGATTTTATTGTACCTAATCTGGAACGTGAGACTTACGATTACATCATCATCAATATAGGGGTGAATGACGCCAAAAACTTTCATACTGCAAACCGTTTCAAAAAAGAATTTGGTGGCTTACTTTATGCACTCAATGCAAAGTTTCCTGATGCAAAAGTAATCTGGTCGGACTTGATCGATCTTGAAGGTATTCCATTGCTCCCTTCACCCCTGAATAAAATTATTGGTATTCGCGCGCGTATTATCAGGAAACAGGGCAAAGAACTTTGTTTTGAGCGTGGTGCATTGTCGCCAACCACAAATTGGCGTGTTATTGAAGAAAATTTTGCAGAAGACGGCTTTCATGCTTCTGCCAAAGGTTACGAACAGTGGGCGGAAGAACTAACCGACTATATTGCAGAATTACAAATTTAATAAACCATAGTTGTAATAGACTTATACGTACTTTTTTGCTTAGAGTCCCCTCAAGAAAGATTGCCATGGCACACATGGTTGGAGGGAATACGCATGACATCACAATACGCCGAAGCTTACCAAGGTTGGAAAAATGATCCGGAACGCTTTTGGGCAGAGGCCGCAAAAGAAATTGACTGGTTTTCTCCCGCAACAAAAACCTTTGATGCAGACGAAGGTGTATATGGTAGATGGTTCACGGGTGCTACCTGCAATACGTGTTATAACTGTGTTGATCGCCATGTTGAAAATGGTCGTGCGGATCAACCAGCCATTATTTACGACAGTCCAATCACGGGAAATAAGCGAACACTCACCTACCGTGATTTGCTGATCGAAACCATGGCGCTTGGTAATGTCATGAAAAACCACGGCGTTGGCAAAGGGGATCGTGTGATAATCTATATGCCGATGATACCGGAAGCTGCAATCGCCATGCTGGCTTGCGCAAGAATTGGGGCAATCCATTCAGTTGTATTTGGCGGCTTTGCAGCATCAGAGCTTGCAACGCGTATTGATGATTCATCGCCTAAATTTATTATCTCAGCTTCTTGCGGCATAGAGCCAAACCGCGTTGTAGCCTATAAGCCTCTATTGGATGAAGCCATTGAAATTGCCACCAACAAGCCTCAAGCAACATTAATTCTGCAACGCAATCAGGAAACATGTTCTCTGGTTGAGGGGCGTGATTTTGATTATGCAGATGAAATGACAAACGCACGTGAAGCAGCAGACACACTCCCCTGTGAGCATGTTCTGGCAACTGACCCGCTTTATATACTTTACACATCCGGCACCACAGGCCAGCCAAAAGGAGTTATCCGCGATAATGGCGGTCACATGGTAGCGCTTAAATGGACAATGAAAGCCATTTATGACGTAGACCCGGGCGAAGTTTATTGGGCCGCTTCTGATGTGGGTTGGGTTGTTGGCCATTCATACATTGTCTATGCACCGCTTCTTCATGGAGCAACTACCATTCTGTTTGAAGGCAAACCTGTTGGAACACCAGATGCAGGCACCTTCTGGCGCGTAATCGAGGAACATAAAGTCGAAACGCTGTTTACTGCACCGACCGCATTCCGCGCCATTAAAGGTCAGGACCCTGAAGGTCAATTCATCAAGAAATACGATCTCTCCCATTTCAGAAATCTGTTTCTGGCAGGCGAACGCGCTGACCCGGACACAATCCACTGGGCGGAGCGTATGCTCGGCGTTCCTGTGATTGACCACTGGTGGCAAACTGAAACCGGCTGGACTATTGCCGGCAACCCGATGGGTCTTGGGCAATTACCAGTTAAATATGGTTCACCAACGGTTCCCATGCCAGGTTATCACATGGAAGTTTTGGACGATGAAGGCAATCCAATGCCATCAGGTGAACTTGGCAATATCGTTGTCAAAATGCCCCTACCTCCTGGTTGTCTTCCAACACTATGGAATGCGCAAGAGCGCTTCAAAAGCGCCTACCTTGAAGAATTCCCAGGTTATTACCAAACAGCCGATGCAGGCTTTATTGATGAAGACGGTTACCTTTTCATCATGGCAAGAACAGATGATATCATTAATGTTGCAGGCCACAGATTATCCACTGGCGGCATGGAAGAGGTCGTAGCTAGCCACAAGGATGTTGCAGAATGCGCCGTTGTGGGCATAGCAGATGACATGAAAGGCCAAAGCCCTTGCGGGTTCCTTGTGCTAAACGCAGGTGTTGATCGTGACCATGACGATATAAAAAAGGAAGTCGTACAATTGGTTCGTGAAAAAATCGGCCCTGTTGCAGCCTTTAAACAGGCACTTATTGTAAAGCGCCTACCAAAAACACGTTCAGGGAAAATCCTGCGTTCTACTATGCAAAAAATTGCTGATGGTATGGAGTGGAAAATGCCCGCAACAATTGATGATCCTGCTATACTGGATGAAATCAAAGAGGTTTTAGACCAACAAAAGGCATAGATATATGACGCTTGAAAACAAGGTTGCGGTTATAACGGGTGGCTCACAGGGCATTGGCTATGCCATTGCAGAACGCTTTTTGCGGGATAAGGCCAAAGTTGTTATTGCCGATATCGATGATAAGGCAGGCACAAAAGCTGAAAAAGCCTTAAGTAAAATTGGCCAGGTTTCATATGTTCACTGTGATGTATCAACACGTCTTGATGTGCATAATCTAATTGCAGGTGCAATTGATGAATATGGTCAAATTGATGTTCTCGTTAACAATGCGGGCATTGTTTCAGGCGCAGACTTTTTGGACATCACAGAAGAACAATTTGATCTGGTTATGGATGTAAATTTAAAAGGCACATTTTTATGTTCTCAGGCAGCCGCTAGGCATATGGTTGAACAAGTAGAAGCAGGTGGCAGTGCTGGCTGTATCATCAACTTGTCTTCCGTTAATGCAGTTTTTGCAATTGCCAACCAGGTACCTTATTCCGTTTCAAAGGGCGGCGTAAACCAACTGACCAAAGCCTCAGCCTTATCATTGGCAAAACACGGCATTCGCGTGAATGCAATAGGCCCAGGTTCCATCATGACCAAAATGCTTGATAGCGTTGCCAACGATCCGGACGCCCAAGCTCGAATATTATCCAGAACACCAATGCAACGCATCGGCGAACCATCAGAAATAGCAAACATAGCAGCCTTCCTGGCATCCAACGACGCAAGTTACATCACAGGCCAAACAATCTACGCAGATGGTGGCAGACTGGGATTAAATTATACTGTGCCGATGGATGATT
>CALDZF010000247.1 GCA_937944165.1 uncultured Rhizobiaceae group bacterium | reverse complement strand
GGATGGATTTTAAGGGGAAGGTTTGAGGGTTAAATCTTTTAAAGATATACTATGAACCTTTGGTTTATTAGGTAACTCTTTCAACAACAATAAAATAATTTCATAGAGTGTCTTAAAATCGACTAGCAATTGATAATGAATAATGACAGACTTTGGTTCTTCAATCAAAGAATGTATAAACTCTGGTCGGAACTCTCGCAATTCTAATTGCTGTTTTTCTATTTCAGCAAAATTCAAACTAGGGATTTTTACAGCCAAAAATTTCTTTGTCTCTAAACTTTCGTATAACTCTGTATTCTCATCACTAACAACAAAAGGAGGTATATAAATAGGAATACGATGAGCAATCGCGTCCCTAAAATTTATTAGATATTTCAACCATTCGTCAGATTGATTTAAATAATCTTGAAATTCTTGGGAAAGATTACCTCTAATGAACTCATGATTTTTAAAAAGACCAATTTTTGATCTTAAAAGTTCACCACTTTTCTTTTTGAGGTCTTCTTTATCATCAAGCCTTTTTTCATATACCAGCATCCAGGCAAGATTATCGATGCATCCATAAAGATTTACAAAAAATGCTTCATGGTAAATTACAGTATCATTGCAAACAGTTTCATCTGGTAAATGCTCCAAATCTAAAGGCAGAAACTTAAAAATCCTCTCAATGCTGCGCCATGTGTATTTTAGGCGTCTAAGCAAACCGTGATTAGCGTATTCTTTCGCTTTATATTCGGCAAATTGAAAATATTTAATGCGATCTGAGAGACATAAATATTTTTCATACGCCGCATTATATTCAATCTTAAGCTCATCTATCTCAGCTTGATTGTAATAAGGCTTCAAATCTACACCAACCTACCACCACCGCTTCGGCACAAACGTCCCCGCGGCTTCCTCAATCACGTGGCTTGCCTGAAATAGCATTTCTTCTTCGAACGGCTTGCCGATTAGTTGCAGCCCTAACGGCAGTCCTTTGCTATCTAGTCCTGCGGGGACTGAGATGCCTGGCAGGCCTGCCATGTTTACGGTTACGGTGAAGATGTCGTTTAAGAACATTTTTACTGGATCTGCGGCCATTTCTTCGTCGCCTATTTTGAAGGCTGAGGATGGGGTTGCGGGTGTCAGGATTGCGTCTATGCCCTGGTTGAAGACGTTTTCGAAGTCGCGTTTGATGAGTGTGCGCACTTTTTGTGCGCGCAGGTAATAGGCGTCGTAATAGCCTGATGAAAGCACGTAGGTGCCGATCATGATACGGCGCTGGACTTCGTCGCCAAAGCCTTGCGAGCGGGTCTTCTCATACATGTCCGTAATATCGTCGCCTGTGACGCGAAGGCCGTATTTGACGCCGTCGTATCTTGCCAGGTTTGATGAGGCTTCCGCTGGCGCTACAATATAATAGGCTGGCAGTGCGTATTTTGTGTGCGGGAGTGAGATATCAACGATTTCCGCGCCTGCATCCTTGTACCACTGAATGCCCTGCTGCCAGAGCGCTTCAATATCTTCTGGCATGCCTTCCACACGATACTCTTTCGGAATGCCGATTTTTTTGCCCTTCATGGACTGACCAATGGCCGCTTCATAATCTGGCACAGGGATATCAACCGAGGTCGTATCTTTTACGTCTACGCTGGCCATGGATTTAAGCAGAATGGCTGCATCGCGCACGTCTCTTGCAATGGGGCCTGCCTGATCAAGCGAAGAGGCAAATGCCACCACGCCCCAGCGCGAACAACGCCCATAGGTTGGCTTCACCCCTACGGTTCCTGTAAATGCCGCTGGTTGGCGAATAGAGCCGCCTGTATCTGTTGCTGTAGCACCAGCACAAAGCTGAGCGGCGACTGCGGCAGCTGATCCACCAGACGAGCCACCCGGCACAAGTGGCGTATCGTCGCCTTTTGCTTTCCAAGGGTTTGTCACTGCACCGTAATAAGATGTCTCGTTAGAAGATCCCATGGCAAATTCATCCATGTTGAGCTTGCCGAGCATAACCGCGCCATCGTCCCACATGTTTTGAGTAACCGTCGATTCATATTTTGGTTTAAAACCGTCCAGAATATGGCTACAGGCTTGTGTATGAACGCCTTGCGTTCCAAACAGATCCTTGATGCCGACAGGAATACCCTCAAGTGCACCCGCCTCGCCTTTAGCGATTTTTTCATCCGAGATTGCTGCCCATTTTTTAGCGTTCTCAGGGGTTACCTCGATGTAGGCATTGAGTGTTTTGTTCGCTTCATCAATGGCTGCAAGGTAGGCATCTGTTAATTCAACAGCAGTGATTTCTTTACCCAGTAGTTTTTCACGGGCTTGGGCGATGGTTAGGCTTGTTAGTTCAGACATTTGTTATCTTTTTCAATTGGTTAGGAATATAAGATTCCAGATTGATTCATTTACATATTTTATAGTCTCGAGAGACGTAATTGGGGAACTCATCTGCGAGTTTTATGTTTTCAGGCAGCCTTTGTGACAATAAAAGCTGCGCTTCAGAGATGACATATTCATTTTGTGATTGCACGGTGACCGTGTTTTCATCTTGCGGTATGAGTGTGATATTATCAGGTCTGTTGATGCCACTATCATCGCCGCAATTTGCGCGTGCAATCGCCAAATAAACTTGCCCTGTGTCTTTATCCGCTTCAACATCAAAGCCAAGAAAAGCACAGCTGAATTCAAGGCCAAAAACGCCCTCTTTTGAAAGTTGCAAGCTATCATCTTCGGTCACATCACCACATTTGGAAGGATCGGTTGAATAAACCTTTTCCTTCAAAAAAGCAGGCACCTCTAATGCCATTGCAGGCTGTGCAATATATGAGACCGCCAAGGTTGATAGCAAAACACGTAACATATTAGGGTCTACTCAATCACTTTCGGCACCATGAAGTAATGATCTTCACTTGCAGGTGCGTTGGCTGTCACATCATCAGCTTTATTGCCGTCGGTTACCTCATCGCTACGTTGACGCATGTTCATTTCAACAACGGATGTCATAGGCTCAACACCTTCAACATCCACTTCATTAAGCTGTTCAACAAAGCCCAAAATGGCGTTTAGCTCACCTTGCATCTTCTGCGCGCGCGCATCATCACAAGCAATACGGGAAAGCTTTGCAACACGTTTTACTGTATCAATATCAACAGACATTGGAGATTCTTTCTAATGATTGTTTCTAGCCCTAAGCGTATAGACTTTGAGTGGCGTGGTTTCAATGCGAAAATCATGTTTTTGAGTTAATCATATTTACCAAACCAGCTACACGCAAAAAATTCAAAATTCCTGTTGGCAATTTACCAAAATATATGAAACCTAACAGAAAGCCTTGTACAAATGGCGTTTGCTGACTATAGGTTTGGCTTTAATGGTAAATGTAAAAAACTCTCCTTTAAAAAGCTTCAACCAGCGCCATTTGCTGGGCATTGCGGAGCTTTCTCCTCATGAAATTCAATATCTGCTAGACCGCGCTGATGAAGCGGTTTCTGTTTCGCGTCAGTTGGAGAAGAAAAAATCTGTCTTGCGCGGGCGTACTCAGATTAATCTGTTTTTTGAAGCTTCTACACGGACACAAGCCTCTTTTGAATTGGCTGGTAAGCGCTTGGGTGCAGATGTCATGAACATGTCTGTGGCCTCCTCATCAGTCAAAAAGGGTGAGACGCT
>CALDZF010000246.1 GCA_937944165.1 uncultured Rhizobiaceae group bacterium | reverse complement strand
TTCGCACCGCTCCTGGCCGAATTTGGTCTTCGTTTCTGTTTTGTATTTTTGACTATTGCATCTTTGAGTTTCCTTGGCATAGGCATTCAGCCGCCACTTGCGGATTGGGGCACCATGGTAAAAGACTTATCAGCCTTCATCAACTTTGCCCAGTTCAGCCCACTAACCGCGGCGCTACCACTAATGGCTGCCGGCGCAATTGCGCTTCTAACCGTTGGTGTAAACTTCGTGGTGGACTGGATGCTGCAAAAAACATCGGGCTTGAAGGAGTAATAAAATGAGCGAACAAGAACTCCTTTTAAAAATTCGCGATCTTAAAATTGAAGGTCGTTCAGATGAAACTTGGAACCAGATAGTAAATGGTATTGATCTTGATCTTCACAAGGGCGAAGTGCTGGGTTTGATTGGAGAATCTGGTGCGGGTAAGTCCACCATAGGCCTTGCCGCCATGGGCTTTACGCGAGATGGGTGTCGTATCTCTAATGGTTCGATTGAATTTGATGGGATTGACCTTGTTAATGCAGATGCCGCAACTAAACGTGGGCTGCTTGGCAAGCGTATTGCCTATGTCGCCCAATCTGCGGCGGCAAGCTTTAATCCTTCACATCGCTTGATGGAGCAACACACAGAAGGTCCGGTTCAACACAATGTATTTTCAGCTGATGAGAGTGAGGCAGATGGTATCGAACTTTATCGAAAGCTTCGCTTGCCTGACCCTAAAAATATCGGCTTTCGTTATCCTCACCAGGTTTCCGGTGGTCAGCTACAGCGTGCAATGACCGCCATGGCAATGGCCTGTCGTCCTGATTTGATTATATTTGATGAGCCCACAACAGCCCTAGATGTAACCACACAAATTGAGGTTTTAGCTTCTATTCGCGATATCGTTGAACAGTTTGATACAGCAGCAATTTACATCACCCATGATTTGGCCGTTGTCGCGCAAATGGCAGATAAAATCAAAGTGCTTCTTAAGGGCGATGAAATTGAAGAAGCTGATACTCGTAGCATGCTTTCCAACCCGAAAGAGGAATATACCAAATCACTCTGGGCAGTTCGCAGTTTTCAACGCGATCAAAAGCCACTGGCTGATAAAAGCGAAACACCTGTTGTCAGCGTAAAAAATGTCGATGCGGCTTATGGCGGTGGTACTGTCAAGGTTTTGCACGATGTAAGCTTTGACATTCATGCAGGACGCACAGTGGCAGTCGTGGGAGAATCGGGTTCAGGAAAATCCACTACGGCACGTTGTATTACAGGTCTTTTGCCCCCACTGACAGGAAGCATAGAATTTGATGGCGTAGAACTTCCGGCAGACTATCGCAACCGTGATAAAGACCAGTTGCGTCAAGCCCAAATGATTTATCAAATGGCGGACACAGCTCTTAACCCACGCAAGACTATTGGCGAGATCATTGGTCGCCCTGTTGAGTTTTATATGGGATTAACTGGTTTAGCAAAGCGCAAGCGAGTTGAAGAACTGCTTGATATTCTGGAACTTGATCCCAATCAATATATTGATCGATTACCGTCTGAACTTTCTGGTGGTCAAAAACAACGCATCGGGATTGGGCGTGCGCTTGCAGCTGAACCCAAGTTTATCATTTGTGACGAAGTTACCTCGGCACTAGACCAGCTTGTTGCAGAAGGAATTTTGCGAACACTTGCAAAGTTGCAGGATGAATTTAATCTTGCTTACATGTTTATCACACACGACCTTGCCACAGTACGTTCAATCGCTGATGAAGTTGTTGTCATGAAAGAAGGACGCGTTGTGGAAGCAGGACCAAAAGATGTCATGTTTAAGCCACCTCACCATGCTTATACTGATCTATTGCTAAGCTCGGTTCCCGAAATGGACCCTGACTGGCTCGACCAGTTGCTTGAAGAGCGTGGTGTTGATAATATAGGGGATGCTGCTAGCAGTAAAATATAAGAATTTCGCCAAACTTTAGAAATGGCGTAAATAAAGCTTCGCCATGCTTGGAGGGGTGGCGCAATAATAATAAGCGGGAAAACCGTACATCATTTAACTTAGGAGAGAGAAACAATGAATTTTAATCTTGATCGCCGTAGTGTCTTGAAGACCGGTGCTGCAGCAGCTGCTGCAACGACCATGACTTCAATTCCGGTAAAAGCTGCCAAAAAAGGCGGAAAACTACGCATTGGCCTTGCTGGTGCAAATACATCTGATAGTTGGGATGGGCGTACCCATTCTGACTCATTCATGATCACATTGGCACATGGCGCTGTATTTGACTGTCTGACAGAAGTTGCAGCAGATGGTTCACTTAAAGGCGAATTGGCTGAAAGCTGGGAAGCATCCGCTGATGCAAAAACCTGGACTTTCAAACTTCGCAAGGGCGTAACATTCCACAATGGCAAATCTTTTGGTGCTGACGATGTGATTGAATCACTGAAAATGCACACCGCTGAAGGCGCAAAATCTGCTGCCAAGCCAATCGTTGAAGCCATTACAGGAATGGAAAAGATCAACGATCACGAAGTCAAGTTTACGCTAAAAGCTGGCAATGCGGACTTCCCGTTCCTGCTTTCTGATTACCACATCATCATGTACCCAGCAGGTGGTGCTGATGAAGCAATTGCAAAAGGTATCGGTACTGGTCTTTATGAAGTTGTATCGTTTGATCCAGGCGTGCGCTGTACATTGAAGCGTTATGCGGCTCATTACAAAGGCGATGATGCAGGTTTCTTCGACGAAGTTGAAGCAATTGCCATCAACGATTCCTCTGCTCGCCAAAACGCGATTATGACAGGTCAGGTTGATGTGATTAACCGCGTAGACTTCAAAACCGAAGCGCTTATGAAAGCAAACCCGAATGTAAATATTTTTGAAGTAACGGGTAACCAGCACTATACATTTCCGATGCTTACTAACATTGCACCTTTCGATAATCTGAAAGTGCGTCAGGCATTGAAATATGCAGTTAACCGACAAGAGCTTGTAGACAAGGTTTTATTGGGTCACGGTCAAGTTGCTAATGACCACCCAATCGGCCCTGCAAGCCCATATTATGCAGGTGATCTTGAGCAAAATGCATACGATCCAGAAAAAGCAAAATCACTGCTTAAGGAAGCTGGTCTATCTAATGTTAAGCTTGATTTGTCAGCTGCAAATGCTGCCTTCCCAGGCGCTATTGATGCTGCTCAACTTTATCAGGCTTCTGCAAAAGCTGCAGGCATTGATATCAACGTTGTGCAAGAGCCGGATGATGGTTACTGGTCAAATGTATGGCTTAAAAAAGCCTGGTGTGCATGTTACTGGTCAGGCCGTGCAACAGAAGACTGGATGTTCTCAACCGCCTATGAATTGGGTGTGCCATGGAATGACACAAATTGGGATAATAAACGCTTCCAGGAACTTCTTCTTCTCGCACGTGCAGAACTTGATCCAGACAAACGCCGCACAATGTACCGCGAAATGCAGAGCATCATGTCTGTAGAAGGCGGCACAATTGTTCCAATGTATGCAAACTATGTTGATGCGCACAGCACAAAACTTGCTAACAGCGGTACAATTGGTAATACCTTCCAATTGGACGGATCACGTATCATTGAACGTTGGTGGTTTGCGTAAGCTTTAAGCTTATCAAGTCAAAAAGCATTTGGGCGCCTTTTTAGGCGCCTTTTTTATGGGATATCAAACGTTATCGCGTGTCGCGAAAATATAATCTGAAGCTTCCTGCTTGGTTTCAAAAATATGGGGTTGAATGGAGCGTTGTTTTAAATCCTCACCTAATTTTTGTCGTAAAAATGCACTGGTCGTATATCGCGTTGCGGTGAGGTAATAATCATACTCAAGCTGGCTTAGAAGATTTGCAAATTTTCCTGCCAAACGCGGGGCAACCGAAATACCGTCATGATTTGTAACCGTGTTCACCTTGCATCCAAGTGCCTTAAAAAACTTGTTGAGTTCGCGTGAAAGTTTTGAAAGATCTTCGCTTGTTGCAATATCCAAGCCACTCATATTGGCAAATACAATGTTTTGCTGCTTGTCATAAAACAAGCGGTCAACCGTTGGTATTTCAAGCAGGCGCTTGCGCAATTTCATGGCTTTGGTTTCAAAGATTGCCTTGTCCATTAAAACAGGTTCATCAATGATGGGTTTAAAATCCATATTAGCAAGGATATCTTTTTCAATATCCATGCCTGGGGCTATTTCACTTAGTTTCAAACCGTTTTCTGTAAGTGTGAAGACACAACGCTCCGTAATGTATAAAACTTCCTTGCATTGCTTGGCAGAATAACTCCCGCTAAACGTGATTTGCTCAACGTCAGTAGCAAATTTCTTTGCGCGTCCTTCATTTATAATCTCAAGCTTGCCATCACCTGTTTTTACTTTTAGCCCACCAGCGGTAAATGTGCCGACAAATAAAACTTTACGTGCGTTTTGTGAGATATTAATAAAGCCTCCTGCACCTGCGAGACGATCTTTAAAACGGCTGACATTTACATTGCCATAACTATCTGTTTCAGCCATGCCAAGACAAGCGAGGTCCAAGCCACCACCATCATAAAAATCAAATTGTTGATTGGTCTGAATAACTGCATCTGCATTAATTGCGGCACCAAAATCCAGTCCCGATTGGGGTACACCTCCCAATA
>CALDZF010000245.1 GCA_937944165.1 uncultured Rhizobiaceae group bacterium | reverse complement strand
TTATCCCCTTTGCGCACGAATAGTCTTATGGGTACAGCATCAAGGTCAAACTCTTTGCGTATCGAGTTAATCAGATATTTTACATAAGAATCTGGCAAGGCATCGGCGCGTGAGCTTGAGACCATGAATGTTGGTGGACGGCTCTTGGCTTGTGTTACATATTTTAGTTTAATGCGGCGACCTGAGACGGCTGGGGGTGGATGGTGGTATTGAACGCCTTCGAGCCAGCGGTTAAGCGGTGATGTTGGGATACGGCGGTTCCAGGCTTCATCCACTTCTTGAACCGCTTCCATGAGTTTATCCAAACCCTCACCTGTCTCACCTGAGATTGGGATGACTTTCATGTTCTTCACTTGAGAAATAGATTCTTGCGATACCAGCAACAATTCCTTCAAGGTTTCTTGTCGATCATCAACCAAATCCCATTTATTAAGTGCAATGACAGGTGCACGACCTTCACGGATAACATAATCAATAATCTGCACATCCTGCTTTTCAAACGGTATGGTACAATCCAAAACAACGATTACGACTTCTGCATATTGAATGGAACGAAGCCCATCGGAGACTGAAAGCTTTTCAAGCTTCTCCTGAACGCGAGCCTTTTTGCGCATGCCGGCCGTATCATAAAGCCTGATTGTGCGACCTTCCCATTCCCAGTCTACAGAGATGGAATCGCGCGTAATACCCGCTTCAGGGCCAGTCAGCATACGTTCATCGCCAACCATCTGATTAATCAGTGTAGACTTGCCTGCATTAGGACGTCCAACGATTGCAATTTTTAAGACGCGGTTTTCATTTTCATCTTTTTCTTCTGCTTGAGGAAAAGCAACATCTTGCCCTACTGCGTTAACCAACGCATCGTGAAGATCAGCCATGCCTTGGCCATGTTCAGCAGAAATTGGAACAGGATCACCACATCCCAATGAAAACGCATCATAATATCCTCCCTCGCCCGGCTTGCCTTCCATTTTATTGGCGACCAAGATAACGGGTTTTTGTGACTTACGTAAGATTTTGGCAAAGGTTCTGTCATCAGGAATGACCCCTGCTCGGCTGTCTATTAGAAATAAACATACATCAGCTTCATGAATTGCTGCACTGGTTTGTTCCCACATCCGCCCTTGCAGGCTGTCTTCATGGGCTTCTTCAAGACCTGCAGTATCAATCACGTTAAACTCAAGCGAGGCGATGGAAGCTTCTGCAAAACGGCGGTCGCGCGTGACCCCTGGTGTATCGTCCACCAATGCCAAGCGCTTTCCAACCAAACGATTGAAAAGTGTAGACTTGCCCACGTTTGGGCGACCAATAATGGCAACTGTAAAACTCATAAACTTTGCCTTATACGAAACTTAGTCAGTTGCCTCGTAATTTTAAAATTAACTGGCTTCTTCAGGTTCATCAGGCGCAAAGCCTTTACCTGCTAAAAGTTGAAGCATTAAACCTGCTCGTTGGCGTATCCCGTTTGGTGAACCTTCATCATCCAAGATTGCCTGAAACCAGATAAGCGCATCTTCATATTTTTCATGTTTCCATGCAGAAAGACCAAGCCCATCGCGTGCTGAATGGCGAAAAGACTTTCCTGTTTCTGACATGGTTTGCAAACGATCAGACACTTGATCGTAAGTGCCATTATCAACCAAAATCAATCCTGCACGAAGCCGCGCAACATTGCGTAATGTTTCATTAAAATTTGTATCATTGGCAATAGCATCAAATGCTTCAACGGCTTTTTCTGCTTCCCCTTTTTTTACAAGTTCTGAAGCAAGCCTAATTTGGGCAAGGGCTGGGTATTCGCCTACACCTTCTTTGCCCAAGACTTCAAGTTGAGCAATTGCTTCATCATGCTTTCCATCATTGGAAAGTTCAACGGCACTTAAAAACTGATCGCCAGACTCGCCAGCAACACCTTGTTTGTAAGATTTATAAAAGCCTGTACCCGCTGTACCAACGACAATTGCTATAGCGCCACCGATTACCAACAGCTTATATTTTTTCCAAAATTCACTTACTTTATCGCTGCGAAGTTCTTCTTCAACTTCGCGCATAAAACTGTCGTCTGACATTCTTTTCATTCCAAATTTGGTAAAACTTATTGCCCTTTTAACCACAACACGAAGCTTATGCAATCGCCTGAATTATAGAAGTTTGTTTATCAGGATTTTACTGAAAATCTGTTTCGTATTAAACTGTGCCGTTATAAAAATACACGATACACACTCTGTCACTAATCAAAATGCAGAGTGGCATCACAGATTGCGCATGAAAATTACTCCGAAGGCTGCGTGCCTGCTAAATACTCTTTGTCTTCTGTTGGCAGTTCTTCCCCATCCAATACAGCCTCAAATGCTTTAAGACGTTTGTGAATAGAGAGTAATTCTACTATCGTGCTCCAAGAGTTTACCAAGTACTGGAATGAATTTGAAACCTGGCCGAAAGCTGAAGCGATTTGTTGAAATAAACCCAATGTAAGCGTACCCGCTGCAAAGCTTGGAATTAGAATAAGAATTGTAAAAATATTATCTGCCTGAAGGTACATATATCTTGCTACATTAAAATACATATAGTGAAAATAAAGGCGGAAGTAATTTTGGCGCACGTGGTCAAATAATTCCCAAAGAGTTGGCGGTTGAGCGCGCTCTATATCATCTTCACCATAAACAAGTTCTTTTCTATATGCAGCTTCAACGCGTTGATTGTTAAAATAAAGCCCAGGCAATTTAATGCCTGCAACAATTAAAAGCACTGTTCCAAACAGTGACCAGCCAATGGCTGCAACAACAAGTGGATATGGTACCGCACCAATGATTGGAAGTTCAGTTACGTTTTCGCCAAGTCTTATTAAAATAGGCATAAAAGCAATCAATGTTAGTACCGCATCTATTGCACTGGTTGCCAAATCTTCAATGGTTTTTGCAAAGCGTTGTGTATCTTCTTGTACACGCTGCGAGGCACCTTCGATATGACGCAAGCGCCCCCAATTTTCCTGATAGTGTTCAGTCATTGCCTTGCGCCAGCGGAATAGATAATGGCTGGTAAAAAAGCGAACCAGTACAATGACAGCGATGAATACAAATGCAATCAGGGCAAAATCCACTAACCCCCAATAAAGCTCAGAAGCGGGTAAGTCTTTTTCATTAATCGCCTGATTGATTTTATCAAAGAACGGCCCGCGCCAATTATTGAGCGCGACACTTACCTGAACGGAATATCCTACACTAAAGATAATAAAGGCAGAGCCAACAACTGACCACCACTGCCATCTGTGCGGTGCCATCTTAAACCAGAATGCACAAAACAAGGCAGCACACAGGATGTAATAGATATAATACCAAATAATATCATTGGTGTAAAAAAACCCAAGATTTGCGACTTGGTTTGCCCCTTCTTCGGGCGCAAGACCAATATAAGCACCCCATTCATTTGCGCCAGCCCCATGCCATAATGCCATACAAAAGGCGCTCCAAATCAGGAACGATGGGAAAAACACTCTTGGGTTTGGAAAAAAGGAATGAAACATTGGGTTATTACTCTCCGCAAAAATCTGCTTTTAAAGTCCTAAAACGGCAAATTGCATCTCGCAAGGGTTATTCCTGCAATTAAGTGTTATCTGTCTAAAAGCTTTTTTTCATCGGCAACTCTCAAAGTGTGTTAAAATGCACATTATTCATCATTTAAAATCGTTATATCTTTGATATCAGAAACATACTCCTGATTAGGCAACCCTTCCCCACCCAATATGGTTGCCGCTTAAAAAGCTCATCCGGCTTCCCTTAACCGGATGAGCTTTAAAGAACAAAAGTAAATGTAGTTTGTTGGTTCAACATTATCCAGCAATCCCAACACACAGCCACTACCCATAACAGGTAGTGGTTTTTGTTTTTAAAATACCAAAATTAACCTTCTGCTTACTATCCATTAACTCCCTGCTTACCAAGTTAAGTCACAATAAGTTCAGTTAAGGCGATTCGTATGGAGTACGTTAAAATGAACAAAAAGAATGATGAGAATGAAATTTCTTTAGAGCTTAAAGACATGGCATCTGCTGATAAATTTGCTGAAGAGATGGACAATGTACTGCTGGACATCGCAGATATGAACCCAGAAATTTGCCCGCCAGACCGTCGTTTCTTCCAAGGCGACAAGGAAGCATGGGTTTATGAGCACGGAAACATTTCCGAGCTGGTTTTCGTTAAAGTAGATTAATTTTCAGACAACTGAAAACCACTTTTGACCTTCGACAAGCGTCTCAGGTGTTCGCAAGTTTCAATCAATTCTCAATTGATTGATTTTCAGACAAGCTGAGAACCACTTTCTCACTCCCATTCAATCGTGCCGGGCGGTTTGCTTGTAACATCATATACAACCCGATTGATGCCACGCACTTCGTTGATGATGCGAGTTGCTGCTTTACCTAAGAATTTCATATCATAATGATAAAAATCAGCCGTCATGCCATCGACTGATGTTACGGCTCTTAGTGCGCAGACGAATTCGTAGGTTCTGCCATCGCCCATAACGCCGACGGTTTGCACTGGTAATAATACCGCAAATGCCTGCCAGATTTCATCA
>CALDZF010000244.1 GCA_937944165.1 uncultured Rhizobiaceae group bacterium | reverse complement strand
GGTTCAAGATTTCGGGGCAGGTCTTCGAACATGACGGAAGTTTTGGCGTTTACGTTGTGATCTTTCAAAAATTTTGCAAAAGGCTCTGCTTTTGGCTTGGGTTCATAGTCGGATGCCACAATATCAAACATGCCTTCAAACAAATCAGGGTCTACATCCATGGCTGTTAGTGTGTCTGTTGCGTGTTTAACGGAACCATTTGTATAAATCAGGCGACGGCCAGGAAGCTTTGACAGTGTGTCGCCCAGTTCAGGATTTTTAGGCAGAGGCGAATAATCAATATCATGCACGACGTCGAGAAAACCTTGCGGATCAATATTTTTGGTTTCCATCAATCCGCGTAGGGTCGTGCCATAATCGCGGTACAAGTCTTTTTGCAGTTTTCGTGCTTCAACTCTATCAAGCCCAGTAAGTTCAGAGACATAGCCTGTCATCAAAACATCAATCTGGCTGAAGAGATCGCAGTGACGCGGATAAAGCGTATTATCGAGGTCAAAAACCCAAGTATCGATTGATTTAAAATTTTCCATGGTATTCCCATTGTGCGTTCATTGTCTGCAGTGCTTGCCATGTTTCTTGACCTATTGCGAGAGGTGATGCACTTCTAGGCTCATGAATCTTTGGATAATCATCACCGTTACAGCTGCCTTCCTGCAAAACATTCGCTCCAGTCTGCAAAAGCACTTAAAAAATGTAATGGGCTCAACAGGGGCAACCTTTGTGCGCTTTGGTTTTGGTGTTCCTTTCGCATTGCTCTATTGGTTGATATTGATTTTTGGTTTTGAATTTCAACTGCCAGTATTGAATTTCAGATTTTTTCTCTGGGCAAGCATTGCGGCCTTTGCTCAGATCTTTGCAACATTTTTGCTAATCTATCTTTTTTCATTTAGGAACTTCACCGTTGGTACGGCTTATTCCAGAACTGAACCTGCACAAACTGCAATTTTTGCGTTAATACTCTTTGGTGAAACACTATCCTTTGGTGGCACCATGGCAATTGCTATCAGCGTGGTTGGCGTGATGATGATCTCCGTTGCAAGGTCAGCTATTACCTTCAAAACTATATTCACTTCCGTATTCAGACGAACAGCTTTTATTGGCCTTGCTTCAGGAACCTTGTTTGGTTTGGCAGCTGTTGGATATCGCGAAGCTGCAGTGTCGGTTGAGCATGAGTTTTTTATGATGCAATCTTCAACTACATTGGTTTACGCAATTGTTTTGCAAACTTTGCTAATGGTAATTTGGATGCTTCTGCGAGAAAAAGAAGAGCTGCCTAAAATTTTAAAAGCCTGGAAGCCCGCATTAGCCGTTGGTTTAGCAGGGGCAACAGCATCGTTTGGTTGGTTTACAGCTTTCACATTGCAACAAGCAGCTTTGGTAAAAGTCGTTGCCCAAGTTGAAGTGTTATTCACCTTCGGGACATCTATTTTATTTTTCAAGGAAAGCATTAATAGGCTTGAGTTTTTGGGTTGCGTTTTGGTTACGGCAGGTATTATTTTGTTGGTTCTTATTTAGGGTTTAAACCAAGTCCCAGCACCATGCTCGGTGAACAACTCAAGAAGAACAGCGTGTGGTTTTTTGCCGTTGACGATTACAACACCTTCTACCCCTTCGTCCTCATCACCGAGCGCATCAATGCAAGTGCGTACTTTGGGGATCATGCCACCGTTAATTGTACCGTCTTTAATCAGCGCTTCAGATTCCTTAATTGTAAGTTCTTTGATGAGGTTTTTGTCATTATCCAGTACCCCTTCAATATCCGTTAGGAACAAGAGACGCTTGGCATCCAGTGCGCTTGCTAATGCGCCTGCAAATGTGTCTGCGTTGACGTTATAAGTTTTACCATCCTTGCCAAAGCATACAGGTGCCACAACCGGAATAAGACCTGCTTCAATGACGAGATCAAGAACGGTGGAATCAACCTCCTTGGGTTGGCCCACAAAGCCTAAATCGATAATACGTTCAATATTTGAATTTGGGTCAATCGAAGTGCGTCTTAGTTTTTCAACCAGCACCATGTTTCCATCTTTGCCGCAAAGGCCAACAGCACGTGCGCCTTCCGCATTGATATTGGCAACAATCTGTTTGTTGATTGAGCCAGCCAACACCATTTCAACAATCTCGATTGTGGCCTGGTCAGTTACGCGCAGTCCATCTTTAAATTCTGACTTGATGCCCATTTTATCCAGCATGGAACCGATTTGTGGGCCGCCGCCATGCACAACCACAGGGTGAACGCCTGATTGTTTTAAAAGAGCAATATCACGACAAAATGCCTTGCCAAGGCTTTCATCACCCATGGCATTGCCGCCGTATTTAACAACGACTGTGCGTCCAGCATAACGTTGCATATATGGCAGCGCATGGGAGAGAATTTCTGCTTCACGCAGACCTTCATTTTCAGATTTATCAGTCATATTGGTTTCGCCTTTTATTTAAGCGTTACATAGCTTCAAAGTTTGAAATCAGCAAGTTGGCTTAAAAAACTGAGGCAATTACTGCGCGCAGTTCCGCAATGCCTTCACCTTTTTCAGATGATGTGGTGAGCACTTCGGGATAAGCGGCCACATGTTTAGTAAGTTTTGCTAATGTCTCTTCTTGAAGTTTTTCAAGTGCCGAGGTTTTAATCTTATCTGATTTTGTCAATAC
>CALDZF010000243.1 GCA_937944165.1 uncultured Rhizobiaceae group bacterium | reverse complement strand
TCCGGATATCGCAAAGTTTGGCATACAACACGATACGCTCTCGGCTCGGGTCAATCCAAGGCAATACCTTGTGGCGTTAGATGCTTACGTTCGACCACGTTGTGATTTGATGGAGGGTGCCGAAGTCGTAGCGGTGACCCTCCGACAGGCTCAAGGTGAGGGAGAAGTGTTGTTAGCTAATGGTGGTAAGATTACGGCAGGCAAGATCATCGTTGCCAATGGTTATGAGGCCTATCCTTTGTTGCAGCCTTACATGGGTGAGGCAAATTTGGAGAAGCCGATTGGGAGAGGCGTGAAAGGACAGGCGGTGCTGGTTGAATTTAAACATAATGATGACCTGCCGATTGTCTATCACGATGGTGCTTATGTTGTCCCTCATGTTGGTAACCGCATAGCGATTGGCTCGACATCTGAAAATCAATGGGAAGATGTAAATACATTTGATGAAACCAATATGGGTTTCTATGAACGTGCGATAGAACTCGTGCCAGCTCTTAAAAATGCGCCTATCATTGATAAATGGGCAAGTGTTCGTCCACGCAACACGCTCGAAGGGCGGGGGACAGAGCCTTATTTTGGTGCGGTTAAAGACTTTGAGGATTTAATCGCGCTAGTGGGTGGTTTCAAGATTACGCTTGGCATTGCCCATATAAATGGAAACTACTACAATAATACACTGTAATAAACTATAAAACCTATTTTTTACTGTTGTTTTTGAATTTTAATGCTTTATATATTTTTATGATGGGTTTGAAATTTAGTTTTTATTTACCTACTTTATGGTGATTAATTAAATCACCTTTTATATTTATAATACATTTTAATGGATACTTTATGATCGATTTAGTCAACTATATTGCTGAAAACAAAATCAACAATAAAATTTTTACTGATATTACTGAACAGACGCATATGTCTGAGGATTGGGAAATTTTGAACGGTCTTATTTATTGTTATGCAACGCATGAAGATCGTACAGATGTGGCTTTTAATTTGTTGGAGGAATTTGGTAATCTTCCTACTATTTTGTCTCAAAACAAGCAATATCTTATGCGTGTTGATGGTGTAACTGATGATATTGCTACAAGTTTGGTTCTGGTCAGACGGGCAGCTATGCTTATGGCCGAAAAACGTATCATGAGAAAACCTGCGCTTAATAACTGGCAGGCAATAGAAAACTATTGTAGAACCATGATCGGATATAACGGTCGTCAAAATCTTATTGCAATTTATCTGGATGAAGAATTCCGCCCCATACGATCTGAACAAATCTCAAAAGGCACGGTGAACAAGCTTGCAGCCTATCCAAGAGAAATCATTGGCCGCTTGTTACAATTAGATGCTTATTCTGTTATTTTGGCAAAAAATATTCCGACAGGCCGATTACAGCCAAAATCTTGTGAAGTTGAGATGGCGAAAAAGCTAAAAGGCGTTTGTGAAGCGTTGGATGTGCATTTTATGGATGCAGTACTTGTGGGTAAGAGTGGCGTGAGAAGTTTGTTGAAGAATTAAGCCTCGTGTTTAAACCTCTTCCGCCACCAATTTGTCGCTACCAGAACAGTTCAAAAACCTAAAATTGTTTGATAGTCTGTCGTAAGTAAAACCTTTAGATAGAGCGATTTGTCATGGCTAAATTTCCTGAGAAAGCAAAAGTTGTTGTTATTGGGCATGGGGGCATTGTGGGTGCTTCTGTTGTGCATCATTTGGTTGAGCGTGGTTGGGACGACATCGTGGGTATTGATACATCGTCTGTGCCAACGGATGTTGGGTCTACCTCGCATGCTTCTGATTTTTGTTATGCAACAGCGCACGATTATCTGACGTGCTGGACGACTGGTTATTCCATCGACTTCTTTGAAAAGCGTGGACGCTATGACAAGGTCGGCGGTCTTGAGGTTTGCCGTAAGGGTGACACAGACCGCATGCTGGAACTTCAGCGCAAGGTTGCTTCAGGCAAGGCGTTTGGTACACGTGCGAAAATGATTTCTGCGGCTGAAGCCAAAGAGAAATTTCCATTGCTCGAAGAAGATGTGATTTGCGGTGCTTTATGGGATCCGGATGCGGGTCTTGTCGCACCGCGCTCGCAAACAGTTGCGGGTGAGTTGGTAGATGAAGCGATCGAGAGCGGGAAGTTCCAAAGTTTCCCGAATACACCAGCTACAGATTTGATTGTTGAAGACGGTCGCATCAAGGGGGTCGTAACCCATCGAGGCACAATTTACGCAGATTACGTGATTGTGTGTGCAGGTCTCTGGGGACGTACGATTGCCGAAATGGTGGGTGAAGACTTGCCAGTCATGCCAGTTGATCATCCGCTTACATTCTTTGGTCCGTTCAATGAGTTTGAAGGTACAGGTAAAGATATTGGCTATGCGCTTTTGCGCGATCAGGGTAACTCTGCTTATATGCGCGATACAGGCGACCCAAAAACACCTGAAGGTGGTCAGATCGAATGGGGCTACTATGAAGAAAAAGAGCCGCGCCTATGTCACCCACGTGATCTTCAAACAAAAGCGGAAGCAAGGCTTTCGCCTTCACAGCGTGATCTTGAGATGGAACAAATTATCGAGCCGCTAGAGCGTGCCATGGAGCTAACGCCTATTCTGGGCGAGCTTGGTTATAATGAAGCTTATTCTTTCAACGGCCTATTGCAGGTGACGACAGATGGCGGGCCTTCGATTGGTGAAAGTCAAAAGGTGCGCGGCCTTTGGTATGCGGTTGCAATCTGGGTGAAAGATGGCCCCGGCATGGCAAAACTGTTGGTTGACTGGATGACTGATGGTCGTACAGAAATTGATCATAACTCGATTGATTATGCCCGTTTTTACAAGTTCCAAATGGAAGAGAAGTTTATTGAAGACCGTTGTTATGAGTCTGCCTTTAAGATTTATAACCCTGCGGTTCACCCGCGTGAACCTTACTCAAAGGGGCGTAGTGTTCGTCGCTCACCATTTTATGAGCGCGAAGTAGAGCTTGGTGGTCACTTTATGGAGCTTGGTGGTTGGGAGCGTGCGCATGGGTATGCGTCCAACGACCACTTGCTTGAAAAATATGCGGATCAAGTGCCGGTTCGTGAAAGCGAATGGGATAATCGTCATTTCTTCCGCGTATCTAATGCTGAACACCTTGAGATGAGTAACAACGTTGGCATGGTGAACCTCACGCACTTTGCCATGTATGACATCACAGGCCCTGATCATGTTGCCTTTATGGAATATCTTTGTGCGGCTAAAGTTGGTGGCGATAATCAGGTTGGTAAAGGGATTTACACGCACTTCCTTGATGAAAAAGGCATGGTGCGCTCAGACTTTACGGTCATTCGAATGGAAGATCGTTTCCGCTTTATTGATGGGGCGGATGCAGGTAACCGAGACTTTGTCTACATGAAGCGTATGGCGCAAGATCATGGATTTAATGTCGAGATTACGGACGTGTCAGAAGACTTCACTACCATTGG
>CALDZF010000242.1 GCA_937944165.1 uncultured Rhizobiaceae group bacterium | reverse complement strand
AAGAAGCACTTAAAATCTTTAACTCCTATTTTCCACCAGAAAGAAAATTACACTTTTTTAAGTGAGCAGTTTCATTTTTGCATTGAGCAGCTTTCATGCCCAATCACCTAACATCCCCGCCTAACCGATTCATAAGACTCACGAATCCCGGAAAAGAAGTCTCCATCACACTGCCATCATCGACCGTGACAGGCTTTTCGCTTGCCATACCCATAACAAGAAAACTCATGGCAATGCGGTGGTCTAGGTGGGTGGTGACGGTTCCGCCGCCTAAGCCTTTACCGTCTGGGCGTCCTTGAACTTTTAGCCAGTCTTCGCCTTCTTCGCACGGCACGCTATTTGCTTCCAATCCGCGTGCTACGGCTGCAAGGCGGTCTGATTCTTTGACGCGCAGTTCGTGCAAGCCCAACATATTGGTTTCGCCCTTGGCAAAACTGGCGGCAATGGCAAGCACTGGATATTCGTCAATCATGGAAGCAGCACGTTCCGCAGGCACGGTGATGCCTTTAAGCTCGGATGATTTGACGATTAAATCGCCAATCTCTTCGCCGCCCGAATTGCACTTGTTGGTGATTTCAATATCGCCACCCATTTCCATCAACGTGGTGATGAGACCCACACGCGCTTCGTTTAGCATAACATCAGGCAGTGTAATCTCACTCCCCTCGACAATCAGTGCTGCGACCAGCGGGAACGCAGCCGAAGACGGATCAGCAGGAACGGTAACATCTTGCCCAACCAGTTTGCCCTGCCCTTCAACCGAAATTCTGCGTGTGCCATCTTTGGCAGTTTCAACTTCCAATTCCGCACCAAAGCCCTTCAGCATTTTCTCCGTATGATCACGTGTTAGATGCGGCTCGACGACGGTTGTAATCCCGGGCGTATTCAGTCCTGCAAAAAGAATCGCAGATTTCACCTGAGCAGAAGGCACCGGCACAACATATTCAATCGGCGCGGTCTGCCAAGGCCCTTGAAGGGTAATCGGTAGTCTGCCCTCACCTTCTTCTTCCAACACCTGCACACCCATCTCGCGAAGCGGATTAAGCACACGGTTCATCGGGCGCGAAGAAAGCGAAGCGTCACCCTTGTAAATGGTTTTAAAGTCATAAGCACCAAACAACCCCATGCACAAACGACAACCCGTACCAGAATTGCCAAACTCAAAAGCTTCATCAGGCGCAAGCATCAATCCGTTGCCTGTGCCATGCATCACCCAATAATCGCCATCCTTACGTGCCAAAGCACCTACCATCTGCATGGTTTTGAGCGTGTTGATGACATCTTCGCCTTCAAGCAGACCAGAAATTCTCGTTTCACCGCTGGCCAAGCCACCTAACATCAAAGCACGATGCGAAATCGATTTATCCCCCGGCACACGACAAACGCCTGATAGGCTTTTTGCCGTGTGAGAAGATAAAGGTTTGGCTTGCAATAAACTATTCATACAGATGCATACTTTTGATAAAATAAGGGCAGTTTTGCGTTTTTTCTACCATAGGCAAAAAATTACGTCACGCGTATTTAAACAAGATATTCGATCTAATGCGTTTTTCTTTACAAATGCTTTTGACATGAGACGATTTGAAGGCTAGGAAGACAAAAATTTCATTCAATGAGGTATATTGTGGCCAAAGCTAACTTGGGAACTAAAAGGGTCTGCCCTGAAACAAGTAAAAAGTTTTACGATCTGGAGAAAGACCCAATCGTATCTCCTTATACAGGTAAGGAATACCCGCTCTCATTCTTTGAAGGCGAAGCTAACATTGCTGCGCCTAAGCGCGAAGAAGCTGAAAAAGCACCTGAAAAAGATAAAGCAAAAGATACATCTGATGAGGATGATGATCTAATTCTAGAGGATGATGGCCCAGAAATTATCAGCCTTGATGATGTCGAAGATGGTGCTGATGACGACGACACAGACGATGAAGAAGTGCCAGACATTCCTGATATTCCAGAAATCGACGATGATGATGCTGACCCTGCAGAAGATAATACCTTCCTGGAAGATGATGATGATAATGACGACTTGTCAGACGTAATTGTTGGTGTAGAATCAAACGACGACGATACTTAATCAAATCAAGGCTAGAAACTAGCCATGGTAATGCTCAAACGTTAATTATAAAACACCATGAGCCAAATAAAAAGATTCCCATACTTTACTTTGGGCATCTTCTCCAGCCGGCCTCCCAACCCGGCATTTAGATGGGGCATTAGCTCAGCTGGGAGAGCGCTTCGCTGGCAGCGAAGAGGTCAGCGGTTCGATCCCGCTATGCTCCACCAACAGACCACCGTTTTTATTGTGTTTTTTTAATTTCATGCTAAGAGCCAGTTACTCTCGAAACCTCTTTATTTGTTGCTAACGGCATGCCACTCCAAAATAAATTACGAATATAATAGGCTAAATGGGCAATATTCGTCTCTGCCACAATTACATCCAAATTCTCTCCGTAGTTTCAAAGAGTTAAAAATGCAAAGAGGTCAGCAGTTAGAAAGACTGTTCCCCCACCAAAGAATCCCAATAAACCAACGCCACTTTAACGACACTGTAATAGCTATTTTGTTTCAATGGCTTGTGCAGTTATATTGAATCAATTTACGATACAGAGACGATAATATAACCGTTTCCAAGCGCTATTTGGAGGAACGTCTCTCTTGGCATTTTCTAAGACCGCTTGGATTGATAGCTAGAACTGCCCAAGGGATATATCTTCGTGGGACGATGTCTATAACAGGGATGATAGAAAGATAAATGCAAAAATTGAGGGAAAGCGGAAGTTAGAGCATTTTCATGAAGTCAAAATCCAAAATGAAAAAGCAGATATGATATGGATAGGATAGCTTTTGAAACCGATCCTATTTATAGCCCATATAAATATTCAGCAATTAAGTAAGACGTGCACAAAAGTTAACATCATAAATCTATAATGTACTTTCATATTCTGGTTATTACCTTTAGCACATATTTAGAATGCTTTTGTGAAACTGGAGTTAAGCACAATGAAAAATTTTACAAACCTGTTTCGCAAAGAGGTTGTTGAACAAACTGCTTATAATGCGGGAATAGCTGTTGACCGTTTTCGCGAAGTTTATGGTATTGAATGTATTGCAAAACTAGATAGCAATGAAAATCCATATGGGCCAAGCCCCAATGCTTTAAAGGCAATCGAGAATGGGATTCCCGACATTGCATCTTATCCTGATGCAGGTACAACTGATCTTCGAACAATAATTAGTAGGCGTCATAATCTGCCAGTGGATCAGATTATAACTGGCAATGGTTCTGAAGACCTTATCCCTTTAATCTATGACGCCATTTTGCATGAAGGCGATAACATTGTAACAACTTGCCCAAGCTTTGGCCCTCATGAATTTGCCGCATTAGCTTGTGGTGCGACTGCTACAAAAATAAAATATCATGATGATTGGCGATTTCCAGTAAATGATATTATTGAGGCTTTGGCTCTAAAGCCAAAAGTTTTGATGTTTGCCTCGCCAAATAATCCTGCAGGATCCGCCGTTACAGAGCAGGACTTTGACAAAATCATCAAGGCTCTTACACCAGATACTTTATTTGTCTTTGATGAAGCTTATATTGATTTTATCGACCCTGATGTTAGCTTTGATGCAATTGAAAAGCTTTGTGCAACCAATCTACCCTGGATATCGCTGCGAACCTTTTCAAAAGCTTATGGTTTGGCAGGTATTCGTATTGGCTACGCGCTATGTGCTGATACTTCAATATGTTCAACCCTTTTAAAAATACGCACGCCCTTTGCCGTAAATGCTTTGGCGATTTCAGCTGCGATTGCAGCATTTGAGGATAAAACTCACCTTGAAATGTGCGTGAGTAATACGCGCAAGGAACGTGAAAGATTATCTATAGAACTCAAGCAGCGCGGATATAATGTTGCGCCCTCACAAACAAACTTTTTATTCTTTGATTGTAAAGAAAACGGCGATGACTTTGCTGAAAAGCTAAGATGCAAAGGTATTTTAACCAAGGGCTGGAAAGAAGAGCCTTACTTGAACTGGTTAAGGGTATCCATTGGGTTGCCAGAACATAACGATGCGTTTTTGAAAGCTTTAAGTGAAATTTAGCATCTAAATCTAGCTAGTTTTAAAATGTTTAAAGCTTACATCTAACATTTCAAATGGAAGGGCATAGTATTTTGAATTACCCATGCTGTTAATGTATAAAGCGTGGACACATCATTATGTTATTGTCGCTTAAAGGGATACACAAATCATTTGGATCTCTGGAAGTTCTTAAAGGAATATCGCTTGACGCAGCTGCAGGCGAAGTTGTTGCAATTCTAGGCTCTTCCGGGTCAGGGAAAAGCACATTCCTTCGGTGTATTAATCTACTGGAAGAGCCGACTGAAGGTGCTATTTCCCTTTCTGGTGAAGAACTGGGTTTGAAACGTGGCAAAGACGGACAACTTCATGCGTCCGATCCAAAGCAATTAACTCATTTTCGCTCAAAAATTGGAATGGTATTTCAAGGGTTTAATCTATGGCCCCATATGACAGTGATAGAAAACGTTATTGAAGCACCAATTTATGTCAGTGGAATTTCCAGAGCTGAAGCGACAGAGCGCGCTGAAGCATATCTTCATAAAGTTGGGATGTATGAACGTCGGGAATTTACACCGTCACAACTTTCTGGCGGGCAACAACAACGAGCAGCAATGGCAAGAACACTGGCAATGGAACCAGATGTCATGTTGTTTGACGAACCCACTTCTGCTCTGGACCCTGAATTGGTTGGTGAAGTTCTTAAAGTAATGCAGGACTTGGCAACTGAAGGCCGTACGATGCTTGTAGTAACCCATGAAATGGGTTTCGCACGCGATGTAAGTTCAAGGGTAATTTTTTTAAACAAAGGCGAAATCGAAGTAGACGGTTCGCCCGACAAAATCTTTAAAAATCCAAAAAAATATTCAGCCAGATGGGCAGAGTTCCTGTCTAACACTAGAGACTAAAAATTTAACAAGGGAGAGAAAAATGAACAAAATCACATCACTGATTGGTGCTTCTATAATAACCTTAATAGGGAGTAGCGCTTATGCTGAGGATATTGTTATCCGCTGGGGCACAGAGGCTGGCTATAAACCATTTATCTATAAAACATCTGATGGCAACTTAACCGGTTTTGATTATGAAGTTGGACAGGCTGTTTGCGAACATCTGAAAGCTACTTGTTCATGGGTAGAACAAGATTGGGATGGAATTATCCCGGGGCTGTTATCAAAACGCTATGATGCGATATTAGCTTCCATGACGATTACCGAAGAACGCAAACGTGTAATCGATTTTTCTGACCCTTATTACCTAGCACCCGCTGGCTTTGTTGGAAAATTGGATGCAGGTTTAAATGATGATGAAACGCTAGCTGGCAAAACAGTAGGTGTTTTACGTGGAAGCACGCATGCAAACTTCATTTTAGCTGAGCGCAAAGACGTTGTTGTGCGTGAATATCCAACCCAAGATGAGGTTTGGCTAGACCTTGTTGCGGGTCGTATTGATGCAAGTTTTGTTAATCAGATAGCTGCGCAAGAAGGGTTTTTGAATTCAGACGCTGGCAAAGGATACGGACTTTTTGGCAAAGCCTACAAACACCCATCCGTAACTGGTGACGGTATAGGCGTTGGCCTGCGTAAATCTGACACTGAATTGCGTGATACTATAAATGGTGCACTCGAAGCAATTTATGCCAATGGTACATTCAAAAAAATCAATGATAAATACGTGCCGTTTTATATCGGCACGAAGTAAACGCACTATGGCTGGCGTGTAACAATGTCAGCCTACTAACCGCAAGAGAGCTTTATAATATGGAGACAATGCTGGAATTTTTACCACTTGTTTTAAGCGGTGTATCTTTAACGATAAGTCTGGCACTAACATCAGTGACCATTGCTGTTTTATGCGGCATATGTGGCGCTGCCATGAAGCTTTCAAATAGTTCTATATTGCAGGTAATTGGGGGACTATACACCACCCTTGTTCGCGGTGTGCCCGACCTGGTTTTAATGCTGCTCGTTTTTTTTGGTGGCCAAATCCTTATCAATGCAATTGGTGAAAAAACAGGCCTTTGGACATATATTGAGATTAGCTCATTTTGGGCTGGAACATGCTCAATTGGCTTTATCTTTGGCGCTTATATGACTGAAACCTTTAGGGGAGCATTTCTTGCTGTCCACAAAGGCCAAATCGAGGCTGCCAAAGCCTTGGGGATGATGCCACGCAGATATCTGGTGAGAATTGTATGGCCACAAATTGTTCCACACGCCTTGCCTAACTTTACAAATAACTGGCTGGTTTTGATGAAAACTACAGCGCTTGTTTCAATAATCGGATTACAAGATGTCGTCTATAACGCAAATCAGGCAGGACGAACATCGCAAGAACCCCTTACTTTTTTATTGCTAACCTTTTTCATCTTTTTAGGATTGACGCTTCTTTCAGACATAGGTCTTCGCAAACTTGGCCGTATATACGCAGTAAAATAGGAACTCCCGATGGAACTCTCTCTTATAGTACAAAATTGGCAAGTTTTTGCATTGGGACTATGGAATACACTTTGGCTTGTCGGTCTAGCATTACTTTTTGGAGGCATTTTAGCAATACCTCTTGCGCTCACCCAGGCTTATAAAACACCGTACATTGGTAAATTTTCGCTGGCATACTCATATGCAATCCGGGGAACACCGCTGCTCGTTCAAATATACATCATCTATTATGGCCTGGGACAGTTTGAGGCTGTAAGAAATTCTATATTTTGGGTTTTGTTAAAGGATCCATACTTTTGTGCAGTGCTGGGCTTTTCTTTAAACAGTGCAGCATATGCAAGTGAGATCCTTCGTGGTGCGATTGTTGGTTTGCCTAAAGGGCTTATTGAGGCCGCGTATGCATGCGGGATGAGCCGCTTCAAGATGATCCGCCGTATCGCTTTGCCGATCGCTTATCGCAGGTCAATCTTTGCATATAGTAATGAAGTTATCTTTATGTTGCACGGTAGTGTAATCGCCTCTACTATCACCATAGTAGATTTATTAGGTGCAGGACGCCGTTTAAACTCACAATATTACGTTACGTTTGAAGGATTTATAACTGCGGCGGTTTTATATATGACCATCGTTGCATTCATAAGCTTTGCTTTCAGACTGATTGAAAAACGTTACGCAATTACATAAGGCTCAGAACTTTTTAGTATATAAATTCTAAGCCTTAGTCTTATATACTCGCTACAGCTTTAAATCAGTTTCATCATGCTCCATTGATGGATAATGATAGTCAGTGGCAGGAACAAAAGTTTCTTTAATTGTTCGTGGGTTTGTCCAGCGAATTAAACTCCACAAGCTTCCTGCCTTATCATTTGTACCACTTGCACGACCACCACCGAAAGGTTGTTGACCGACAACTGCGCCTGTTGGCTTATCGTTGATATAGAAATTGCCAGCAGTGTGAGTTAGGCGGTCAGAAAGATCACAAATTACCCGACGATCTTTTGCAAATATCGCTCCGATCAAACCATATGGTGAAGCACTGTCACACGCTTTTAAAGTGGCATCAATATCATCATCTTCGTAACGATGTAGCGTCAATACGGGTCCGAAAATCTCTTCTGTCATCAGTTTCGTGGTTGGGCTGGATGCAACCACCACAGTTGGTTGCACAAAATAACCTTTCGTATCATCGTAACTACCACCTGCAATAATTTCATGATCGTCTGATTTCTTGGCATAATCTATGTAGCCAGCGATTGTATCAAACGACCTTTTATCAATTACGGCAGTCATGAAATTAGAAAAATCAGTCACTGGCCCAATTTTAATGGTTGATACTTGTTGTACAAGTTTTTCTGTTACCCGCTCCCAGATACTGGATGGTATAAAAGCACGACTGGCGGCAGAACACTTTTGACCCTGATACTCAAAACTACCTCGAATTAAAGCGGTGACCAATTCATCAATATTAGCTGATGAATGGGCAAAGATGAAATCCTTGCCGCCTGTTTCACCGACAATCTTTGGGTAGCCTTTGTAGTTGGATAAGTTATCGCTAATCTGTTGCCATAGAATTTGAAAGACCCTTGTGCTGCCAGTGAAGTTTATTCCGGCAAAATCAGGATGGGAAAGCACGACATTACTAATAGGTTCAGGTATATCGGATGGGATCATATTAATGACACCTGGTGGTAGGCCTGCCTCTTCAAATAAATCCATTATAAAGTGGGCGCTCAAAACGGAGCGTTCAGATGGCTTCCAAACAACAGTGTTACCCATTAATGTAGGCGTTGCACAAAGGTTTCCTGCGATTGCGGTAAAGTTAAAAGGGGTCAAGGAAAATACAAAACCTTCAAGGGAGCGATATTGCGAACGGTTTAAACACCCTGGAGAAGAGATTGGCTGATTGTCATAAATCTGACGGGCAAACTCTACATTAAATCTAAGAAAATCAATCAATTCGCAAGCTGAATCTATCTCAGCCTGATGTACTGTTTTCCCTTGACCCAACATGGTTGCTGCATTGATTTTGGCTCTCCATGGCCCTGCAAGTAAATCTGCTGCTTTGAGGAAAATCTGAGACCTGTCTTCAAGTGACATATTGCTCCATTCTTCATGTGCCGCACCCGCAGCCTCGATTGCAGCATGCGCATGTTCGGCATCCGCACAGTGAAATTCCCCCAGAATTTTTGCATGATCGTGAGGTACATGGCATTTATATGTACGTTTTGAAGAAACTTTCTTTCCGCCTATGCGAAGCGGCATATCGATAGATTGAGACTGAAGCGCTTTTAATTCAGCTCGTAATGCTTTTCGTTCTGCGCTACCAGGTCTATATTCTAAAATTGGTTCATTGACTGTAATCATTGCCTTAGGGCTCCTGCTGTTATTTTCAATAATGAACCATTATTTCAGTGGTACATTATATTTCGCTGTGCAGGATAATCGTACAAATTCACACTATGAAAAATTCAATTCTACCGAAGCTGACTTTATAAAAGAACAAAGTAGATTCTGAGCCTAGATAGTATGCTGAAATCAGGTTTGACTCATGGCATCTGCAGCTATTTCTTTTAAAACGCGCAACGCATCCTCTTCCCGGCCATCGGGAATGAATATGTGATCATGATAGAAAGCTGCGACCGGATTAACACCCATATTTTTCTTGGCAAGATCTGTTGCTATACGCGCCATAAATCCCACAGCATCCAAAGAAGAATGAATTTCTAGCGTAATCATCCTGCTTGGAAATTCAAATGGAATCTTGGCCGCCTCAGCATCTTCTTTTCGCAAGATATAAGTCGTTCCTTCCGCTTCTTCAAACATCATCTTCGGCTTGATGTTTGCTGGTAAAGACATGTCTTTTAAAGTTACAAAAACGAAAACACCCTCGACAAGTGCTCCCGTCATCGATGATAAAAGTACCGTTAAATTTTTCTCTCCTGCCATATCGTCCTCTTTTGTTAATTCGTTGAATAAAATGAATTCCAATCAGATAACATATCTACTAACTGATGTATCTGATTGGAACTCACAGGTAGGGGTTTCTCATTCAGCAGGTGCGGGCTGGTCTTCCACCTTTGGTTCAATACGCGTAATTGTCCATCCCATGTAACCGTATAATATAGTTATAATCGGTGACAACCAGCAAAAGAATGCGAACGGAAGATATGCAATCGTCATCACGCCCAGTGTTGCAGCTTGATAAGCACCACCAGAATTCCATGGTATGAGGTTTGCAGTCACAGTCGCAGAATCCTCAACTGCGCGTGAAAGGTTTTCTGGTGCAAGGCCGCGATCTTCATAAGCCTCGGAGTAAGTTCGCGCACCCATAACAATCGCCATATATTGATCGCAAAGAACCATATTGGCGCCAATTCCCGTTAATGCAGTTGATGCAATCAAACTACCATCTGACTTTACCATGGATAAAATCTTGTCAGCTAATGCCTTAAGCTGATTGATCCGCTCCATAACACCACCAAACATCATCGCGACGATTACCAGAGAAATTGTGTACATCATGGATTCCATGCCACCACGTTTTAACAGGCTATCGACATCTTCATTCCCAGTTTCGCCTGAGTAACCTCCGAAAGCCACATTTGCCAAACTATTGTAGTCAGCACCTTGTAATCCGACCGCTAATAAAACACCCGCCAGCACGCCCATGGTAATTCCTGGAATAGCAGGCATCTTTTTATAAGATACAGCCAACACGACTATTGGCGGCAACAACATTGCAACATTGATGGTAAAATTCTCATCCAAAACAGCAAGGATTGTGGTAATGCGTTCAAGGTCTCCTGCACCACCGCCATACTGCAAGCCTATTATAACTTCGATAATAAACGTCAAGGCAAACGCAACACCCGTGGTATAAGACATATGGCGAATATGCGTAAACAAATCAGTTCCAGCTAAAGCAGGAGCCATATTGGTTGTATCTGATAAAGGTGACATTTTATCACCAAAATACGCCCCTGAAATTACAGCGCCAGCTACAATTGGCAGTGGAAATCCAAGACCAGCACCAACGCCCATCAAGGCCACACCAATTGTACCTGTTGTGCCCCAACTGGTGCCTGTAGCTAGTGAAGTAAGTGCACAAATTAAAAGTGCTGCTGGCAAAAATATTGATGTCGAAATAAATGACAGCCCATAATAAATCAGTGTTGGAACTACACCTGATAAAATCCAGACACCTATTAAAATACCTACTACAATTAATATAATGGTTGCAGGCAATGCGTTTGTGATGCCACGCACCATGCCATTTTGAATATTCTGCCACGAAAACCCACAACGCAAGGCCACAAGCGACGCGACTAAAACTCCTAGAAGCATAGGAATGTGTGGGTCTAATCCGTATGCTACAATTGAAATAGCAATGCCGATGACTAATGAGATAAGCGAGATCATCGCTTCCCAAAAATGTGGGGCACGTGCGCCCTCTGGTATGGATGTTTTCATTTCGTCCCTCTCCCAAACTAGCAAAAGCTACCCCAGACAATGTGATAACCAGCCTTGATAATTAAGTAGATAAGAACTTTAGAGGTAGTCCATTCGTTAATTTTAAAGTTAACATTGAGGATTAATGAACTGAAAGCAGGGTTGCCTGTTGATTACAATTTAAAAACGGCTCATAAAATTTGTATTACCCATGGTAGATTTAAGCGGGTACAATTTAGGCTCAGGACCTAGACATCTTACACGAACCGAAAAGTAGTTCACTGTATGAAAGACTGGATACAAGGACAGGATCTTAAGCTTTTTAGAGTATTTTATGAGCTTACAAAAGCTGGTGGTTTCGCACAGGCGCAAGTACAACTTAACATCAGCCAGTCAAGTTTGAGCACCTATATATCCCAATTGGAAACACGTGTTGGAATGCGGTTATGTTCTCGTGGCCATGCAGGATTTAAACTAACAGAAGATGGGCAAAACCTGTTTGATGAAATAAGTGTATTACTTGATTCAATGGAGACATTTGCAACCCGCGTTACCAATTCGAAAAGTGATATTTCAGGTAAATTATCACTCGGTATTTTGGAAAACAGTTTAACACATCCAGAGCAAAGACTTGTCCGAGCACTCGCTGAATTACAAGAACGTGCCCCCAGTGCCATAATCAACATTTATTCAGGAGGTGCTTTGGAACTTGAAACCAGAGTCCTAGACGGACGTCTTCAAGGTGCCGTTGGTCTTTTTCCCCACAAAATTGATGGACTGGATTACCAACCTCTCTTTAGTGAAAACCACTACCTTTATTGCGCAAAAAAACATCCACTTGCTCTTTCCAAAAATGAAACCACCAACTTGGAAGAACTTACGAAATATAATTACATTAACCGTGAATATGTTGATGAGATCGAAGGCTTAATACCGCCAGAACAGTTTATCTTTACAGC
>CALDZF010000241.1 GCA_937944165.1 uncultured Rhizobiaceae group bacterium | reverse complement strand
ATCGCGCACGTTGACCATGGAAAAACCACGTTGATTGACGTGCTTTTGAAGCAATCAGGCACATTCCGCGAAAACCAGCAGGTTGATGAACGCGCTATGGATTCAAACGATCTTGAAAAAGAACGTGGCATTACCATTCTTGCCAAGGTGACATCTGTTCAATGGAAGGGTAATCGCATTAATATCGTGGATACACCTGGCCACGCTGACTTCGGTGGCGAAGTAGAACGTATCCTCAACATGGTCGATGGCGTGATCATTTTGGTTGATGCAGCTGAAGGCCCAATGCCTCAAACAAAATTCGTACTTGCAAAAGCCTTGAAGCTTGGTCTTAAACCGATTGTGGCGATTAACAAAATTGATAAGCCCGACGGTCGCCCTGATTGGGTATTGGATGAAGTCTTTGACCTATTCGGTATTCTTGAAGCCAATGAAGAGCAGCTGGACTTCCACACGCTTTATGGTTCTGCCAAGGAAGGCTGGATGGCAATGGATCCTGATGGCCCAAAAGAAGATATGGCGCCATTGCTTGATTTGGTAATGGAACACGTACCTGAACCTGCTGTTGAAGAGGGCGAGTTCAAAATGCTTGCTACTACGATTGAAGCAAACCCATATTTAGGACGTATCTTAACTGGCAAAATTACTTCAGGCACTGCGGTTCCCAATCAGGCCATTCATGCGCTTGATCAGGGCGGAAAGATTGTAGAGCAGGGGCGTATAACGCAAGTGCTATCTTTTGATGGTCTTGAGCGTAAACCTGTAACGCAGGCAAAGGCCGGGGATATTGTTTCAATTGCAGGCCTTTCAAAGGCAACTGTTGCAGATACGCTAGTGAACCCAGGTATTAAAGAGCCAATTGAAGCACAACCAATTGATCCGCCAACGCTTTCCATGACATTCCGCGTAAACGATGGCCCATTGGCTGGTCGTGAAGGCGACAAGGTTCAAAGCCGTGTCATCCGTGACCGCTTGATGAAAGAAGCCGAAGGCAATGTCGCGCTTAAAGTGACGCAGGTTGAAGGCACGGACGCTTATGAAGTAGCAGGACGTGGTGAATTGCAACTTGCGATCGTGATTGAAACGATGCGCCGTGAAGGCTTTGAAATGACTGTTGGTCGTCCGCGTGTTTTGATGCAGAAGGACGAAAATGGCGTCAAAATTGAACCGGTAGAAGAAGCTATTATTGATGTAGATGAAGAGTTCTCAGGTGCGGTAGTTGAAAAATTAAGCCAGCGCCGTGCAGATCTGGTTGAGATGAAACCATCTGGTGGTGGTCGTGTGCGTTTGGTATTCCATGCGCCCACACGTGGGCTTATCGGGTATTTGTCAGAATTGATGACAGACACGCGCGGCACAGCTATTTTCAACCGTACATTCCTTGAGTATCAACCCTACCGTGGTGATATAGCTCAACGTCATACTGGTGCGCTTATTTCCAATGCAGACGGTGTCGCGGTGGCATTTGCCATGTTCCATCTGGAAGATCGCGGCCCAATGATGATCCACCCGGGTGATAAAGTCTATCAAGGCATGATTGTTGGTGAACATGCGCGTGGTAATGATTTGGAAGTTAACGTCCTTAAAGGCAAGCAGCTTACCAACATGCGCTCATCGGGTAAGGATGAAGCGATCAAGGTAACTACGCCGCTTAATATGACACTGGAAAAATCATTAGCTTACATTACAGACGAAGAGCTTGTCGAAGTAACGCCACAAAACATTCGCTTGCGTAAGCGTATCCTCGACCCGATCGAGCGCAAACGCCAAATGCGTGCAGCACAATCAGCTGCTGGCTAATATATTTAATGTAAGTGTATAAGAAAAAACCATGTTAATTGAGTGAGTTTTTGTTTTCGGAATGTAAATTTTTATCCTGTTACATGCCTAAGGTTTCAGCCGTCACAATTTCCTTGTGCTGTTGTTTTGTTTCTTGCGTCTCGCTACGCTTTTTGCTGAGTTCGTCAATAGGCAGTTTTAGAGTTGCAATCAGGTTTCTAACTTCTTGACGAGCAGCAAGATGAGAAGTATTGCCGCGTTTGTTAGTTAGTATCTCTTCTAATGGATCCAGTGCGGTTAATCCTTTGGGGAATAGCTCTCTGAAAATAACACGTTCTGAAATTCCATCTGCCAAACGACATCCCAACTGCATGGCAAGGTTTTGAAGACTATTATACATGCTGGCTTTATTATGGGAGTTGATTTGGGTAAGGCGATTTCTGACAACAACCCAATCCAATAAACCATTGTCAGCCAACCGGCGTTTTCGGCGCGCTTCACGAACTGTTCTTGCATAATGTGAAAGCGTATCGACATTCCCTGTTTCGGAGTCTATTTGACCTAATACATCAAAATCAACATAAGAATCATTCATCGGCGTAACCAATGTATCTGCCATGGAGTGCGCCATCCGCATGAGGTAACCGTCGTGTCCTGGCGTATCAATCAGGATAAAATCATTCTTGGATTGAATGTCCATAATGATATCAAGAAAATCTAAAAGCTCGTTATTTTCTTGATCAGAAACATAGTCGGAATAATCGCGCTTTACACTACGATGATCCGGCAGAGAGAGGTTGAGGTTTGAGCGTTTTGAAAAAATTTCACGGTTATTGATATAGCGAGAAAAACTTTGTTGGCGAGTATCAAGATCCAGTGTGGCAACCTTATAACCTGCATTCAGTAGAGCAACGGTCAAATGCATGATCGTGGTAGTTTTCCCCGAACCACCTTTCTCATTGCCACATACAATGACATGCGCCTGTTTTTGATTTTTGGTTACGCTAAACATTTACCAATCCCAAAAGGAATACTTACCCTAAAGGAAATTATTGCCTAGCAGTGATTGCTTTTCAAGATAGCTTGACTACCTACGTAGCAACAAGTGGACTTGTTGGTTAACGTAAAGAAATGCTTATAATAAGCCAAGATTAGAGAGTTCAATTCGTAAGTCTGGGGGGAGGGCATTTACACCGCTTCCACTGTCGCCAATATCATTAGGTGCATCTTCAAGCGTTAAATAACGCCACCCCTGAAAGGCACGTCTGGGTTGCCATTCGGTTAATATCAAGCGCGGCTCAAGCACAAGATCGCAGCGTTTAATACCATTAGGATCAACAAACGGCCTAATATCAACAAGATGTTGGCGAACTTGCACATTGCCTTTGATAACCCAATAAAGCGAACCACCATCCAGTAATTCTTCAATACGCTTAGGGATCATTCTTGTTGTTTGAGCATGAATGGCTTCTCGTCCCTGACGACGTTTTTCATCAAGTCGGTAATCAATCCACGCTTGCAATTCTTCAACGGCAGAAACGCCTACACATAATTTTAATAAATTCAAGGACATGGAAATTAATCTAGGGTGAGGGCAGTATAAAAACCAGTTAAAACCTCAGCATTCAACAACATTTACCGCAAGGCCACCTTGGCTTGTTTCCTTGTAGCGTGTGTTCATGTCTTTACCTGTCTCAAGCATGGTTTTGACACATGCATCAAGCGACACAAAATGCGTACCATCCCCACGAAGTGCCAAAGAAGCTGCTGACACTGCCTTGATAGCGCCAAGCCCATTGCGCTCAATACAAGGCACTTGAACAAGTCCTCCAATTGGGTCGCAGGTCATGCCTAAGTGATGTTCAAGAGCAATCTCGGCTGCGTTTTCTATCTGTTCTGGTGTACCACCCATAATAGCAGCAAGACCAGCAGCACCCATTGCGGCTGCGGAGCCTACTTCACCTTGACAGCCAACCTCTGCACCAGAGATTGAAGCATTATGTTTGATAATCCCCCCAAGAGCTGATGCTGTAAGAAGATAATCTTCACGTTGCTTAATACCTGTATCCGGAAAGAATTTGATATAATAACTCATGATAGCGGGAATAACACCTGCCGCTCCATTTGTTGGTGCGGTGACAACTTTGCCTCCAGCAGCATTTTCTTCGTTTACTGCCATGGCATAGACTTGCAACCACTCATTTGCAGCAACTGGGTTGATTTGATTTATACCCCATTCAGCCTCTAATTGTTCTACAATGGCTGCTGAGCGTCGTTTAACGCGTAAACCACCTGGTAGTTCGCCATGTTCTCTTAAGCCGCGCTCAACGCAATTGTGCATCGTGTCCCAAATATTGGCCAACCCTTCGATAAGTTCTTGCGGTGACATATTGGTATGTTCATTAGCACGTTTCATATCTGCGATGCTCAGGCCAGACTCTTTTGCCATCTGCAGCATTTGGTTGGCATTTTCAAAAGGATAGGGGACGCGGTCTATTCGTGTGGATTTTACTGCTTCCATTTCCCGAAGGCGGTTTTCATCAACAACAAAGCCACCACCGATTGAATAATACTCTTTTTTTAGAAGTAATTCCCCGTTCTTTGATAGTGCTTTAAACGTCATGCCATTGGTATGGAGCGGAAGCATTACATCATAATCGAAAATAAGATCGCGTTCAGGGTCAAATTGATAATTAGGGTGCCCTGTTGGTGAAACTATTTTTGCATCAGATACCCTTTTGATAATGCCTTCAACATCATCAGGTTCTATTTTTGAAGGTTGCTCACCGGCAAGCCCTAAAATAATTGCTCTATCCGTTGCATGTCCCTTGCCTGTAAAAGCTAATGAGCCATGCAATGATACTTGGATTCTATGGGGTTCATCCCCTGAACGTCTGGGCCATTCGCCATTTTTGATTTCATCCAGGAAATATTCAGCAGCAGTCATTGGCCCCATTGTATGAGATGATGAAGGACCAATGCCAATTTTAAAAAGCTCGAAGACGGATAAAAACATAATAGCAACTAACCAGGATAATGATTTCCTTTTAGATATACCATTAGCCGTTGCGCGAATATACCAAAACCGTCATGCTTATACGTTGGTATTAAGACATAAAAAAAGCTGGTCTAAAAACCAGCTCTTTGTGAATGTAATTTGATAATTTATTGAGAAGCGATAGCAACTGTATCTACAGATCCAAACATTCCGGAGAGGAACATTACACCAACAAATACTACAATAGCCAAAGCCGCAATACGCCAAACACTAGGTTCTGCTTTTTCTTCTATCATTTTTTACCCTGTCTAGAAAACCAGTCCCTCTTATTTGGGGGCTGTACCTTGTTTGATACTTTTTATGTCTTCCCATATGACAAGGCAACTTGAATCCTGCTCTATACCTGCATGGCAGCCATGTGTTTTTTGCATGGCAGAAATGTGGTCAAAGGTGAGATTGGTAATGTTAAATAAATTTGAAAGCGGTTAGGACGTAGGCTCATAAATCCTCATAGAAGGAAAGTTCTTAATGAAGCAAATAGTAAGGGCTAGTCGAAAAGATGTAGCTTTGTTGATATTGACTGCCCTGATATGGGCATCTGCTTTTGCTGCTATTAAATTTGCTCTGGAGGATATGGGGCCTGTATGGACTGCGGCAGGTCGTGTATTTGTCGGATTTTTGGCTTTGGTACCATTTGCAATTTTAGGCAAGGCAAGCTTTTTAACCCCAAGATCCACACTGGGTTTAATCATCATTATTGCATTACTGATTACCATTGTTCCATTTGTATTAATTTCCTGGGCTTTGCAATTTATTGATTCTGGTGTGACAGCCTTATTGATGGGAACAACTCCCTTTATGGCGATGCTGTTAGGACATTTTTTTACTAAAGATGAAATTATCAATCGTTATAAGTTGCTAGCAGTAGCATGTGGTATGTCTGGTATTTTACTTATTGTGGGGCGTGATGCGATATTTGGTTTCGGAGCAACACCTTTTTTTGCACAGTTCGCAATTATATTGGCAGGATTTTGTTATGTCAGCGGTGGTATTTTAATTCGTAAAGTAGACATGAAACCTATTCCTTTTACGACCATAACGCTGGGAATCGGATCTATTTGTTTGATTGTGATTGCTTTATTGGTTGAAGGTATCCCAGAAAAGTTACCTGGAATGAAAAGCGGGTTAGCGCTTTTATGGCTAGGTTTATTTCCTACAGGACTTGCCTATGTTTTAAGGTTTTATCTGGTCAGGCGTGTAGGGGTTTCTGTTTTTGCAATAGGTATGAATACTATTCCAGTCTTTGGTATTGTTTTTGGCGCGATCATATTGGGCGAGGAAATTCAAACAACGACTTTGATTGCTTTGTTTCTTGTCATTTGTGGTCTGTTTGTTGCAAGATTGGGGACACAAAAACCGGACGAAGATAAATGACTAAAAGCCGAATAGAATTATTGGATTTTGCTAGAGGCATAGCCCTCATCGCAATGACCATATTTCATTTTGCATTTGATTTAGAATTATTTGGTGTGAAAGAGCAGGGCTTTATATCTCAACCTCATTGGAAATATTTTGCAAGAGCAATTGCGAGCTCGTTTTTATTCCTTGCCGGTTTCAGTCTTTACCTTGCTCATAGTGAGCGCATACGTTGGCAAAGTTGGAAACCTCGGATGATCAAAATTATTGCTGCTGCATTGGTAATTACGATCGCCACCTATTTTGCAACGCCAGAACAATATATCTTTTTTGGCATACTGCATTCAATTGCATTTGCCAGTTTGGCAGGACTACTTTTCTTGCGAGTGCCTTGGTTTCTTATTATAATTATCGCAATTGGTGTTTTTTCGTTGCGTTATTATGGTCGAACAGAACTGTTGAACGCGCCTTATTGGTTTTGGACTGGACTTTCTGCCATTAATCCAAACTCAAGTGATTATGTGCCAGTATTCCCATGGTTTTCAGCACCATTACTAGGCATTGCGGCTGCAAAATTATGCGAACAGATGAATTGGCTTAATGGCCTATCGAAGCCGCAACTTGAGCACAGACCTGCGCGTTTGTTAAAGTTTTTTGGCCGTAATAGTCTTGCTTATTACCTGCTGCACCAACCCATTATGATTGGTCTACTATTAGCAGTGCTTTGGATTAGTGGTAATCTTCAGGTTTAATTGGTTTTGAGCCTAGATCTTTTGCATGTATTTAATGAAGGGTGTCAGGCTAGATACTTTGTCATATAACCTGCGCCCATCTTCATTAAAATCCTGAGTAAGCCAATAGACTTGATCGCAACTACGCTCTTCGGCCTCTTTATAAACGGCTTCGATCAATTTTCTGCCAATTCCTTTGCCACGAGATTCAGGAATGGTGTAAAGATCGTGCAAATAGATACGTTGTTTAGGCGACCATGTGGTGCCATGGTAGAGGTATTGAACAAACCCCAATAAGGTATTTTCACCTTCAGCAACAAGGCAATGAGGGCCATCAGGATCATTTGCCATGATACGTTTCCACAAACTGTCTGTTACATCATCCAGATTAGTTTCATAATAGTCTTGATAACCCTTCCATAAAGGCTGCCAAGCATCGCGTTCATCGGCAACCACAGGACGAATGACAACCGTCATTAGGTGCCAACACCTAGCTCTGCCATACGCGTCAAGCTTTGTTCTTCTACCTGGTCAAGCTCAGTGATGGTTTCATCTATGTCTTTGCGTTTTTGAAGAAGTTGATCGCGTTTTTCCTGCACACGTTTGATCAACAACTTAAGTTGCCCACCTTCACCAGGTGGCTCTTTGTATATTGAAATAATTTCACGAATTTCTGCAATCGTGAAACCTAATCTTTTACCTCTCAGTATCAACATGAGTAATCGACGATCTGAAGGCTTGAAAAGTCTTGTCCGCCCACGCCTAATAGGTTGGATTAATCCCTCATCTTCATAAAATCGAATTGTGCGTGTGGATATTTCAAACTCACGTGTTAACTCGGTAATCGAATAAAATTGTTTTTGCTCTGGTGACTTCAAACTATTCTCCCAGACCCCCAATATGCATTTAAAATATTTTACGTAAGCGTAAAAACCTGCAGTAATTTGCACGTTGGCAACTTCAAAAGCAAGTTAAATGATTAAGAATTTTGATATTTTATATTCCAAGCCACCAAGCGGCCAGTCCTAAAAAGGCAAAAAAACCAATCACATCGGTGACAGTCGTTACAAAAACGCTTGAAGCAATGGCAGGATCAATCTGCATTTTCTCCAAACCAATAGGAATTAATATACCTGCAAATGCTGCAAAGAGCATATTGATGACCATTGCAATTCCGATGATAAACCCAAGATCAACATTAGAAAACCAGAATGTTGCAATCATGCCGATTAAGATCGCAAAGAAAATACCATTAAGAAAGCCAACCATGACCTCACGGCGTATCGTACGTACCATATTATAATTATCTATATCCTTGGTCGCTAATCCACGAACGGCAACCGTCATTGATTGTGTGCCTGCATTGCCACCCATTGAAGCAACAATGGGCATTAAAATGGCTAATGCAACCATCTCCTGGATAGTGGCATCAAATAAGCCGATTACAGCAGATGCCATGATTGCGGTAAAAAGATTTAACAAAAGCCATGTGAACCTTGATCTGGTGATTTCCCATACACTGTCAGATAGTTCTTCATCACCTACGCCTGCAAGGCGTTTAATGTCTTCATCGGCTTCTTGTTGGATAAAGTCGACAACATCGTCAATGGTCAAAACACCGACAAGTCGATTGGCTTCATCTACAACAGCTGCAGAAACTAAATCATAGCGCTCAAACACTCGTGCTGCTTCTTCCTGATCTTCTAATACAGGTATAGGGTGCACTGTTGGTTCTTTAATATCTTCAATTCTCGTCTTACGGCTAGTGCGCAAAATAGTATCAAGCTTAACATAACCAATAAGTTCAAATGAAGGGCCGATTACGAAAACTTCATAGAAGCTCTCTGGCAGATTACTATCATCGCGCAGATAGTCTATTGTTTGTCCGATTGTCCAAAATGGAGGAACTGCAACAAACTCCGTTTGCATTCTACGGCCAGCAGTTTCTTCAGGATAATCCAGTGAACGTATAATGCGCGAGCGTTCTTCAAACGGAACCAGCGACAAGATTTCATCTCTGTCAACTTGCTCCATGTCTTCCAGAATGAATACAGCATCGTCAGAGTCAAGTTCAGTAACCGCTTCCGCAATCTGCTCGTTTGGAATTGCATTAACAACTTCAAGACGAACAGCTTCATCAACTTCTGTTAACGAAGCATAATCAAATTTGCCACCGACCAAGCTTATCAGCTTCGCGCGAATGTCCGCATCAAGGGCTTCCAGGATGTCGCCAAGTTCAGCTTCGTGTAATGGTTCAACAAGTGCTTTTAGGGCTGTTTCATTCCCTGACTTGGTTAAGCTTTCAATATGAAGAATTAATTCAGGGCGAACAGCGTCATCTTCTGTATATACAGAGTTTTCCAGTCCTATATTATCTGGCTCTCGTGCTTCCATCCCCTTGTTATACATAGGATGAAAACAAGGGGAAGGGGATAGTTTGAGATTACAAATTAATTACTCAAGAATATACCTGAAATTTGTGCGCCAATTTCGATGAAGGCCTGGTTTAAGGCAGCACCATCAGCCGCTGCATAGTAATTGTCGATATCGTCAGCGCATTCTTGTAGTAGTGATAATGTACTACTGGAAATGCCGTTTCCAAATCCGATTGTGAATATTCTAACGCCATCAGCTTTTATATTCGTACAAACTGTGTCTGTAATAGCGTCAGCTCTTGCTTGTGCTTCTGCACGAAATACATTTGTGGCTTGAATTATTTGTGGTTGTGATAGGCCAGAACCAGCGGGAACTAGCTCTCTACTATGTAATCTAAAATCTGTTGGACCCACAGATATCGTGTTATCGCCGTCTGTCATCAAAACAATAATTTTTTGTGTGCCAGGTACATCCGAACCATTAGTAAAAGGTTCTATACTTGATAGAGAGCGCTTAGCCCAAATGAGACCAGGCGCAATAAATGTTGCAAATTTTGGTGTAAGTGCCGAGATACCGTTTTTTAAAGTAGTCTCATCTGTACTCAGCTCAGTTATTGGTGTGGTGCATTCACCTAATACACCTGGGACTCTGAAGCTATAATCACTATCAGTTAAGTTTCTGGAGGCTGTTCGTGAGCCTACACAACCAGTCCATATGTTACTGCCATTATCAGGTGGTACATTAATCCAACTTTCATTGCGATTAGTGGTGCCGACATTTACATAATTGGCAAAAGGTACAATGCCTATTTTTACTCTGTCAGGTGAGGTGTTTAAAGGTAAAAGTGTCTCTATGAAATTCGTGGCAGACGCTTTTAAGTCATTAATTTTATTGTCTTGCGCCATTGAGCCAGTTGTATCCAAGACCATCATAATCTCAATATTGCCTGTTGGCGCATTAACGGTACTGCTTGGCGAATATGAAAGTGTGTCGATGCCTGCAATTTGCATTATTGCTGTCGGGTGTGAACTATTTACTTGAACTGAGACCTTTTGTTTAGCAGTTGGAATTGTAATCGAAACATTTTCAATTTCTGAATACTGCTGTCCAGATAAGTTCGCCCTAAGGAAATTATCTACATCAACTTCTATTTCACTTTGTGATTTTGTTTGAATATCATGTGCAACTGCTAGCGCTGCAGAATCAACTACATTTTGTAGCGTCGTACTCTTTCTAGCAAATTGTGAATAATCTATAGCTGCACCAGCAGTTAAAAGGATAGGAACAAGCAAAAGTGCTGTTGTTGTCATAATACTGCCGCTAGTATTTTTAATAAATTTTTTTTTAATAAAGTTTTTCATCTTATCCGCCTTATTTTTTTATTTTCAAGATTAACATAACAAAAAAAGATTTATGTCTTGTTAGACTAAGAGAAAAAATTTCAGCTTTTGATTAATCAGTGATTAATTATAATTTATTGGCTAAATTTCTGTAATTGTATTGGTCTTGTTTTACCATCAGGGCCATTGGTATCCGCAATATCCATGGGGCAGGCAGAAATTATAATAAGCAGGTCGCTTTCAGCTCTCATCTCTATATATTGGCCTGCTTTAACTTTGGGTGGAATAATTGCAATGCTTTTATCATTTCTAACTTTAACGTTTTGAAACGTATTAAAAGGTGAGGGCAATTCATGCGCTGTGGCTCCCGCATCATCCATCGCCTTGTAAAGGTTTTCCGCACAAGATTTATGATAACCTTCATGTCCCAGCAATTCGTAGCGACGAGGATCACAAGCAGACATTAAAAAGTCATGCGTACCAGGAGAAGTATCATCCATGACGGTGAGCATGGCATGTCGGCGATTGGAGTAGAGCGCATCACCTACTGAAGGTGTTAATTTTTCCAAAGTTGAGCGTGTATGTTCTGCAGATAAAAAGATATTGGTGTCAGATGCATCAAACGCCCATAGGTCTGCAACCTGAGGCCCTTCCAATGCAGTGATGCGAATATGTTCACCAGCATTAATTTTCATATAGGCATAATCGCCGCCTCCGATTTTGATTTGTTCCTTAACGTTCATGTTTTTCACCTATCATAATAAATACGGAAACCCGCCTTCAAGCTTTAATAGTTCAATCTTGCGTTCTATGCCGCCGTCCCCTGAATAACCGCCAATACCATCAACAGCCAAAACGCGGTGGCAGGGTATGATAATGGGAATGGAGTTACCCCCACAAGCATTACCAACAGGCTGGCCGTAAATGCCAAGCTTTTCTGCAATTGCACCATAGGTTGTTGTCTCCCCATAAGGGATTTCAGAAATCAACTTGCAAACGGATTGTTGAAAACTATCTCCCTTTGGAGCAAGTGGAAGGTCAAAGGTTTTTAACCGTCCTTCAAAATAAGCCTTTATTTGTTTGGCAGCTTCCTCAAGTAAAGGAGATGTTTGCGGTTCTTCTGGTCGTCTCCAGTCTATTTTAGTAATAGCACCATTATGCTCTGAAATTGATAATAATCCATAAGGCGTTGAAATTTTTGCCGTATAACCCATGATAAAATATAAGCTAATCAACTGTTTCTTGTTCGTAACATATAAACATTGAATCAATAATCAAATAATTTAAAATTCAATAACAATTAGTTTTTTGTTTTGAACGAATTATCAAAAATTTAGGCGTTTCTGCGGTTATAAAAATTATTTTCATGTTTAAATTAAACAAATCAGCTTAACGAATAAGTCGGAGAAACCAAGATAACATGGAGTTTATTATGAAAAATAAAATGATTTTAGCGGTAGTCGCAATCAGCAGCGCGGTGGCATTTGCTTCCCCTGGTTTTGCAGCAGATGAATATAATACATCAAAAGGCATAACAGCAGCTGGCGCTCCTTTGGGTTTACATGGCGTCGATCCTGTAACATTCGTTAATTTGGGTAACCGTACAAATGGTTCAGCTAAATTTACAGCAGTTCATGATGGTGTTGCTTATTATTTTGCTACAGAAGAAAAAATGAAGAAGTTCCAATCGGCTCCTGCATCTTTCTTGCCACAAAACGGCGGCTTCTGCACATTCGGTGTATCAGTTGGTAAAAAATTCGATGGTGACCCAAAATATGCCGACATCCGCGATGGCAAATTATATGTATTCCTAAACGAAGACATCTACCGCGAGTATCAAAAAGACAAAAAAGGCACGATCGCAAAAGCAGATGCAATGTGGAAAAAAATCCGCTCAACTGCGATTTCTGACCTTTAAGTTTTTAGCCCTCTATAAAAACTTAAATTCAGAACTAGGCATTAAGGTCGGTGTTTTTCAACATTGGCCTTAATGTCTTTTAATTAAGGAAACGCCCATTTAATTGCGCGCTGATTGCCTTACAAATGGCAGGGGTGTTTTCCTCAAAGAAATGTTTGATTGCCCCCGCATTGGGGTGAAGTTCATCGATAACTTTACCTTCTGCATTCTTGCGAAAATAATCTGAATTACCTTCAATCTTATCCCGCAAACTTTGGCTAAACCCTTGCACCACAGCACACCTGTTGTAACAGCAAAGTAATAATGTCTCACTTTAGCAAGTTAGAGATGTCTCACATTTAGAATTAAGTTTTGAGTATGTGAGATGAGTAAATGGCATTATTGACGATGAGCGAACGTGAACTTTCTAGACTAAAGATAATTGAAGATATTAACGGATAGCGTTTGAGCGTTATTCAAGGCGCTAAGCTTGCTGGCATCAGTCGCAGACAAATGACACGTCTTTTAAAGTCATTCAGGGTTCACGGCGCTTCTGGTTTGATTTCAAAGAAGCGCGGCAAGCCAAGCAACCGTAAATACTGCAGACAGGACATATGTTTTAAGTCTTTTTTTAGGTAATTAAATCATACTCTAAGCCTTACATTGAAAATAAAATACGAGTAGACATGATAGGTACGAGATTTAAACACTTACAGGTTATTCTTGCGACTCTTGGATTAATGACATTCTTGATTACTATTTCATATGGGCAAGATACAGATAGCCCTATTTATGCTTCACCGGGTACTATATTGTCATTTAATCAGAGATATTTAGTGAAGCTTGAAGAAAGTTATAAAATTTCGCATCCCGATCTTAATGCAGAGAATTCCAATGTTGTTTTCAAATGGAGCGGACGTCAACTAGCTATCAGGGATCCAAAAACAAGAAAGATAAGTGTTCTTTGGCAAAAGCATCCTGGAGTTCTATTTGGAGAACAAGTTGCAACAAATTATTACCGTCGTCTGAAGTTTAATGATGGCGTTTCCTTACAACGGAATGTTTCTGGCAAATGTGGTATAGATAGCTTGCAAGCAGTCTTACTAGAAAACCCCGCTGAAAAAGCCAAAAATTTCGAAATAAAAATTCTTCATGTTCCATGCAATTAGTTGACTATTGGCTTTGACTCTTGCGGTCAGCCAATGGTCTCGAAGCCGAAATATCTTGTACCTATTCTATCAAAATGAGACATTTCTAATTAGCCCGATGCGAGCCATTTCTAACTGGGTTTGACACCTGTTACCTTGGCTTTGAAAGGCAGAAACAATATTTTCCTGCGCACGCGTGCGTAGATCATTGATCTCTTTTGAAAAAACTGGGGCAGTGGTCATAAATACGCAGGCTGTATCACCTGGTATTTGTGCCAGTGTTTCGCGCGCATCTATGGTTGCAGCAGAACGCGAATTTGCCCAGCGTTCGGCAGAATTTCCAAGAAAAGCCATAACCAGTAGTTTTGGCTGATAATAGCCTTTGGCAAACATGCCCTCAAAAGCTGAGCGGTTAGGGCGGCAGAATTGATATTCATCGCCTTGCCCGATTTGCACAAATTTGCGGTTTTTTGTGCCACCCAGCCCCCAAGTGCCGACACGGGGAAGGCACACACGAAATATCTTCAATGCAAGCGCCCAGTCTTGTTCTGTCATCTTCGTTGACATCAAAGTCCCCCATGGAATCAAATATCAACGTTGAATCAGCAAGAAAACACTTGGGGAACCCCAAAACCTATACCTGAGTCAATTCGTCCACATGACCTAGTATGCCCGTTATGACTGTTACATTAAAATAATAATTTCAAAAAGCGAACAGCCGCTGCTCTTCATTAACGTTATTAAACGACCAATTTCGGATGTCTTACTTGCGTCAGCAGCAGCTGGAGACCCGCAATAACCTATCTCTGATTGACATTTTGTGATTCACTGAGCGCATGGAGGTGTGCTCATGAATCCAAACAGTCTTTTCAGCCTTAGCGATCATCTTGAACAACTGAGCAAGGCCGGCGATCCTTTGG
>CALDZF010000240.1 GCA_937944165.1 uncultured Rhizobiaceae group bacterium | reverse complement strand
CTTTTGTTTCACCAGTTTTATTGCAATGCGGTGATCCTGATAGTGCAATTCATGTGCATTCAAAAGAAGCCTTTGGCCCAGCCTCCACAATTATGGCTTATCGTGATAATCAACACGCATGTGAATTATTAAACAAAGGTGATGGCAGTCTTGTAACCTCTATTATTACTCATGATCCTCAAATTGCGCACGACATTACAATAGGCTCTGCTGCCTATCATGGGCGTATTTATATTAACAATCGTGACTGTATAAAAGAAAGTACAGGCCATGGAGCACCTTTACCACACATGGTGCACGGTGGACCAGGTAGGGCTGGTGGCAGCGAAGAAATGGGCGGCACTCGTGGGGTCATGCATTACATGCAGCGTACAGCAATTCAGGGCAGCCCAGACATGGTTTCTGTAATTGGCAAAACTTGGGTGCCAGGTAGTAAAACTTTTTCTAATAGTATTCATCCATTCAAACGCAATTTTAACAAATTGGAATTAGGAGAGACACTGGTTACAAAATCGCGTAAAATTACTTTGGAAGACATTCAACAGTTTGCGCATTTCACTGGCGATACATTCTATGCGCATATGGATGAAGAAGCAGCAAAGGCTAATCCGTTTTTTCCAGGACGTGTGGCGCATGGCTATTTATTATTATCATTCGCTGCAGGGTTATTTGTAGAACCTAACCCTGGCCCCGTACTAGCCAATACTGGATTAATGGATTTAAGTTTTCAAAAACCAGTCTCGCCAGGTGATAGTATTTCAGTATCTTTAACTGTTAAGCGAAAAACCAAACGTACCGATACATATGGAGAGGTGCGTTGGCACGTTGCCTTGAAAAATCAGGATAATGAATTGGTTGCAACTTATACGCTACTGACCATGAATGCCTATAATTAGGCATTTTCCATTTGTGAAGTTAAAATTTGCGTTGCCAAGTTAATATCATCTCCTATTGAACGGTCTTCCTGCATCATGGGAATTTCACTACGTATAGCGCTATATAATTGGGTCGTAAGCATACTCTTGGAAGGTGGTTTGCGCAGTGAAATAGCTTGACATGCGACAAGTGCTTCCAAACCGATTAAGTGCTTCAAGGGGTGCAAAAGACGAGAAAGTTTGCGCGCAACGGAAGGGGTATTGGGTGCCATATCTTCCACGCTATCGCTAATGGGTGCAGGATTAAACATGATGGGTTGGGCAGCGTGTCGAATTTCAGAGTTTAGAACAGAAGCGGTCTTTTGACTTGGCACAAATCCAGCTGATCCACCACCAATTGGTGAGAGATATTTAGGTAAAGCGGATAATTCAGAATTCATCATTTTCTGCATGCGTTGAACACTTCCGTTTGCAACACTAGCCAGAGCAAGAGACAAGTTCTCCATTGCAAGTGCCAGAGCAGGTGTATGGAAATTAGCGGTGGAAACCAGACTTTCATCTTCTAAGACTACAGGACTATCAGACGTTCCGTTAACCTCACTATGCCAAACAGAAATTGCATGATGAAGTGCGTGATGTGCTGCACCAATGATTGAGGGAGCAGTGCGAAAAGACAGGGCTTCTTGTATGCGTCGAGGTTTTTTCTCTGAGCCTTTTAGGTTTTCAAGCAACCACTTGGAAATTTCTTGTTGACCAGGCGAAATGCGTAATTGGTTTAAGTCTTCGTGCAACAAACGCTGATTAGCGCCATACCCTTCATAAGATAAAACAATTACGGATTTCATCATTTCAAGTGCGAGTTTAGTTTCCCGTAATGCAATGGCTGAAAGCGTAACGCTTAAGCCTGAATGGCTTACCATTGCCAAACCTTCTTTTGGTTTAAGATCAGGGGCTTTGATGTCTGATTTTTGAAAAGCTTCTGCTGCAGGCATAATTTGACCTTCAAAATAAACATTACCCTGACCGAAAGCCGCCAAGCCAAAATGTGCATTTTGTACAAGATCGCTATCCCCAATAGAGCCATATTCAGGAATGACAGGCGATATTCCCGTTTCATAAAGTGAACAAAGATATTTAAATAATTCAGCACTGATGCCGCTATATCCATTGGCTGCTGAAATTATTCTGGCAAGCAATATACCTCTACCAGTATTTTCAGGAAGTGGATTACCACAAGCGACTGCACGACCTGCAATAATTTGCATTTGAAAATCTGAAATTTCTTCTGGTTTTAAGCGATAGCCAAGATTGCCACCAAGTCCAGTATTTAGGCCGTAAATAGGCTCTTCACCCATTGCTTTCTTTTCAACAATGTCATGTGCCATTTTTATTTTATCAATAATAACGTCATCTACATAAAGCCTTTGAGGTGACTGTATCGCATCGTAAAAATGCTCCAGATTAATCTGGCTATCTCCAATTTTAAGCATCAAAAGAACCTTAACCGCTGACCAATACTCATAGCTTTTGCTTTTTTTAGCATTGCATGTCCAAGTGCAATATCAGAAAGGGATAAGCCACGATGCCAGAATAAGATGTTTTCATTATTATTCTCTCTACCAGGTTTTAATCCAGCAGCGATTTGTCCTAATTCAGCATGAAGTGTTTCCGCAGAAAGTTTGCCGCTATCAACATGTGCACGTAATGCACCAAATACACCATGAGCTTGCCCCCAGTCATCCATGATAACTTTATCCATTATATCTGTTAAGTTGAGTTCTACAGCTGACATTGTTCCATACGGCACAACCAAAGAACCAGGTTTTATCCATTCCGTTTTTAAAAAGGGAGTTGGTTTGGGAAGCCGCGATGCCTCCACTATAATATCAGCACCTTCAAGACAGGATTGCCAATCATCGGTAACTGTTATTTTGCGGCCAAGGTCAGCTTCTAATTTAGCCGCAAAAGCTTCCCTGCTTTCTGGTCTGCGTGAATGAACTCGTACCTCGTCAAAATCAAATAGATGACACAACAACCGTATATTCCAATATGCTGTTCCTCTTGCACCAATATGTCCAAGAATTTTGGGTGCTTTGGGAGCAAGGTATTTTGCACCCAATGCTGTAATGGCACCAGTGCGCATTTCTGTAATACCAGTTGCATCTACAATCGCTTTTGGGGCTCCCATATGTGGGTCAAACAAGGTTAAAAGCCCATATTCAGAAGGGCGGTTTTGTAGGTAATTAGGAACAAAATCTCCAACGACCTTGACGCCAGCGCTGTCTATCTCATCACCAATCCAACCGCGTAAAACATTAAAATGACCTTCAACACCAACCCGAGGGCGGATATGCGTGCGCGGTTCAATTTCCGTCTCGCCACGCCCTTGCGCAATCAGCGCTTCTTCTATGGAATTAAGAATTTCATCATTCGTAATACCAAGTGCTTCAATGTCATAGCGATTTAAATAATCAATATATACGGCTGGTGTGTTTTCAGGTGTCATATTGTACTTTCCAAGCCATGTTTTATTATACAAAATTTTTGTTTAACCCTTGCAAAAGCAAGCAGTTTAGGGGGGAGACCGCTCATGGTAATTTCCTTCTGTAGTGAGGGTAGTTAAACCGCGCCACTTTTGTTCGCATTGCTCTCTTATCGTCAATAATCCATAGTCGTAATGTTTTCAAAAATATTGCAATCATGCAATTAAAATCATTCACTCTGGAGAAAATTATGCGCGAACACGCACAGGCAGTTGTTATTGGTGGCGGCGTTATAGGGTGTTCAATCCTTTACCATTTAACAAAACTTGGTTGGAGTGATTGTGTGCTTTTAGAGCGTGATGAATTAACCTCTGGCAGCACTTGGCATGCGGCGGCAAATATTCATGGATTACACGACAATAATAATATCAGCCGTATCCAACATTATACGATGAACCTTTACAAAGAGCTGGAAGAAATTACTGGCCAAGGTTGCGGTGTGTTTCAGCCTGGCTCTTTGTATCTTGCGCAAACCCAAGAGCGTGAACATCAATTAAGATTGCAGGCGGCGAAGGCTAAATACTATGGGTTGGATTTTCACGAAGTAACGCGCGATGAAGCTGAAAAACTTCACCCGCTGGTTAATTATGATGGTATTCGCTGCATTATGTGGGAACCTTCAGGTGGCAATGTTGACCCATCAGGTGTCACAAATGCTTATGCAACAGGTGCTAAAAACAATGGTGCAGAGATTCACCGTTTTACACCTGTAACTAGCACAGAACAACAAGCTGATGGCACATGGATTGTGAGGACTCCCAAAGGCGACATTAAAACCGAAGTCGTAGTCAATGCGGCAGGTCTTTGGGGCCGTGAGGTTGCCGCTATGGCGGGTATTGATTTACCATTACTACCAACAGAGCATCAGTATTTTGTAACCGAAACAATGCCGGAAATAGAAGCTATGCCTGCGCGTTTACCATCGGTTGCTGATCGTGATGGCGAATATTATTTGCGACAGGAAGGGCAAGGCTTGCTGGTTGGAGCCTATGAAAAAGATGTGCGTTTTTGGGCGGAAGAGGGCACACCACTTGATTTTGGGCACGAACTTTTTGGCGACGATATTGAGCGCATTGAAGACAATATGATGCGTGCGATTGACCGTGTTCCAGCACTTGGATCGGCTGGTATTAAACGCGTCATCAATGGCCCCATGATCTGGTCACCAGATAGCAATGCACTCTTTGGCCCAGTGCCAGAACTTAAAGGTTATTTCTGTTGTAATGGTATTATTCCGGGCTTTTCTCAATCAGGTGGCTTGGGTCAGCTCTCTGCTGAATGGATTGTAACAGGCGAACCACATCTGGATATGTTCCCTTGGGATCTTTCGCGATTTGGTTCCTGGGCAGACAAGAAATTTACAAAAGCCAAAGTGGGTGATCAATATGCCAACCGTTTCTCAATTCACTTCCCAAATGAAGAACGTGCTGTTGGTCGTCCTGTTAGAACCCGCCCTATTTATGAAACACAAAAGAAGATGGGCGCAGTCTTTGGCTTAAACTATGGCTGGGAGCATCCGTTATGGTTTGCGGATGAGGAGGGCGTAATTGATACCAATGGCTTTACCCGTCAAAACTGGTGGGAGCCTGTTGGCCGGGAATGTAAAATGCTTCGCGAACATGCGGGCATCATTGATATTTCTAACTTCGCCAAATATCACGTCAAAGGTGTGGGCGCTTCTGACTGGTTAAATTCAATTTTTGCAAACAATATGCCAAAAGCAATTGAGCGTTCTTGTCTTGCGCCTTTAATTGGTGTGCGGGGCGGTATTGCAGGTGATTTCACAATTACAAAATTGGCAGATGAAGAGTTTTTGATCGTTGGTTCAGGCATGGCTGAGCGTTATCATGCACGCTATTTCAACAATTCAAACAAACCAGATGCAGTATCATTTGAAAGTAAAACAGTAGCCATGTGCGGGTTTAATGTTGCTGGGCCAAAATCCCGCGACATGTTACAGCGTATGACGAATGCACCACTTGCTACGGCTGATTTTCCGTTTATGAGATCACAAAAAATTACGCTAGCAGGCATAGAGCTTGTAGCACTTCGTGTTTCTTTCACAGGCGATCTTGGTTGGGAACTTCACTGTGAAGAAAAAGATCAGCAAGCGCTTTATACCGCTTTATTGGAGGCAGGTAAAGAATTTGGGGTAGGGCCAGTAGGTTCGCGTGCTTTGATGTCATTGCGTATTGAAAAAGGCTATGGCTCCTGGTCCCGCGAGTATAGTCCAGAATATTGGCCGCAAGAAGTAGGTCTTGATGCTCTTTGCAAGATGGATAAAGAGTTCATCAATAAAGATGCAGCTGCTGAAAATATGACAAAAGCTGCTCGTGAGAAATTAGTAATTTTTGCGCTGGATGAAGCTGACGTAATTGCTTCAAACGCAGATGCTACTGGAGGCGAACCAGTTTTTAAAAGCGGGGAGCCAATAGGGCGCATTTCTTCTGGCGCCTATGGTTATACAGTTGGAAAATCGCTGGCACTTGGCTTTGTTAAAAAGGCACAAGCAGGAGACCGTGTCGAGGTTATGGTACTAGGCAAACCACACGGTGCCACCATTCTTTCAGAACCGCCTTTTGACCCTAAAGGCGAAAAGCTGCGCGCGTAGATTATGATGCAAGTTACTTCTGGTTGATTGTATTTTGAACTGCAAGTTTCCATGCTTTGTAACGACGTTTGCGCTCATCTGATTGCATTGTAGGTGTGAATTGCTTTTCTAATTGCCACGCCTTTGAAAAGCCATCCATGTCAGGCCAGATACCAGCCTTCATGCCTGCAAGCCATGCTACACCAAGTGCAGTTGTTTCCAGAACTGAAGGACGATCAACTGGCGCGTCAAGCATGTCTGCCAGAAACTGCATCGTCCAATCACTTGCCACCATGCCACCATCAACCCGTAAAATAGTTTTATCCACCCCGCCTTGCCAATCGCTTTCCATCGCCTCAACAAGGTCTCGGGTTTGATAACAAACGGCCTCAAGAGCTGCACGAGCGAATTCTTTGGGGCCAGTATTGCGTGTGATGCCAAAAATTGCACCACGTGCCTCTGGCTCCCAATAGGGCGCACCCAGCCCTGCAAAAGCTGGAACAAGAATGACGTTTTGCGTATCATCGGTTGCTGCAGCAAGGTTTCCGCTCTGACTTGCATCTTCAATGATTTTTAATCCATCCCGCAACCATTGAACGGCAGCACCTGCAATAAAGATTGAACCTTCCAAGGCATAAGTTGTCTTGTTATTCAGGCGATAGGCGACGGTTGATAGTAGGCGGTTTTTGGATGAAATTCGGTCTTCACCCGTGTTTAACATCATGAAACAACCTGTTCCATACGTTGACTTGGCCATCCCTGGAGTAAAACAGGCTTGCCCGATTGTTGCTGCATGTTGATCGCCAGCCATACCCAGAATTGGAATGAAAGCGCCAAAAAGATCAGCGCTAGAATAGCCAAAATCAGCAGCGCAATCTTCTACTTCTGGCAAGATGTTTCTAGGTACATTAAAGACCTCAAGCAGTTCATCATCCCAATCGTTTGTAGCAGTATTAAACAACAGCGTACGTGAAGCATTGGTTGCGTCTGTCTTGTGTGATTTGCCATTGGTCAGTCGCCATAACAGATAAGTGTCGATTGTACCAAAGAGTAATTCACCATTCTTAGCCTTTGCTCTTGCACCTTTAACATTGTCCAAAACCCAGCATACTTTGGTTGCAGAAAAATATGGGTCAAGCAATAGCCCTGTCTTGCTAGTCACCATTTGCTCTAGCTCTTGAGACTTGAGTTTAGTGCAAGTGTCAGCCGTACGCCTGTCTTGCCACACAATGGCATTATGGATAGCTTTGCCTGTGGGTTTTTCCCAGATGACCGTTGTCTCGCGCTGGTTGGTAATACCGATGCCAGCAATATCCTTTGCATTTATCTTTGCTTTGGAAATTGCGTTCTTACAAGTTGCTACGACACTTTGCCAAATTTCATCTGCATCATGCTCAACCCATCCTGAAGCAGGAAAGTGTTGTTTAAATTCTTGTTGATCGGAGGCTACGATAGAAAATTTTTCATCAAACAAGATTGCTCGCGATGAAGTTGTACCTTGATCTATTGCAAGAATATAGGATGCCATGTTTGATATTTAACTCTTGGTGTTTGATACAGTTTGCTTTTGAATCCATGAGTCCAAAGTTGAAACTTCTTCATTAGTCATTTTTAAACCTAACTTGGAACGACGCCATAGAATATCTTCAGCAGTTTGTGCCCATTCATGTTCCATCATATATCGAACTTCTAGCTCTGTTAAATTGGCACCAAAGTCTTTTCCCATATCTTTAGTGTTTTTTACGCCATCAAGCATTTTCCAAACATAAGTTCCATAAGACCTCACCAATCTCCAAGCTTGTAGATGTTTTATGAAAGGATATTTTTGTGTAACCTCTTCAACAAGAGCGTCAAAGCCGTCTACTTCAAAATCACCGCCAGGTAAATGAAAGTCTTGTGTCCAAGCAGGTTTGCGTGCGCCAAGAATGGTTTCAATTTTCTTCATCATGGAATGCGCAAGCTGGCGATAGGTCGTTATTTTGCCACCAAAAATATTAATTACACGCGGCTCATTGTCTTTACCATCCTCACGTAAAATATAATCTCGTGTTGCTTCTTGTGCAGCAGTTACGCCATCATCATAGAGCGATCTAACGCCAGCATAAGTCCATACTATTGTGTCTTCTTTAATCGGTGTTTTAAAATATTCACTGGCTGCGTCACAAAGGTAAGTAATTTCCTGCGGTGTAATTTTTACGTCTCTTGGTTCGCCTTCATAATCACGATCCGTTGTGCCAATCAAAGTGTAATCCTGCTCATAAGGAAGCGCAAAGATAATACGATTATCAGCGTTTTGAAAAATATATGCGTGGTCATGATCATGAAGCTTTGGAACTATGATGTGACTGCCTTGAACGAGTCTAACATTCTTTGCTTCGCTTTTGCCCAAAGCCTCTCCAATAATATTATCAACCCAAGGGCCTGCAGCATTTACAATGAGTTTTGCCTTGAAGTTCTCTTCTTCGCCTGAATTGGTATTCTTGGTTTTAATCTCCCAATATTCACCGATACATTTTGCCGATATACATTGCGTTCTGGTTTTTATAACTGCACCACGTTCAGCTGCATCCATCGCATTTAAAAGAACAAGCCTTGCGTCATTTACCCAGCAATCAGAATATTCAAATCCTTTTGAAAAGATTGGTTTCAAAGGTTTGCCAACTTCAGCGGTTTTTAAATTTACGGTTGTTGTGCCAGGTAGCAGTACACGTTTACCGATGTGGTCGTATAGAAAAAGTCCTAAGCGTAATAACCATGCAGGCCGTAGGCCTTTGTGGTGTGGTAGTACAAATCGCATTGGCCAAATTATATGTGGTGCTGATTTTAAAAGAACCTCACGTTCACTCAAAGCCTTGCGTACTAGCTTAAATTCATGATGTTCCAGATAGCGCAACCCGCCATGGATTAACTTGGAAGACCATGCAGATGTACCGCTTGCAATATCATCCATTTCTACAAGGCAAGTTGAAAAACCTCTGCCAATGGCGTCTCTTGCAATTCCGCAACCGTTCACACCGCCGCCAATTACAAATACATCAAATTCTTTTTGCAAGCTTTTCTCTTTCTTTTAAGCATTTGAAGCAGAAGCTTGCCTCAATTGTTTTAGAGAATACGAAAGAAAGAACTAAATATCTATGTTAAAATCTGGTGCAGTGTTCTATTTATAAATTTTGTAATGATTTAGGAAAATCTGATGCCAATTCAACAATCGATACCCTTTGATAACAGTTTTGCAAAAGAGATGGATGGTTTTTATGTGCCACAAGTTGCTGCCAACTTTCCCAAACCTACAGTTGTTCAATTTAATGCTGGATTAGCAAAAGAATTAGGGTTTGATGAAGTTGTATTTAATTCAGATGAAGGCGCTGGGTTCTTTTCGGGGCAAGATATTCCGGATAATGCTTTTCCACTTTCACAAGTTTATGCGGGGCATCAATTTGGTGGCTTCTCGCCACAATTAGGCGATGGACGCGCATTGCTACTGGGTGAGGTGGTTGATCAAAAAAACACACGCTACGATATCCAGCTTAAAGGTTCTGGCCCAACAACATTTTCTCGTAGAGGCGATGGTAAAGCAGTTATTGGCCCTGTTCTGCGGGAGTATTTGATGGGCGAAGCAATGCATGCGTTAAATATTCCCACAACACGTGCATTAGCGGCGGT
>CALDZF010000239.1 GCA_937944165.1 uncultured Rhizobiaceae group bacterium | reverse complement strand
TGGAAGCGGTCACGGTCTTCGGCCAAGTCAATCTTATCTGGTGAAGTGCCAAGAATTGGGACGTTATTATCAGTCAGGAATTGAGCCAGTTTCAGCGGTGTTTGTCCACCGAACTGGACGATGACACCTTTAAGCGTTCCGTTTGATTGTTCAACGCGGACGATTTCCATCACATCTTCTGCCGTTAGTGGCTCGAAATACAGACGATCTGATGTGTCATAGTCTGTTGAAACGGTTTCAGGGTTACAATTGACCATGATAGTTTCATAACCTGCATCTTCCAGCGCAAAGGCTGCGTGACAGCAACAATAATCGAACTCGATGCCCTGTCCAATACGGTTTGGCCCGCCACCAAGTATCATGACCTTTTCACGGTTTGATGATTGAGCTTCAGTGCGCACTTCGCCAGCAAAAGGTACTTCGTAAGTTGAGTACATATAGGCGGTGGGGGAGGCAAATTCTGCGGCTGATGTATCAATGCGTTTATAAACAGGATGCACATCAAGTTCTGCGCGTAGTGCTGTGACTTCTTTTTCTGACATGCCAGCAAGTTCAGCAAGTCTTTTGTCGGCAAACCCTTGTGCTTTTAACATGCGCAGGTTTTCAGCATCTTTTGGTAAGCCGTGTTCTTGGATGCGGTCTTCGCTTGCAATGATGTTTTTGAATTGCTTAATGTACCAGGGATCAAATTTTGAATATTGATGGACGTCTTCTGGCGTAGCACCTTCACGTAGCGATTGGGCAACCATGCGCAGACGTTCTGGTGTTGCGGTTACAAGCGCTGCGCGAATGGCATTTTTGTCATCACCTTCGCCAAGGCCGGGAATTTCGATCTCATCAAGACCAGAGAGATCAGTCTCCAAACCGCGTAAAGCTTTCTGCATTGATTCAGCAAAGGTACGGCCAATCGCCATAACTTCACCAACGGATTTCATGGCTGTTGAAAGGTGAGGTGGACTGCCTGGGAATTTTTCAAAGGCAAAGCGAGGGATTTTTGTAACCACATAGTCGATGGACGGCTCAAACGATGCAGGCGTTGCACCGCCTGTAATATCATTGTCCAATTCATCCAATGTATAACCAACCGCAAGGCGTGCCGCTACTTTTGCAATTGGGAAGCCTGTTGCCTTTGAAGCAAGGGCGGAAGAACGTGATACACGTGGGTTCATTTCGATTACGACAAGACGACCATCTTTTGGATCAACCGCAAATTGTACGTTGGAGCCACCTGTCTCAACGCCGATTTCACGTAAGACTGCAATGGAAGCATTTCGCATGACCTGATATTCTTTATCCGTCAGTGTGAGGGCAGGGGCAACCGTGATGGAGTCGCCTGTATGAACGCCCATCGGATCAACATTTTCGATGGAACAGATAATGATACAATTGTCTGCTTTATCGCGGACGACTTCCATCTCGTATTCTTTCCAGCCTAAAATGGATTCTTCTACGAGCACTTCATTGGTTGGCGATGCATCCACGCCGCCCACAACAAGTGTATAAAGTTCTTCCAAAGTGTATGCGATGCCGCCGCCTTGGCCGCCCATTGTGAAAGACGGGCGCACGATTGCCGGAAGGCCAGTTGTTTTTGTTGCTTGTAGCGCTTGCATTTGAGCAACCAGACGATGCTCTTCAAGACGCATGGTTTCACCTTCGCGCCATTCAACCTCAAAAGCCTCTTTGTCTTTTGCTGCTTTTTGACCAGTTTTGTAGTCTTCTTCGAACTGGCTTTTAAGGTCGGTTGTATTCACAAAAGCAGAGCGTGGTGTTGCAAGGCCAATTTTATGCATTGCTTCACGGAAAAGATCACGATCTTCTGCTTTATCAATTGCATGCGCATCGGCGCCGATCATCTCGACATCCCATTTATCCAGCACACCCATTTTGCGCAAGGATAGGGCTGTATTCAGTGCGGTTTGTCCCCCCATGGTTGGCAGTACGACCAATTTGTCATCAGGGCGTTCAGTGCGCTCTTTTTCGATGACTTTGGCGACGATTTCAGGCGTGATTGGTTCAATGTAGGTTGCATCTGCAAGCTCAGGGTCTGTCATGATTGTGGCAGGGTTGGAGTTTACCAAGATAATTCGGTAACCTTCAGCTTTCAGCGCCTTACAGGCTTGTGTCCCTGAATAATCAAACTCACAGGCTTGGCCGATAACAATTGGTCCAGCCCCAATGATGAGGATGGAGTTTATATCTTTTCTTGCGGGCATCTAGCGTATCATTTCTCTTTGTCGCGCGGTTTTTAATGCTTCCTTGGGAGGAGGAAGAATCGTTACGCAAAATTTAATGGCTAGAAGACTCATATAGATTATCTGAATGGCTTGTGAAAGGGGGCAGGCGTTAGAAATTGGGGGTAAAATGAAGTTTTAAATTTTGCTTGTGCCGTCTTGCCGCATTCCTGTCTTGATGTAGATGTTTATTGATATAAATTCATACCATTTGTTCAAAGAGAGTATAAAAATGAAACGTGTTTTCGCCTTGGTTTCTTCAGTCTTAATCATGCTTGCTACACCTATATCTGCTTTTGCGCATGATTATAATATTGGCGATTTGGTTATCGAGCATCCACATATTCCTGCAACTGTAAAGGCTGCACCAGTCGCTGCTGGTTATTTAACAATCAAGAATAATGGATCGCAGGCTGATAGGCTTTTGAGTGTGTCCAGTGGTTTTTCTGAAAAACAACAGATCCATACGATGACGCTGATTGAAGGTGTAATGCGTATGCGCCCGCTTAAGGAGGGTATTGAAATTCCAGCAGGTGGTGAAGTTTCTTTGCAAAAAGGGGGTAATCATCTGATGTTCATGAAGCTTTCTGAACAGATGCAAGCAGGCGAGTTGCGCGACGTTGTACTCAGCTTTGAAAAAGCCGGTGAGGTAAAAGTTGGGATGATTGTGATTGACCCTGCTGATTTAGAAGATGATGAAGAAAAAGCATCAGACGACCATTCAAACCATTCAGGTCATTCGAATTAGGGCACAAATTTATAATATTATGTCTGGGAATGAACATGATGTCTGTGGATGAACAGAGAGTGTTTATTCCCATTTTTTTTAAATCATGATAACTTTAGCTGTAGTTTAGCAGGGATTAATGTATTGAAATAGTATGTGGGTAATTAAAGTTTATGTTGATGAGAGCTATATATCTGGTTTTGCTCAACATTTTGTTTTTGCAAACTGCTAATGCATTTACGCTTTCAAATACTGTTGAAGCAATAACCATACCAAATGTTGGTGGTTCGTTTCAGAGTGTGAATTTTGAAAATTCATATAGTAATGCAGTTCCTTCTTGTATCTATAACCTCCCCAGTGGTGCTGCACCGCCAGCTGTTGTTCGTATCCAAAGTGTTGGAGCATCCAGTATGCAGGTTCGGCTTCAAGGACCGCGTAACTCTTCTGCTGTGACAAGTGGTTCTGTATTTTGTCTTGTTGCTGAAGAGGGCGTGAACATATTGCCAGACGGGCGGCGCATTGAAGCCCGAACCGTATTGTCCACTGTTACGCATGGCAGGAATGTAGCATTGGGATTATCCGCTGCGACAATGCAAAATATATCTGGCTCATTCTCAGGTTTTACGACGCCCACTGTTCTTGGGCAAGTAATCACATTCAATGACAGTGATTTTAGTGTTTTCCATGCTAATGATTGTGAATCTTCAGGTAATCCTCCTTATTTATCCAATTTTGCTGATGGTATCTGTGTGACTAAAATGGTTGCGGAAGATACGACGACACGCGGGAATGAGACACTGGGTATCATTGTTATTGAAAGTGGCAGCGGTAATTATGAAGGTATTGCCTATACTGCTGCTCTTGGAGCTAATTCAATTACTGGTGTGGATAATGGTGGTGCCAGTTATGGTCTAGGCGGTACATTCGAATTTGCAACAGCAACAATTGCGGGCTTAAATGGTAATAACGGCGGATGGGCTGTTTTATTTGGCTCTGGTGCTGTTGGCGGTACGACACTTTCTCTAGCGATTGATGAGGATCAACTGCAAGATACTGAGCGGTCACATATTGCTGAAAATGTTGGGTATTTTGCTGTTCGCAGGTTGCCGGTTTTTACAGCCACCAAAACAGTAGACCGTCCTTCAATTGCAGAACAGTTTACTTTGAATTACGAAATTATATTGGAGAATACAGGCAGGTTAGACCAAACTGGCGTTATCGTGAATGATACTTTGCCTGATGGCACGACGGGCACTGTGAGCGGTCCGGTCGAAAGTGCTACAGCTGATAATATTTTTGAGGTAGGTGAAACCTGGACATATACCGTGAGTTATCCGGTTACATCTGGTGATATTGCTGCGGGAGTTAACCTGATCAACAATGTTTCTATCACAACAGATCAGTATTCCGCTGAAAGCCTTGCAGATGAAACTGCTTTGGCGACAACAGTAATTGTTCCTGCAAATCCTTCTATTACAGTTAGCAAGACGGTTGATAATGATACCAATGTTCCTGCTGGCGTGACTGTTACTTATACTTATGTTGTGACGAACACAGGCAATCAAACAGTTTCCAATATATCACTAAATGACGCGCATAATGGAAGTGGTACTCCGCCTACGCCCACGAATGAAGTGCTGACGGCTGATAATGGTATTGCAAGCGATTCTACCGATGCTACCGTGGATGGTGTTTGGGATACGCTTGCACCTGGTGATGAGGTTACATTTACAGCTACTTATATTGTAACCCAAAATGATGTTGATACGCTTCAGTAGGTGAAAAACTGATTTCTGCTTTGCATTACGAAACGTAATTCGTTAGTTTTTGTAACATTAATGAACAGACTCTGGAGTTGAGAGATGCGCTGGAAAGGCCGAAGTAGAAGTGCCAATGTGAATGATACTCGTGGCGGGCAGAGTGGCGGTGGCTTTGGCTTTCCAGGTGGTAGCTCACGCCGTAGATTACCGATTGGTGGTAGTCGGCGTAGGGGCGGTGGCATGGGAATTGGTACCATGATTATTATTGGCTTGGTCATGTGGGCCCTTGGTATGAACCCACTTCAACTTTTAGGTGGTGGCTTGGGTGGAAGCTTAGGCGGTGGTTTTGCACCTCAAGTACAAGCGCCACAAAGTCAGCAACCATCTCGTACTGAATATACCAGTGATGAACAGAAACAATTTGTCGAAACTATCCTTGGTTCAACAGAGCAAGTTTGGGCAACAATATTCGCCAATTATGGAAAGCAATATCCAAACCCGCAATTAAACTTGTTTAACAGTCGGATTCGGTCAGCATGTGGATTGGCATCATCAGCATCCGGTCCATTTTATTGCCCAGGGGATAATCAGATCTATATTGATTTATCATTTTACAAAGAACTTGAGCAAACGTTTGGTGCCGGGGGTGATTTTGCCCAAGCTTATGTGCTTGCCCATGAGGTAGGGCATCATATTCAAAATATAATTGGCGTCTTGCCGCAGTTTAACAAAATGCGTCGTTCGATGGGCAAGGCTCAATTCAACAAACAGTCTGTAAAAGTTGAACTACAAGCAGATTGCTTTGCAGGTATTTGGGGGCATTATGTTAACAAGGAAGGCTGGCTTGAGCCCGGCGACCTTGAAGAGGCACTTGTTGCTGCTAATCAGATTGGTGATGACGCGATACAAAAACGTACGCAAGGTTATGTTGTGCCTGAAAGCTTTAACCATGGCACGTCTGAACAACGCCGTTTTTGGTTCCGTCGTGGTTTTGAATCAGGTCGTATGGAAAGTTGTGATACGTTTAAAGCCAGAAAGCTTTAATTACAGGGCAAGAATACTTGGTGCGTGACACTTTAGTTTAGTGATTTCTTTTGGTGCAGAAACGTTTTCTGCAATTGTAGAACTATTATCAGCCTTATAAACAAATGAACCCGACTGGCGGCTTGCAATCGTGGATAATCCTTTACGCATGTTTGCGCATTGGTCTGTTTCCAAGCCGTTTATAATAATCTTAGTCATTTTCAATTTCTCTCAGACAATTGTCTATAATAACGCTTACATAGGTGAATTGTGATTTAAATACAGTTAACGTTGCCTGTAAGTTAATGACTTTAGTACACTTAAGCGTGAAGGCTAAGCTATGGTTAAGAGTTAATGTTCTTTTACCAGCCCCTCGCCCTTTTTTTGCTTCATGAGGTTCAAGAAACGCTTGAAGAGGTAATGGCTGTCTTGTGGACCAGGAGAGGCTTCTGGGTGATGTTGAACAGAAAATACTGGCTTTCCTTCAACTTCCAGACCACAGTTTGAACCATCAAAAAGTGAAGTGTGCGTTTGCTTTACGCCTTTGGGCAGGCTTTCAGCATCTACTGCAAAGCCGTGATTCATGGAAACAATCTCAACTTTGTTGGTTGTATGATCTTTAACTGGATGGTTCGCGCCATGATGCCCTTGGTGCATTTTTATTGTTTTTGCTCCCAGTGCTAATGCTAGCATTTGATGCCCTAGACAAATGCCAAATACAGGAATGTCTGTTTTTAAGATGTCCTGAATCGTTTTGACTGAATATTCGCCAGTGGCGGCTGGATCTCCGGGGCCATTTGAAAGGAATACGCCATCTGGCTTGTGCGCAAGGATTTCACTGGCTGTTGAAGTTGCTGGTAGAATTGTAACTTTACAACCAAGACCGGCCATTAAGCGAAGAATGTTACGTTTTACGCCAAAGTCGATAGCAACAATATGGTGTTCTGCATCCTTGAGGTCTGAATACCCTTCATCCCATACCCAAGGTTTTTCTGCCCAAGGTGTACCTTGCCCGTGACCAACTGTTTTGGCTAAATCCAGACCTTCAAGACCAGACCATTGTTTTGCCTTGGCTTTCAAATCATCTAAATCAAATTTACCATCTTCTGAATGCGCTATCACGCAATTTGTAAGGCCTTTTTCACGAATTAAGTTAGTAAGCGCGCGCGTGTCAATGCCTGACATTGCGATAATGCCGCGTGATTTAAGCCAGTCGTTTAAATGCTGCGCTGAACGATAATTGGAAGGGGGTGTAATATCAGCTTTGAATACTGCACCAACGGCGCCATCCGACTTACCAGCCTCAAGCATTTCCTGGTCTTCGTCATTGGCACCTACATTACCGATATGTGGAAACGTGAAGGTTACGACTTGGCCTGCGTAAGAGGGGTCCGTGAGAATTTCCTGATACCCGGTGATGGCCGTGTTGAAGCAAATTTCAGCCTGAACGGTACCTGTAGCGCCACACCCATTGCCTTCGATAATGGTGCCATCAGCAAGCACAATTACTGCGGTTGGTTTTTGAGTAGTCCAAGCAGGTGTATTAACAGTCATCTTTGGTTTCCCTAGCGCGTGCTTAAAGTGACCCAAAGTCCAAAACTTAGAATCACATGAATAAATTGTATGGCTGAATTTGCAAAATAGTTGATAGTTTCTTTGGGGTCAACACAACTTGAAATATATTATTATTATTAAAATCAATGGCTTGTGTTGTTTTTCCACCATTGATTGAAGCCGAAAATAAGTTTAAGTTCACAGAACAAAAAAATGAGGCTCAAGATGCGCAATAAAATTACGGAACAAATGAAACTGGCAATGAAGGATAAGGACACGCGCCGTACTTCTACATTACGCCTGATTAATGCTGCAATTCAGGAACGTGATATTGCGCTTCGGGGCAAAGGCAAAGACAAAGCTGACGATGAAGAGGTGCTGGATATTCTAACAAAAATGGTCAAGCAACGTGAAGAAAGTTCCAAGATGTACCGCGAAGGCGGGCGCCCTGAATTGGAAGCTCAGGAATTGGAAGAAATGGACATTATTCGCGAGTTCCTGCCAAAACAACTCTCGCCTGAAGAAACAGAGACTGCAGTAATTGAAGCTATTTCAGAAACAAGCGCTGAAAGCCTTCGTGATATGGGTAAGGTAATGGGCGTTCTTAAGGAGCGCTATCGTGGACAATTGGACATGGGCGTTGTCGGTGGGTTGGTTAAAGGTAAGTTGGGTGGCTGAGCGCCAACCAGAGTTTTAGATGGCTCGTTCAACTGCAATTTCGCTTGTTTTAATCGGCGGTGTTCTCATGGGCATGGTCGGTTTAATTTTGCGTCTGATGGAATCTGCAGATGGATTTCAAATCTTAGTATATCGCTCCTTTGCGCTTTCAGCCATGGTTATGCTCGTTGCTTGCTTAAGGCGTAAAATTGGAGCGCTTAGTTTTCTGAAATCATTCGATAAATGGGATATCGTTGTTGGCGTTTTTCTCGGTTTGGCGTTTAGCTTTTACGTCTATGCTTTGCTCAACACCAATATTGCTAGTGCGTTGTTTATTCTTTCGTCCGCACCGATATTTGCAGCGATATTAGCTTGGATATTTATCGGTGAAAAGCCAAGCCAAATTACCTATACTGCCTTGTTTCTTGCAGTGATTGGCGTTGGGATAATGGTGAAAGATGGGCTTGATACAGGCGGCATTCTTGGTAATGTTTACGCGTTAATTTCTGCGTTTTGTTTTGCTTCCATGCTTGTGGTTATCCGCTACACTAAAAAAGAAGATGCGCTTGGTGGTACGTTTTTAGGCGGTATATTTGCCTCTGGGCTCAATGCAGTAGTCGCTATTGGCATAGGTTCTGGTCTTGTCATTAGCAGCTGGGACTTGGGACTTAGCTTGGTTATGGGGGCTTTTACCATAGGATTGGGAATTGCGCTGGTTACCTGGGCTGCCAGTTATCTGCCAGCATCTGAGGTTAGTATTCTTGTGCTGATTGAAAGTGTAACAGGGCCAATTTGGGTGTGGTTGTTCTTGGGTGAAGTGACAACGATTAACGTACTCATTGGCGGCCTAATTGTATTGGTAGCTGTTGTTTTGCAAACGACGGGCGGTAGGCAGCGGCGGGTGCCAACCTAATTATGCGCTGCCACAAAACAGATAGTCATATCTTTTAAGGTTTTCTAATGCCTTACCATCAGCATTATAGTTTTCTAAAATCTTTTTGCGTGTGAGAAGTTTGTCTTTGATAAAAAAGCCAGCAAATTCTAATTTGTCACCTTTGTCAGAATAAGCAAATGATTTAAAATTTCTTTCTTTTCCCTGAACGCCTGATAATATTAGATACCTATTGCTGTTAGTTTTTGTCATTTCTTTAAGCAATAATTCTTTCTCATCAGTTGCCTGCGTGTGTACTTCTATTGTTTCTTTTGTGATTGTTATAGTAGCGTTTTGCTTACCAGCTTCACAAGCTTTAGAGTCTGTCACATGCCAAACACCCTCAATCGCTGATCCTACCTTGCGCAATTTTTCTGTAACTTCTGGTGTGTCTTGTGAACATGCGCTTAATGCAAATAATGCTGCGACAGAAATAATAGTAATTGTTTTATGGATCATGGCTTTTGTGAAAACTCGTTAAAATTGAAAAACCTTTATAGTTCCTAAACGTAAACATAAAATGTAAAATATCGCTAGTAATCCAAATATATCATGGAAAATGCTTTTGATGTAAGGCTCTCAAAAAGTTTAGTGTCCAGTGATTATCAGTTGGAATAACGTTGATATAATCTTCACATGGTAGGCACATCATGAAATTTATATCATTCATCTCGTTGTTTTTATTTTCAGTCACCATCGCAAACGCCCAAACAATTGATTGGGGCACGCAAATAGAAGATACAAAACCAGTCAAGCAGCCAGAAGAAAATTCTAGAACTGTAAACAGTTTGCCAGGGGTTAAGGCTGAACCGCTGAAAGCCAGGGATAGTTCGGCCAATTGTGGGAAAAATGCTGATCCTTCAAAATCCAGATCAATCGAATGCGCCAATATTCCACTTTCACTTTTCAACGGCAATGAAACAGATAATCAATAGTGGTATTTATTTTCAATTTTTATGGGATATGAAACGAGTGTTGCGTTGGTGCGAATTAGGAATGTTTTTCGGGAAATAAAGCTTCTTTGTCAGAGGTGTAATTTACTCAAGCAGTTTTCAACTTATCCACACGTCATCCACTAAAACTTTTAAAGATAACAATAGCGCTTAAAAAGGATAATCGCTAAAACAATCTTATGCGTTTTCCTGATAGCTTCCTTGATGACATCCGTGACCGACTTCGAATTTCTGAAGTCGTAGGCCAGCGTGTGCAATTTGACAAAAAGAAAACTAATGCTGCTAAAGGTGACTTTTGGGGTAATTGTCCATTCCACGGCGAAAAAACACCAAGTTTTCACTGTGAAGACCGAAAAGGACGATATTATTGTTTTGGCTGCGGCGCTTCTGGAGATCATTTTAGGTTTTTAACAGAACTGGATGGGCTTAACTTCCATGAGGCGGTTGAACTGCTTGCAAATCAAGCAGATTTACAAGTTCCAATCATGGACAAGCGCGAGCAACAAAGAGAAGAACAACGCAAGACATTGTTTGATGTGATGGAATTGGCCGCACAATTTTTCCAATCAAAGTTGCATGAACCTATTGGCGCAAATGCAAGGGCGTATTTGCGGGATCGTGGTTTGTCGGCTGGAATACAACAAGAATTTGGAATTGGCTTTGCGCCCGATAGTCGTAATGCACTTAAAGAGTTTTTGATTGGTAAGGGAATTGAGGCCTCTCAGGTTGAAGCCTGCGGCCTTGTTAATTTCGGTGAGGGCATTGCTGTTTCTTACGATAAATTTCGTGGCCGCGTGATGTTTCCTATACCAGATTCAAGAGGGCGTGTGATTGCGTTTGGCGGGCGTGCACTTTCTGATGATGCGCTTGCCAAATATATGAACTCACCAGAAACGGAACTCTTTCATAAATCAAACGTACTTTATAATTTCGCTAAAGCACGTAAACCTGCATATGATCAAAAACAGATTATTGCTGCTGAAGGTTATATGGATGTTATTGCGCTTCATGCGGCGGGTTTTCCAAATGCGGTTGCGCCTTTGGGAACGGCTTTAACTGAGCGTCAAATGGAATTGTTATGGCGGATGCACCCTGAGCCAATTTTATGTTTTGATGGCGATGGTGCAGGGCTTAAAGCAGCGCATCGTGCGATTGATATGGCTTTGCCGCATATTCAACCAGGGCGCTCTATACGATTTGCCATGTTGCCTGAAGGCAAGGATCCTGATGATTTAATCAAAGAGGATGGGCCAGAAGCAATGCGTGATGTCATTGAGGCGGCCTTGCCATTGGCATCCATGCTTTGGAATCGCGAAATTGCATCTGGCATCTATAATACGCCAGAGCGCCGTGCAGAGCTTCAAACGCGAATGCGTCAGATTGTTAATTCAATCAAGGATGAAAGCGTTCGATACCATTACGATCAGGATATAAGAGAGCGCCTTGCAGGATATTTTTCGTCTTCCAATGGCAATAAGCGGGCGCCTAATAAATCCGGTAATCGATATCAGGCAAATTATAGTAATCAGAAACAAGTACATGCAGGTGGGCGTAAGTTTTCTGCATCGCCATCATTGCTAGGCAGTAAGCTTGTTAAAAAAGGGCATAATGGAATGCCCTTGCGGGAAGCTGCGCTTATTGGCGGCTTGATATTTCATCCTGCACTTGGGCTTGAGTTTTTTGAAGAGGTTTCCACACTTACCATGCAAAGTAATGAGGCTAAGGCTTTGCAATCCATGTATCTTGATTGTTTTGCAAGTTGGTCAAGTAATCTTGAAGCAGAGGGTGAATTTCCTGATTTAGAATTTATCCTTGAAAAAGTGCGAGAAAAAAAACTGGGATCCGTTTTGGAAAATGTAAAACAACATCTGGTTGTAAATAATCTATGGCAATTACTACCTAATGCAGGTTTTGAAGATGCCCGTGATGGCTGGATGCAATCTTATGTCTTGTATCTGAAAAATCAGACACTAAATAAGGAGTTGAAAGTAGCAGAACGTGCGTTGGCTGAAGATGATAGCCAAGGAAATCTTGAAAGACTGCTACAAATACAACAAGAACTTTCCCGTAGTGATGGGATTGAGGCTCTTATAGATGGTTTTGGCGCGTCTTCTGGTCGTGCCAGCAAGGCTTTTTAAGTGTAATTTGCTTATTCTGCCTAAATTACCATTAAAAATTGCCTTGACCTTTTTACTATTTAGCGGAATCAGTTCTTTTGAAGTGGTAATAAGTTTTTTGCATAGGTTTCTTGTTTTCGTGTTGGTTTAATTCTTCAAAGATTTTGCTGACAACAACAACCGGTTAATTGTCGATTAACCATGAGGGGGCTACTGCAAGAGTTAACAATTTGTAGAGTGATTCGAATTTAATACTGAAAAGTGTGGATTGAATTTGGATTAAAGCAGGGAAATTATTCAATAGCAGATGGCATTTATTGTCATTTGATGGAGATAGAGCCACATGGCTACAAAAGTAAAAGCAAAAACGACCAAATCAAAAGCAAGCAGTGAAGAAAAAACTGCTGATGTGCAAGACAAGCCAGTTCTTGATTTAAGCGATGCATCAATAAAGAAAATGATTACAGCTGCAAAAAAGCGCGGCTATATCACAACAGAAGCACTTAACACTGCTATCCCTTCTAATGAGGTATCGCCAGACCAAATCGAAGATGTAATGACCATGCTGTCTGACATGGGCATTAATGTTGTTGAAGAAGAAGATTTGGAAGAAGAGGCAGAAGGTGGCGATCTTGTCGAAACTACTGGCAAGGCAGTAACGGCCACCAAGAAGCGTGAGCCCACCGACAGAACTGATGATCCTGTGCGCATGTATTTGCGCGAGATGGGGACGGTCGAACTATTATCTCGTGAAGGTGAAATCTCGATTGCCAAGCGTATTGAGGCCGGCCGCGAGACTATGATTGCGGGGCTTTGTGAAAACCCTCTTACCTTCCAGGCTTTGATTATCTGGCGTGATGAATTAAACGAAGGCAATATTCTGCTTCGTGACATTATTGACCTTGAAGCAACTTATGCAGGCCCTGAAGCCAAGGTTGTTCCGGTTGGGCATATTCCACCAGGTGGACAAGCTGCTGCAGAAAAAGCCAAGCGTGAAGAAGAAGAAGCTGAAAAGAAAAAAGCAGAACTTCTTAAAGATCCGCTCACAGGTGAAATTCTTCCTGGTCAAGAGGAGGAAGAAGACGATGATGACGATGATGACATGGAGGCAAGCCTATCACTTGCAGCTATGGAAGCAGAGCTAAAACCGCAAGTTTTTGAAACGCTGAATATCATTGCAAATGATTATAAGAAGCTTCGCCGTCTACAAGATCAACTGGTAGAAAAAGCGCTCGGTAATAAGAAGCTCTCGCCAGCACAAGAAAAACGCTACAAAGAACTGACTGATACGATTGTAGAAGCGGTTAAATCGCTTTCTCTTAATAATAATCGTATCGAAGCGCTCGTTGAGCAGCTTTATGCAATTAATAAGAACTTGTTGGGTCTTGAAGGGCGGTTGATGCGTCTGGCTGAAAGCTATGGTGTGCCGCGCGATTCTTTCTTGCAAGAGTATTTTGGCTCCGAGCTTGATCCAAACTGGATACGCCGTATTGCAAATCTTTCTGCTAAGGGCTGGAAAGAATTTAACAAGGGCGAGAATGCTACGATCAAGGAAATTCGTAGTGAAATTCAGGATTTGGCGGGCGAAACCGGTCTTCAGCCTACTGAATTCCGCCGTATCGTACAAAAAGTGCAAAAGGGGCAGCGTGAAGCACGTCAAGCCAAGAAGGAAATGGTTGAGGCAAATCTTCGTCTCGTGATTTCGATTGCGAAGAAATATACCAACCGTGGTCTGCAATTCCTTGATCTTATTCAGGAAGGTAATATTGGTCTTATGAAGGCGGTGGACAAATTTGAATATCGCCGTGGGTACAAGTTCTCAACTTATGCAACCTGGTGGATACGTCAGGCGATTACGCGATCAATTGCAGATCAGGCGCGTACCATTCGTATTCCGGTGCATATGATTGAGACGATTAACAAAATCGTTCGTACATCACGTCAGATGCTGCATGAGATTGGTCGTGAGCCAACACCGGAAGAACTTTCTGAAAAACTTGCCATGCCTTTGGAAAAAGTGCGCAAGGTGCTGAAAATTGCCAAAGAGCCGATTTCTCTTGAAACACCGATTGGTGATGAAGAAGATTCGCACCTTGGTGATTTCATCGAAGATAAAAATGCAATTCTTCCGATTGACGCGGCCATTCAGGCAAACCTGCGAGAGACAACAACCCGCGTTCTAGCCTCACTTACACCGCGTGAAGAACGCGTGCTTAGAATGCGCTTTGGTATCGGCATGAATACCGACCACACGCTGGAAGAAGTTGGCCAACAGTTCAGTGTTACACGCGAACGTATCCGCCAGATTGAAGCGAAAGCGCTGCGCAAACTCAAGCACCCATCCAGATCACGCAAACTGCGTTCATTCCTGGATAGTTAGGTTACAACTTATAATTTCAAAAGCCTGCTCATATTTGAAGCGGGCTTTTTTTGTGTTATAGTTGTAAAATGAATATACCTCTTACCCATGCAGCAGAAGGTTTAGAGCGTCGTGCTTTTATGGTGGCTGATGTACTTGCCATGGTGGAAGCAGGCATATTGGCGCGTAATGAGCGCTTTGAGCTGATAGGGGGGGAGATTGTACCTATGTCACCAAAGGGCATTCGACATGAGATAATCAAGCAATGGCTTAATAAAAAACTGGTTTTTAATTTGGTAGAGGGACTTGATACAATCCCTGAGACGACGTTTTACCTTGCTGATGATACTTTTATAGAATCGGATTTCGTGATTTATCCTTCTGGTGAATTGGAAAAGCTCAATCCTGAAAATTGTAAGTTAGCGATTGAGATTGCCGACTCAAGCAGAAGTTATGATCTTGGTAGAAAAGCCAAGCTTTATGCAGAATTTGGCATTACTGAATTATGGGTGATCGATGTGAACTCGCGCTCTACCCATGTGCATTTAAATCCTCAAGATGGTATCTATACATCCGTTCAGGAAATGCAAACGGATGAAGATGTCGTGCCTCAAAACATTCCTGGTCTCGTTTTGAATTTGAAAGATTTTAAATAATGTCCTTCCTAAAAAAAACTGTTTGATGGCAATGAGAAAAAGCCTGTTATGTTTAACTATCTGTTTTTTACGATACGAGTTGTTATCTTAAATAAAATAAGCAGTCCGCAGCAGGCTAAAAAAGTCGGATAAAGGATCATGAGAAGCGGTAAGCCGCCATGTATGGCTATTCCAAAGGCCAAGCCTGGTGATACCATGAAAAGTGTCGCGCAAGCCGCTATAATGGCCAATGTAACAAACAATATAATTTTCAAAATGGATTTTATGTCACTCATTTTTTTGTCTTCCTGCTTACGGTTTATGAACAATGTTCATTTATTAATAATTGAACATTGTTCATAAATCAAGTTAAACAAATAAACTTGGTTAAAAATTTGTATATGATAGCTTTTGGAAAAGTGGCCATATTTTGCCAGGTGACTGTATTCGTGTTATTTCTAGGATAGTAAAAAGGAGCAAACATATGTCTTTCCTGAAAAAACTTTTCGGTGGTGGTGAGAAGAAATCTGCTTCCTCTGCGTCTGTTGAAGAAGTTACCTACAAGGATTTTCATATTGCAACCACGCCGATGGATGAAGGTGGCCAGTTTCGTGTTTGTGCGCAGGTGACCAAGGAAGTGGAAGGCGAGTTGAAAAAGCACACGCTTATCCGCGCAGACATGTGTTCGACAAAGGAAGAAGCCTCCTCAATCGCCATCCGCAAAGCGAAACAGATGATTGATGAACAGGGGGCACGGTTTTTGGTGTGAAGGTTTGAAATTTACTACCATAATATGTTTTTATCTTGGGCTTTTGCTTGGGTTCGTTTCTCAAGC